>JBFWZL010000650.1:0-2534 GCA_050185455.1 Binatia bacterium | reverse complement strand
CCGGCTTAGCTTGGCCGGAGTCGGTTTTTTCCTTACTCTGGTTTTTGGCGGCAACTGTCTGGAGATTCGAGAGAAGAATTCGTAGCCTCATTACTCAGTACGGGAGGTTTCATGACAGGTATGGAGTGGGTCGCGTTTGGCATTGGCGCCGGTAATATGATGGCTTTTGCCGCGCTGTTTTGGAAAATATCCAGTCACTAAGTTGACACCAAGTCTTACTGTCGCGCATTCTGATTTGCCAGGACTCGATAAATCGTCACATCCACATCTTCATAGACTTTCTGCATGCGTGGGCTGTGGTCTGCGATCGCCAGGAAGTCGCTGTGTAGGTTGTCGGTAAAAACATACTCGCAACCAAATTCGCTAAGAATCAGGTCTTCCGGTGCGCCGACCGTCCCCCTGCTAATCATTTCCCAGGAGCGAAAGAGTTTGGGATTCTTCAACCGCATGAAATCGGGATCGAGCCCAACAAGATAGGTGTTATGCGTGTTGAAGTAGAAGAGCATGGGAAAATCGTCCCAGTCAGTATGAAAGATGGTGGACCCTTTTGGAGTGTGCGCCGCTAGCCATTCGGCTCCTCCCTGGTAGGTAGAGGTCGCTGGCGACCTAGCGATTTCTTCACGCACGTTCGTTATCGAATAATGCAAGGCGACAAGGAGCACGGCACTGCTCGCGCTAGCAGCCGCAAGATGCAGTTTCTCATGGAGAACGCGCGCTACAGTTATACCCCCTAACCATCCCCGCACCGTAAACGCCAAGAACAGCACGGCCGACGGCGGAAAATACTCAACGAAACGGCGCGATTTTAATAACAAAATAAGATACAGAGTCGAGACGAAAAACCAAAAAAGCCGGGGCGCATCCTTGAGCCATTCGTCTCTGTTGGTCAAAACCAGAGCCCCCACGTAAGCCATCAGCGCCAGCGGCGCATTGAGCAACAAGAGCCACGAGCTGTACGGGTACCATTCCGTTCCCACCGACGCTGCGTAGTTGTTGGTCAGCAGTTTTGGCGCAATGTGATTCCAGAGAAAGAACACGTCGCGTGGGAAATAGGGGTGGACGACAAGACCGGCAATAATCCCGCTCACGGCGCCTATAAACAGCGGGTACGCGACTCGTCGCGCCACGACCCAGTGTACGAGCACTCCACACAGAGTTAACGGAAGCAAAACTAGGAATCCGTTGTAGGTCCAGACAAAAATTGCCGCCACGATCGCCAACGCCACCGAGCGGCGTTGCAATAAAAAGTGGAAGGCAATCAGTTGTAACCCTAGACTTAAACTCTGCCCTCTTGGCATACTCATACGCAAGAGAAACGCTGGAGAGGAAGCAAACAGGACGACTACCCACAGAAGTGGGTAACGAATTCCATAACGCCAGCAGATAAAAGTAAACATTACGAAGGCAAACGTCGCAAAGCCCACCGCCGACCATTTTGCCGCAAGACGTAAATCGCCCAGGTACGTGAACGGAATCTGCAAGAGATGCTGTAAGAGATGATGGTCGGTATATCCGGCCTCATCGAGGAAAGTAAATTTCAGCCACGGGAAATGAAGCGGAAGCCCGTGGTCACGAATCAACGTCGCTGTCTTGATATGGTAATACCCGTCGACATCAACGAGGTCCGGACTGGCGAACTGAATATAGGCCAGTAGCATGCCGCAGACCACGAACGCTGGAATTCCGTGCAGGAACCATTGACGCGCTGCGCGCATGGGTTGTCCGTTCGCCGCCGTTGTAGACATAAGGTTCGGGGCTATGGAGTTGGATCGTGCGCTGGTTACGAGAGGTTGGTTATTTCTGCCAGCGCAGCGCGCGACTTCGTGTGGCGGCTTTCCCGACGCCGCGCTGGCGGGCAGGCTTTGCCGGTCGATAGCCGGAAACAGGTTTTGTCTCCACTGCGGGTTGTGGAACGACTACAGGAATATCACCTTGGCTCACTCCTAGCGCGCGTTGCTCCAAGGCATGTAAACGGTCACGCAACTCGGCCGCCTGCTCAAATTCTAAGGCTGCAGCTGCATCTTTCATCGCTTTGCGCGTCTGTTCAATGTGCGCCGCTAGTTGTTGCGGCGACAGATATTCTTCCGTCCCTTCCGCCGCCACTGGAACCGTTACATAATCCGCTTCGTATACCTTGACCAACGGTGACGTCAGCGCTTTCTTGATACTTTGTGGCGTGATGTCGTGCTCTTCGTTATACGCGCTCTGGATGTCACGGCGACGCTGCGTTTCCCCAATCGCACGGCGCATGGAGTCTGTCATGACGTCCGCGTACATCAGCACCATGCCGTTCACGTTGCGTGCAGCGCGACCGATAGTCTGGATCAGTGATCGCTCCGACCGTAGGTACCCCTCTTTATCGGCATCAAGGATAGCGACGAGAGACACCTCGGGAATATCGAGTCCTTCCCGCAACAAGTTGATGCCGATCAACACATCAAACCCGCCGCGACGCAGTTCACGAATGATATTGACACGTTCGAGCGTATCAATATCCGAGTGCAGATAGCGAACTTTAATGCCCAGCTCTTGAT
>JBFWZL010000649.1:0-2536 GCA_050185455.1 Binatia bacterium | reverse complement strand
CATCGTACAATCAGCCAAGTCTGATAACGGGAATCTCCTCTTTCTGGTACGACGCGGAGAAAACAATCTATTCCTCGCGCTGAAATCCACTCGAAGCGACGGTTAAATGGCTTCGTAATTGAGACAGCCGCTTAAGCGAAAGATTTATGACGCAAGGCAAAGACTGCTCATACTTGAAGTTTTCGCCTTCTGGTCCGACAAAGTGACGAAGCGTTTCCCTGCAGCTCCAGCAAGCCTTGGTTCAAAACCGACGGTCATTCAATTAAGTTCCAACCCCACCACCTTCGCCGGATTCTTCGTGCACACCGTATGAAGCTCCTCCTGATTCAAACCGAAGGCTTCCATGTAGCCGCGGACCAGGCGCATGGCTTCGACGGAGTCGGGGAAGAGGGGTTCACCGGCGTCGCTGGAGAGGGTGAAATGTTCGGGGCCGACTTCGCGGATGGTGTTGTACATGATCTGCGGGTCGACGCCGAGGAGCGGAGAGAGTTCGTCCCAAGTGAAGTTGAAGAGAATCCCGACCGGCGCAAGCTCTTTCATCATCTCCGGCGAGACATTCAAGAACGGGCTGTAGGGATGATCGATGACCGCGCGTTTGAGGCCGGCCTTGTCGACTTCTTCCGCGAGCTTGTAGATTTCCTTGTGCGTGGCGTGGCCGAAGAAAAGCGCGACGTTGCGGTCGGCGCATAGGTGGACGATGTCGCGCACTTCGGGCTTCAATTTGCCGTTTTCATCGAGGTCGTAGTGACCCACATGTAGCGCTTCGTCCCAAGGAATCGGACCGACCCAACCGGCGTTCTCACGTCCGCGGACGAAACGTCCATAGGTGCCCACTGTGCTCATGGTAATCACATGGGTGAATACCGGCAGCCAGACCGCGGCGATACCGCGATCGATCATTTCGCTGACGGTCTTCGCTGAGACCGGTGCCATCTGCCGGCCGCAGACGTAACTCGACCAACAGGTGATCGGTGTGACGCCTTCTTTTTCCGCCCAGCGATTGACGTCGTCCTGCACCGCTTGAGTGGCTTTCACCGGATCGTCGCCGGGGATGCTCTTGAAGAGCAGCCCTTTCATTTCGGCCAATGATGCGCGCCGCGCCAGGTCGTAGGGATCTTGCTGACCCTCGTGAGTGTGGCAGTGGATGTCGATGGCGTCTTTGACTTTGATGTGCGGCGGATGCACCACGCCGGGCTTGTACTGCGTGCGTGCGGCATAAGATGTCACACAACGTTCGTGCGTGGGGGTGGAAACGATATTGTTAGGCATGGCTTCCGTCTCCTTTGACCGGCGTATGGGAATGTTGCTACAGACGCGGTGAGTTTGTCAAAGTGTTTTGGGAAGGCAACAGGCATTAAGCAATAGTCGGGACGGGACGAATCCTAAAATCGTTATCGTGTTCGTGGCTCGTGATATCAATGCTGCGGGCAGTTCAAAACGTTCAAGCCGTTTCAGCCAAGCAATTTGAGGCTGATCCGTCCTTTGGCGGACAATCGCTGCGCTCGGTTCAAGTCGTTACAGACTGATGGCCGTTCAAAGCAAGACTCAAGCGGTTCAGGTCGTTTAAACGTTGTAGTCCCATAGGCATGAGGCGCCGGCGATATGGCGTATGCGCGCGTGGGATAGAACTTTTCTCACCGGCATTTCAGGAAATATAGAGCGCGTTAGGAAGCGTCAACCAACCGTCCGCGGTCGCCGGCTCAATGCGCCGTGGCGTTGGAGCGAAATTTCAAATAAGGCCATACCAGCATAACCACGGTCAGAACAAACAAGGTGAGGGACAGCGGACGCGTAAAAAAGATCAGATAGGAGCCGCGGCCGATCAATAGAGAGCGATGAAAGTTAGCCTCGACCAGATCGCCGAGCACGAGGCCCAAAACGACGCACGCTGCGGGATAGCGATAAATCGACATGAGGTAGCCCAGGAACCCGAAAATAAAAGTTACAATGATATCCTCCACGTTGCCCCGTAGCGCCAGTGAAGCGATGAAGCTCAGCACGACGATGATCGGAACCAGAAGGGCGTTGGGAATGAGGACAGCTTTGGCGAATTGGCGGGCAAATAACAGCCCCATGATAAAGAACGAGACCTGCGCGAGAAGAATCCCCGCGAAGATGGTGTAGGGCAGCGCACCCGAGCGCGTAAAAAACTCAGCTCCCGGCTGCAGCCCATGCAAGATCATGGCGGCAAGAAAAATTGCGGTTACGGATGAGCCGGGGATGCCGAGGGCGAATGTGGGAATGAGGTCGCCGACGATGCAGGCATTCTTGGCGATTTCGGGCGCCAGCAGGCCTCGAGGGTCTCCTTGGCCGAAGTTCTCCGGATCTTTGGCGGCGCGCTTCTCAACAAAGTAGGCGACTACGTTGGCGGAAGATAGTCCCAAGGCCGGCAGCACGCCCATGAAAATACCGACGATGCTGGCGCGGGCGATCGTCGCCGGCAGTTTCAACACCTGAAGAAATCCCTCCCAGACATTGCCGATCCGACGAAACTGCGAGATGCTGCCCTCTTCCTGGGATAAAACCAATGCTTGCG
>JBFWZL010000648.1:0-2634 GCA_050185455.1 Binatia bacterium | reverse complement strand
CATGCAAGAAGTGCTCAAGGGAAATCTTACGCATCGTCTCAATGTAGAACGAGAGGACGAGATCGGATTTCTCGCGCGATCATTTAACGACATGGTAGTCGGGCTGGAAGAGCGCGAAAAGATACGCGATATTATAGACAAAGTAGTCTCTCCCGAAATTGCCTACGAGTTGTTACAGCGCGGAGTAACATTGGGAGGGGAGGAACGGGAAGCCACGGTATTTTTTGCTGACATTCGTGGATTTACCACATTGTCTGAGCAACTACCGCCGCCTGAATTGATACAGCTCCTGAACGCCTATCTTGGCCGTATGAGTCGCATCATTGAAAATGAAAAGGGTGTGATCGACAAGTATATTGGCGACGAAGTGATGGCGATTTTTGGCGCGCCGCTGCCGCAAGCTGATCATGCCGTCCACGCAGTGACCGCCGCCCTTGGCATGTTACGAGAATTAGCCCTTTTCAATAATGAACAACGTGCGACCTCTGTCGGTGCGCCGCTCTTGCGTATTGGTATCGGCATCGCCTCCGGTCCGGTCGTCGCTGGGAATGTAGGATCGCCGGAGCGGCTCAATTACACTGTGCTTGGCGATACGGTGAATCTTGCCTCCCGTCTGCAAGAGTTGACAAAGGAATATGGCGTTCCTTTGCTCATAAGCGGAACAACATACGAACGCGTGGCGATAAAGTTCCCCTGCCGCTTATTAGGCAAATCTACCGTGCGCGGTCGGCAAGAAGAGACCGTGTTGTATACGGTTGCGGACTGAGATGGATGCTCACCTTGTTGCCGGTCTTTCCTTACTGGACAAGGTCAACAAAATTCCGTGCGTAGAAGCGATCTTTCGCCGCCTCACTGATTCCTGGCATCGACGACTCAAAGCGCTTGAGCGGATTCCGTCCGCCCTCGATATGCGGATAGTCCGAGGAAAAGAGGAACAAGTCATCTCCTGCTTGTTCGATCATCCACCCCACTGGTTCGGTCGGGTGAGGCGTGAAACGCAGCTGTCGATGCACGTATTCCGAGGCGCGCAACGGCAACGCCAGTCCAGGTTCCGTGCGTACGAAAATCTCTTGAACTGCATCAAGTCGCTTGAGCCACGGCACGACCCACAGCGCTCCCTGCTCGATACAGCCGCCGCGCAGCCGCGGGAAGCGCTCCAGCGTTCCATCAAGCACCATAGCGCCGAGAAAGATCTCCGATGCCGTGTGCAGCACCAAATAGTCTTTCGCGCGAATACTTTCGCCGCCCCCGAGGAAGTCCGTGGTGGGCTGGCCGTTGCGCAGATACGCCGCTGGGACCGTTCTTGAGTCAGCGCCAACATGGAGAATAAAGGGCACGTGTGCATCTTGGAGACGCGCCCACACGCCGTCGTACATGGGATGAGTTGGTGACGCGTCGCCAGGCGGCGTAGCGGGAATCCATATGCCGCCGCATCCGAGTCGCACGGCTTCCTCGATTTCACGCTCGGCGAGGCTCGGTACGTCAAGTGACACAAAACCGACAGGGATCAGCCGCTTATCATGCGCACAGAAGTCCGTCATGGCGCGATTGAGCGCCCGGGCGCCGCCGTACAACACTTCAGGGTCTCTCTCCCGTTGCCCGAACATGCCCCAGAATTGTGAGAAAGCGATTGAGGGAAAAAGCAGCTGACGGCTGAAGCCTAGCATATCCAGGGCGCGGGTTCGTTCTTGGGGGTCCGAGGCGCCGAATGCTTCCCACCCTTTAAGGTTCATCAGGTTCGCTTCGATATTCACCGCGGCCCAATGGGCGGCGTCGCGCTTCTTGCCGATGGCTTCAGCCATGCGCCCGCTGGCCGTGAAGTTCGGCGGAAGAATCCGTTCTCGAACCTTGGGGTCGGCATAGGTCACCAGCCAGTCATGAGTTTCCATCAGGTGGCTGTCGGCATCGTTATAGATCCTGCCCTCGGCGTACGGCATTTGTGCTCCTCCTTACCGATACTCGGTGAGTTGCTATGCGCTTCCATGGAGATGGTCAAGTCCCTCAAGTTCCCATAAACCGCAACCTCAGATTCATTTGCTCGGCTGATATTGGTACGCCAGTATGGATGGCATGTCAGTTTGCCGCTGCGTTCTCACATCTGAAAGTTGATAGGTAAGTAAGATTTCATGTCGTCCTTCTTGATGCGGCAAAATCCTTTTTCATGTGAAACGATCTACCCCCAACACGGTTGGTCAGTTCTCCAATTACGATAAAACCCAATCGATCATACAAGCGCTTGGCGGGGTTTGTCGCACGAACGCTGAGGTAGACGGCAGGATAAACCGAGAAGGCGACGTCAAGAAGATGGCGCAACAGTTGAGAACCGATTCCTTGCCCCACGCCTGACGGAACAACCGCAATGGCCAATTCTGGCGTTCCATCTACGATATCCTGACAGTTTTTTTCGGTTCCGACGAACACTCGCAGCCATGCCGCGCCTAGACGTTGATGAGTCCTTGCTTCCTCCGCCACAAAGCCGAGGTCCCCAGGTTGCCCCCAATCGACGACATACTTGCTCAAAAACGGAGTATTCTTGGCTGTTTCAATAGACCCTCCAGGGTCTTCGTTGACATGCGCCGCGTAATACAACATTTCCCAGAGAAAAGGCTCATCGGCGGATGATACTGGACGGAA
>JBFWZL010000647.1:0-2682 GCA_050185455.1 Binatia bacterium | reverse complement strand
GGCGTACAACCGGGCGAACCTGCGTTAGCCTTAGCGCGCCAAGTCGCTAGCGCGCCTGGCCTCACGTTCGCCGGGCTTATGGGATACGAAGGTCACCTCGATTTTGTTCCAAGTCTAGAAGAACGCGCGCACCGGGTGCGCACAGACTTGCAAGCACTCATCGACACGGTCAATTTTATCGAGTCGCATGGATTGCCAGCGGAAATCGTAAGCGCTGGCGGGACCGGCACCGCGTTGATCACGGGTCGCCTGCCGCGCATTACCGAGATTCAGGCAGGTTCGTACGTCTTTATGGATGGACGCTATAAAACGATCGAAGGAGTCGATTTCGACTGTGCGCTAACATTGTGGACGACAATCGTCAGTCGTCCACGACCGGACAGGATTATTATTGATGCAGGGATGAAAACGTTGACGCACGAATTCGGTTTGCCGCGGTTCAAAGGACGAGACGACCTCGAACTGCTCGGTCTCTCGGAAGAACACGGGACCGTGGAGCTGCACGATCCATCAGTAACGCTCAGACCAGGCGAAAAGCTAGAGATCATCCCTTCACACGGCGACACAACGCTGAACATGCATGACTATTACTATGGGGTCCGCAACGGTCGCGTCGAAGTTATCTGGCCGATCGCCGCGCGAGGAAAGAGCCGGTGAGTGCAGACGTGAGGGGTAAGGCGTGAGACAAGAGCCGAGAGCCGAGAGATGGAAGATGGGAAACGGAAGGCTAAAGGCTGCAGGCTTCGGGATTTTCCTAGCCTTTCCCTACAGCCCATAGCCTGAAGCCTACAGCCTCGTGCTACTGGCTACTGAACGCTGACTACTCTCCTTCGAGTCCTGCTTCTCGCGCAAACCGTTCCATGAGTCCAAGCACTTCGTCAAACCCTTCGGTCCACATAAAAAACGCGAGGACTACATGATCGAGGCCAACTTTCTGATATCGATCCAAAGAACGCAGGACATCTTCAAAGGTGCGCTCGTAGGCCGGAGCCGCATATGTAAGTGAGTTGGGATCACGCCCAGCTTGCTCGGCAAACTGTTTGATCGTTTGAATATCTTGCGGCAACTGCTCGGGATTGCGCCAGAATACGTGCCCGTACCAGCCGTCGCCAATAGCCGCTGTTCGTCGCAATGCCGCTTGACTGTGTCCTCCAATCCAAATTGGCGGATGCGGCTTCTGTACAGGTCGCGGCTCACAACGGAGATCAGCGAAATTAAAGAACCGCCCATGAAATTGCGGAGCTTCTTGCGTCCACAAGGTTTTCATTACTTGCAAATACTCGTCGGTGCGCGCGCCGCGTTCACGATACGGCGAGTTCAAATACGCAAACTCTTCCGCCATCCAGCCGACGCCCGCGCCAAGAATCGCCCGGCCATTCGAGAGGACATCAAGCGTTGAGATAACCTTCGCGGTGACGATGGGATTGCGATACGGAATAATCAGCACTCCAGTGCCTAAACGCACCTTCGAAGTGCAAGCCGCGACATAGCTCAAGACGGTCAACGGCTCCAGAAAATTATCCGCGACGTCAACCGGGAATTTCCCTTCAGGATGATACGGGTATTTGGATACCAAATTAGTAGGCATAGCGATGTGATCCGCCGCCCAGACGGAATGATAGCCGAGCTTCTCGGCATGTTGAGCCACCGTACGTATTCGCTCAATGACTTGCGTTCGCGCTTGCGGCCCGACATGAGGCAATACAACCCCGAATTCCATAAGATTCTCCCTTCTTTTTGTGAGGCGATCAATGTTCCTGTGTCACACCGTCTGTTGTTGAATGGCTAAGGAGATCGGATATGGATATTGTGGAATCCGCACCCGAAATGTGGAGCCGCGTCCAATCTCACTCTCCACCGTTACAGAACCATCAAGCAAGTCGAGCAGCCGTTTCACAATGTGCAATCCTAATCCTGATCCCTCGTAGCGCCGCGAGTCGGACCCGTCCAGCTGATAAAACGGCTCAAAAATCGACTGCAGCGCTTCAGGCGGAATACCAATGCCGGTATCCGTTACGCTGATTTCGATCCCTCCATCGCAACCTCGCGCCGTCACTGTCACGCTGCCGCTATCGGTGAACTTGACCGCATTACCAATAAGATTCTTGAGCACGACCTTCAATTTACTGGGGTCGGTGAAAATGGAGGGCAATCCAGTATCGCTCCGCCACTCCCAGAGCAAACCGGACCGCTCTTGTATTTCGTAGAACTCATTTTTCAGCTCTTCTAACAACGTTGATACTTGAACTTGGCGGTTCTGCACTTGCGCCCGTCCTGTTTCCATGGCGGCCAAGTCGAGAACGGTTGTAATAAGTTCATAGAGTTCACGAGCCTTGCGGTCGACTCGCCGCAGGACGTCTCTCTGCTTGAGCGCCAGCACCCCAAACTCTTCGGCGCACAGCAAATCGGTGTACCCCAAGATGATATGGAGCGGAGTCCGTAATTCATGCGACATCGTCGCCAGAAATTCAGACTTCGCTCGATTCGCCGCTTCGGCAACTTCTTTCGCTTGCCGCAGCTCCTCCTCCGCTCGCTTGCGCCCGGTGATGTCCTGCACGGTTCCTTCGTAGTACAGTGGACTACCTTCTTTGTCACGCACTAAGCGGGCGGTTTCGGAAATCCAGATCCGTTCTCGCAATTTATGGCGGTATACTTCCGATTCAAAGTCGATCACTTTTTCAT
>JBFWZL010000646.1:0-2709 GCA_050185455.1 Binatia bacterium | reverse complement strand
CGCGAGATAAAGTGGAGTGGCTGTGGGGTATCCTGGTGAGCGATATTCTGGCGCGCCACTTCTACGGCATTTTGGTGAAAGAGCATCCAGGCTCGTTGTTCTCTCATATTGGCGCGCGCATCCTGACCGATGAAGCGCGACATCTTGCGTTTGCCGAATTGTATTTGAAAACCGCGCTGCAACGATCCCCTGAACTCAAACCCAGATTTCTGAAAATGCGCGACGAGTTGCTGATGCTCATGCGAGAGATTTACACCGGTCTGAAAGAGAAAGCGTCTTTGGTTGGCATCGACGGATACGTGCTTTTCGCCGGCGTTGCTGGGGATATTGAAAAAAAGGTGCAGCGATTGCAGATGAATGAGATGGAGCTGGATAAGACGGAATGAGCTGGAATCCGAGACTCCATTCATGAAATCTCGACATCCTTCTTCCCGTTCACTTCCCCGCTGGCCGCGCGCCAACCGTGCTGAGGCAATTGCCGCACGGCAAGAGCAACTGCGCGCCTTGCCGCACTGGGAAGCCAAGCACCAGCACGTACTATCGTGGCCAATGCCTGTCGAGGTGTTGAGTAACTTTCAAGAGTGCCTGACCGGCCACCTGCTATTGCCCGTGGGGGTCGTTGGTCCTTTAGATGTCAATCTTGGTGACTACGCTTTGGACGAGGCCGGGAAGGTGCAAGAGAAGGGGAGGGGAGAGGCGCAGGTATATGTCCCGCTAGCGCACACGGAAGGCGGGTTATCCGCATCCGTGCAGCGAGGAATCAGCGCAGTTGCCTTATCTGGCGGGGTGCGTACGCACGTGCTTGCCGACCGGATGACGCGAGATTCTTGCTTTGTCTTTCGCACCACCGAAGAAGCCACGAGACTAGCGCGTTGGATTGCCGAACAGGTGCGGACGATGTCGGACTGGTTGAAAGATCCGACGAATCCGTTACGCCGGAGTAAGATTGTAACAGAGGGGAGCGTCTCTCCTGGCTTGCTCAGTGCTTATGCCGTGCTGCGAGAAGTTGAGACTCATGTTGTTGGGCCGATGTGTCATGTCTTATACCGGTTTACGACCGGAGATGCTTGTGGGCCAAATATGATGACGCGCAACGCCTATGCCTTGAATCATGAATTTATCTTGGCGCGCTTTCTCACAGAGACAGGTATGACGCCGCTCCACGTATTTCTGGAAACCAACATGGGCGGGGACAAAAAGCCGAGTCACGCCTTTTTTCAATTTCCTGGGCATGGCAAAGTCGTGCTCGCCGAAGCCACGTTACCCGGCGACGTATTACGCCGTGTGCTGCGCGTGACAGCGGATGAAGTTGTTGCTTTGGAACATGCCGGACTGCATGGCGCTCATGCGAGCGGCATGCAATCGTTCGCGTTTACGCCAGCCTCCGCTATCGCGGCGATCTTCGCGGCGACCGGGCAGGATCTTGGCATGGTAGGGACGAGTAGCATGGCGCAGGCAACCGCGACTAGAGTGGATGACGGCATTCACTTGTCGATTCGTTTCTCCGGGTTGGAAGTGGGAACTGTGGGTGGTGGGACGAGCCTGCCGCACGCGCGAGCATATTTGCAATTGATGGAGTGCCTTGGTCCGGGAAAGGTCTATCGTTTCGCGCAGATTATCGCGGCAACGGCATTGTGTTTAGAACTTTCGGCCGCCGCCAGCATGGCGGCTTCCGGTAGCCGGAACTTTCTCCAGGCGCATCTGGAGCGTGGAGGCATTCGCTCATAAGGAATTAGGTTTTAGGTGATAGGGATTAGGAACAATGGGAGATGATTGTCACGAAAACCTAGTCCCTAATAGCCAATCTCCAACTTCCGCTCGTTTGATCGTCAACCCAGTTTCAGGCAAGGGTCGCGGCGCGCAGGTAGCCGAACAGGCTAGTCGCCTTCTTCACGACTATGGGCTTGGCAACGAAGTGATCTACAGCCGTTCGCCAGACGATCCGACTGAACTTGCCCGTGCTGCGGTGCGAGATGGTTGCACGTTAGTGATCGGTGTAGGCGGCGATGGGCTCATGCAGCAAATTGCCAACGAATTGATCCATACAAACACGGCGCTCGGCATTATTCCCGCCGGCGTGGGGAATGATTTCGCTCGCGGGGTAGGTCTTCCGCTTGACCTGAGTGAGGCTTGCCGAGTAATTGCGCAAGGAAGCCCTCGAACAGTTGATCTCGGTCAGGTGAATAATCGGTATTTCTTGTCCGTGGCCGTGTTGGGATTCGGAGCTGAAGTCAATCGCAGAGCGAATCAATTTCGCCGTTTCCGCATCAACGCGCTCTACACTTTCTTAACGATAGCAACGGCTTTTTCCTTCAAGCCGCTGACCTTTACGATCACGTATGATGGTCGCGAGCGGCAATGCTTCAGTTGGATGATTGCGGTGGGCAATACGTGGAGCAGCGCACGCGGCATGGCGCTCGTGCCTGCGGCGCGCGCTGACGATGGCATATTAGACGCCTGCATCATTAACGGCATGGGTAAATGGGAGTTGTTATACACATTTCCTCGCGTCTTCAAAGGACGGCATATTTATTCCACCGGGATTGATACCATTCGCGGAAAAGAAATGACGATCAGCTCTGACCGCTCCTGTGAGATCTACGCCGATGGCGAGCACATTGGCACGTTGCCCGTGGTTTTGAGGGCGGTGCCGCAGGCGTTGAAGGTAGTCACGGCAAACAAGTAATGCGTTGGCAAATAGGAAAATCC
>JBFWZL010000645.1:0-2752 GCA_050185455.1 Binatia bacterium | reverse complement strand
GCCGGTTTGGAAAATACAAGCTGCGCGCCTCTTCGTCAGTAATGACTTGGCGTTTGGTGTGGGGATCATAGAGCTTCCAGAGGCCGCCGATCATCGGATGACGACCGCGGTGGTAACTATGCGCCCAATAGATAAACTCGCGTGTCATGCTGTCACGCGCCTCCCAGTTAAGCCCTCGTCCTCCTGAAAAGGTAAGCGTATTTTTGAATACACGCCAGGGCGAGTAGAAAATCTTGTATGCATCCCGGTACGCTTGTAAAATTTCCTCGGCGGTCATTGTCGGATGCTGCATAACGACGTGATCCGAGTCGTACCAGTTGAAGTCCCAATCGCTAATAGTTCCTTCTTCTACGGCTTTAATGTGATCTTCCGTTCCTGGTAACGGCGTGACGATGAAAAAGGACGCCAGGTCGACCCCCACTTCGATGAGATCCAGCGCGGCCTGACGACCGGAATCCGGAGTATCGAAAGGAAAACCGATCATGTATCCGCAATGCACGGCAATCCCCGCGTTATGCCAGTTGTCAACAACGCGTCGATATTTCTCTAGCACGCGCCGCTTTGCCTCTCCCATTTCCACGTTTCGTTCGCCGCGCCGATCAGTGTTCTGAAACTTTGTCGCCGCCATGAGGTTCTGCGGGTTGAACGACTCAAACCCAACAAACGCAGCATAACAGCCAGCCTCTTTCGCAAGCTCAATAAAACGGCGGCTCCGTTGATGTTTGCTGCTGTCGGTCTCTCCTGGTCGGAGATCAGCATATCCACCCGCGTCGATATCGACCTGCATCATGAAGTTGACATGCCGCCCCTGTTTGCGCAATTCACTCAGGCCAAGCAATAACGGCTCCCATTGAGGACTGCGGAAAAAGTCATCGTCAACCAGGAACAGCGTATCGATGCCGTGGTAGTCTGCCGCGTCCCGCACCCACTCGACCGCGGAGCGAGGATCACGAGCCCGCATCGTCCGCCCCATGACGTTCTTCACACTGCAATACGAGCAAGTAAATGGACAACCGCGCGAGGTGTCGAGCGTCGTCATCGTTTCATGCGCGAAACGCGTGCGGTACACATCATCAATCGCCGGCAGTTGGACTTCCGCAATGGAGGGCACAAAAATTTCACCCGTGCCGGTCTTCGCACGAATTCCCGAGGTGACGCTGTAGTGGAGTTTCATTTCGCCGCGGAGGTAATCGTCTAGTAGTCCAACCCAGGTGCTTTCCGCCTCGCCGACAACAGTAGTGATGCCGCAGTTATTAAGAAAGGTGCATGAGTCTGGATAGCCGCTGACATGAAAGCCGCCCATGATCACCGGAAAGCCCGCCGCCTTGAATTGCAAAGCGAGGTCGCGCCCGCGTGGGTACTGATTGGTCTGCACTCCGGCCATACCAATGAGCACTTCAACATCATCTTCTCGCGCTTTATCCTTAATTGCTTGGATAGTCGCCGGATTAATCGGCCCCTCGACGATCTCATCCCACAACACGGTTTCAACAAACACATTTTCCGAGGCGCGCATACGGTTGTACTCTTCGTTCAGCGCCGCCAGGGCGGTCAGTGTATTGTTCGGTAGCACCCCTTTCCAAAAATAGAGGACATACCCTTGCTCGTCGTACTTTGAGGGTTTGATAAAGTACACACGGAGCGTACGGCACGGCGTTGCCTCTCGACTCACCCGACGCGTTACGGGGAGCGCCGCCGTCGTATCATCAGTCGCTTCCACCGGGGAGACCGCCAACACCACGCTCGCCTCGGCTAACCTCCGCGCCTCTCGCTTTATTTTGTGTAAATTCTTGGCCGTCGCTAGCACGGACGCAATGTTTCTCCCCATCTGCTTCACCATATATTCTCCCTTGTTCTAGAGCCCGATTTGTACGTGTCACTGCCTCACCTGTCAAGAAAATCAGTGGTACATTTCCACCAACTCCATCATGTCGAGCTGCTTTAATTCCTCAAAGAGCAACCCCTTGACCTCTTGGACGGTCTCCATGCTCAGGGCTTCCTGCGCCAGCCGTTGCGCGCGTATATAAGATAGTGACCGAATCACTCGTTTAATGACTGGGACAAAGAACGGTTCCATGCTCAGTTCATCTAACCCCATCCCTAGTAAGAGGATCGTGCACAGTGGATCTGCCGCCATTTCGCCACACATCGAGACATGCTTCCCCGCCCGTTTCGCGGCTTCCACCGTTTTCGCCACCGATGCTAACACGGCGGGATGCAGAGGCTCGTAGAGCGGAGCTACTTTACGGTTATCGCGATCCACCGCCAAAATATATTGAATCAGGTCGTTCGTGCCAATACTAAAAAAATCAACTTCTTTAATAAGGCGATCCGCCAACCACACGGCGGCTGGAACTTCGACCATCATGCCAATGCGCATGTCCGGATCAAACACGTGCCCTTCTCGTCGCAGCTCGTCTCGTACTTGACGGAGCAATGCCTTGACTTGTTGAATCTCCTCCACGCTGGAAATCATAGGAAACAAAATCCGGACAGGCCCCAGCGCTCCGGCGCGGAAAATCGCTCGCAATTGAATTCTGAACAACTCTTCCAATTCAAGTGAGATACGGATAGAACGCCAGCCGAGAAACGGATTCTCTTCTCTCGGGAGTCGTAAATAGGCGGGATATTTGTCCGAACCGAGATCAAGGGTGCGAATGGTGACCGGGGCGCCGTTCTTGCCCGCTACCTCGCGCCGGTACTTATCAAGCTGCTCGCTTTCTCCCGGAAATTCTCGAGAAGTTAGTAATGG
>JBFWZL010000644.1:0-2758 GCA_050185455.1 Binatia bacterium | reverse complement strand
CTACTCGTCCCACATCTTTGTACTCATGTACCGCTCGCCAATATCAGGGAAGAGCGTCACAATCTGACCGCGACGGAGTTGACGGGCGATCTGCCAGGCGCCATACAAATATCCGCCGGACGACTGCCCCACAAAAAATCCTAACCGAGCGGCGCGAGTGCACATGTCATACGCATCTTCAATTTTCACGGGAATCCACTCGTCAACCACGCCGTCGTCGAAAATCTTCGGCATAATATGCCCCGGACCAAGCGGTTTGAGCCCTTCAATGCCAGGAAATTCCTCGGGCATCACACAAGCAACGCGGATCTTGTGGTCGTAGGCTTTCAATCTGCGGGCGACGCCCGTAATGGTGCCGCCAGTGCCCACACCAGCGACAAACCAGTCAATCTTCCCTCCCGTCTGGGCGAGAATTTCCTCCGCCGTCGTATCGTAGTGGGCGCGCCAGTTGGCGTCATTACTGTACTGATCAGCAAAGAAATACTGTTCAGAATTTGTCTCATAGCGACGACGCACTTCACGTAAGGCCTCGTCGTAGCCCGCCACCGGGTCAGTCAGCACCAAATTTGCTCCATGCGCGCGGATGCGTTTCTTCCGCTCTTCGCTAGCGTTACCAGGAACAATTAACTCCACACGCCTTCCCAGAATTGTGCCAATCATCGCATACGCAATTCCAGCATTGCCAGAGGAAGAATCGAGAATCGTTTTCTCCGGCGGCAGCGTTCCATCAATAATCGCCTCGGTCAACATGCGCAGGACAGAACGATCTTTCACCGAACCACCAGGATTGAGGAACTCACACTTTGCCAGCAGCAACACCTCCGACAGTTCACGAGGAAACAGATTGACTGGAGTTAGCGGAGTATTTCCAACCAAACACAGCAATGGGTGTCGACGGATGAGATCCTGAATCGCGAGGGGATGTGACATGACGTCTCCGAAAGAGGTGAAAATTCAGCAGCCTGGTTCTTCCACCTCTCCACCGATAGCGTAAGAGGAGGCCACGATATGCTCGGATTCACCGTCGTAGATATCGAAAAAGGCGTCGATGCTGGCAAGCAGCTGCGCGCGAATTTGTTCGCGAGTTCCTTCGATGAGGTGGAGAGGAACTCGACTCTCACTACCATTCTGCTGGAGCGTCATCCCTTCGCTAAGTTGAGCTACGACTCCGGCTGGATACAACCGTAGTCCATATACGAGAGCAAAGGGTTTTCCTTTCCCTTTGCCGCCGGAAATCGCTTTGAGCTTTGCCATATGCAGGCTCCTTTCGATCTCCGGCGAATATAGACATTTAAGGTCCCCATTGTCAATTGGAGTTTATCGGCTTTAGCGATAGATCTCCGCTCCACCCTTTTTGAACTCCTCCGATTTTTCACGCATCCCCGCCTCTAGCGCAGTTTGTTCGTCTAACTGCTTCTGCGCGGCGTAATCACGCACGTCTTGTGTGATCTTCATTGAACAGAAATGTGGACCGCACATTGAGCAGAAATGCGCCACCTTGGCTCCTTCAGCTGGCAGCGTTTCATCGTGAAAGTCACGCGCAGTGTCAGGGTCAAGAGACAGGTTAAACTGATCTTGCCAGCGGAACTCAAACCGCGCTTGTGAGAGTGCGTTATCTCGCGATTGCGCGCCAGGATGGCCTTTGGCAAGGTCGGCGGCGTGGGCGGCAATCTTGTACGCAATCACTCCGGCTTTCACATCTTCTCGATCCGGCAAACCAAGATGTTCTTTCGGTGTGACGTAGCATAACATGGCGCAGCCGAACCAGCCAATCATAGCGGCTCCGATCGCTGACGTGATGTGATCGTATCCAGGAGCGATGTCGGTCGTCAGCGGCCCCAGCGTGTAGAATGGCGCTTCATGGCAGGCTTCAAGCTGTTTTTCCATGTTGACTTGAATGAGGTGCATCGGCACGTGTCCAGGTCCCTCAATCATTGTTTGCACGTCATGCTTCCAGGCGATCTGCGTCAGCTCACCTAACGTTTCTAGTTCGCCAAACTGCGCTTCATCATTGGCGTCCGCAATCGAGCCCGGACGCAGCCCATCTCCAAGACTGAACGAGACATCGTACGCCTTCATGATCTCGCAGATTTCCTCGAAATGGGTATAGAGAAAGTTCTCTTTATGATGCGCCAGGCACCATTTCGCCAGGATCGAACCGCCGCGAGAAACAATGCCGGTCATCCGCTTCGCCGTCAGGGGGATGTAACGCAGCAGCACCCCGGCATGAATAGTAAAGTAATCGACCCCTTGCTCGGCTTGCTCAATAAGCGTGTCGCGGAAAATCTCCCACGTCAGCTCTTCAGCTTTTCCGTTAACTTTTTCCAACGCTTGATAGATAGGCACGGTGCCAATCGGCACGGGAGAGTTGCGTAAGATCCATTCGCGGGTTTCGTGGATGTTCTTACCAGTGGACAGGTCCATCACCGTGTCGGCTCCCCAGCGAATCGCCCAAATCATCTTCTCAACTTCTTCCTCGATAGACGACGCCACGGCAGAGTTGCCGATATTCGCGTTAATCTTAACCAGGAAGTTACGGCCAATAATCATGGGCTCAAGCTCAGGATGATTGATATTCGCGGGAATGATCGCGCGACCACGAGCAACCTCATCTCGGACGAATTCAGGAGTGATCATCGGCGGAATGCTTGCACCCCAGGAATTTCCCGGATGCTGCTGGGTAAGGCGAGCATGACCATTCCCCTTACTTGCTTCTTCTTGGGCCTGTTCCCGCGCTTGGTTTTCACGAATAGCGCTA
>JBFWZL010000643.1:0-2763 GCA_050185455.1 Binatia bacterium | reverse complement strand
TTGAGCAGCCGAAAATTCTTTATCAGGAAATCGCGACTTACCAGGCATTCGCTTGGGATGGCCACTGCCATTTCACAAACAACAAGACATTCTTAATCCCAGGTGCATCACATTTCCTTCTTGGGGTGCTGAACGCCCGAGCAGTTTGGTGGTTTCTCTCTCATATAGCCCAGAAAATGGTTGGAGGTGCGTTAGCAATGCAGACTCCCTATGTTGAGCAGATTCCGATTCCAGAAGTACCGAAACGATTGGAGGCGCGGATCAGTCGAATAGTTCGGCAGATATTAGAGAGACAAACCAAAGATCCGAGCGATTTCGTCGAAGATCTGGACGCTCAGAATGACGCCTTGGTCGCCCACCTCTACGGCCTGATGGAAGATGAGTATCGGCTCATCTTGGACGACTTGGCGTTGCCGGACCCGGTGCGGGTGAGCGCGTTAAATGCTTATCGAGAAACCGGACGAGGCATTGCCTCATGAAACTTCCCAATGCGCACCTAGCCATCGTTGAGCAGGGAAAGATTTGTGACTATTTGCTGAATTCTGACCATCGCTTCGGGGCTAGCAAAGCGCGGTTCTTTTCAGAATTTGGCTTTCGGGTTGAGGCGTGGAAGGTGCTGGCTGATGCTTTGCTCGAACAAGGCCAACAGCATGAGGTGAGCAAGGTAAAGGAAACCGGCTTTGGGCCACGTTACGAAGTGGACGGCGAAATGCAGGCGCCCGATGGCAGGCGGCCACGTGTACGCACCGTGTGGCAGATAGATGAAGGTCAAATTGTCCCACGACTTATCACCGTGTATCCTCTGGAGGCGATATGATTAAAGAACATGATTGCGTTGTCCTGACACAGGACCTTCTCGACGAGGGTCTGCAAGCTGGTGACGTAGGAACGGTAGTACATATCCATCGTAACGGCGAAGCCTACGAAGTGGAGTTTGTCACGCTTACCGGTCAAACGTTCTCCGTAGCCACGGTGTTAGCGTCCCAGTTGCGACCAGTGAGCCAGTGGGACATCTCGCACGTACGGCAAGTGCAGACCGCCTGAGAAGGTTTCTGTATCCCGTGTGAAGAAGCTCATACTTCCACTCCAGACGTTTCGCATCTGGGTTAGCTTATGAAGACACGCAAAACTGTCGGCCCTCGCTTTGCCATCTGCCTCGATAATTCTGAGTACCCAGCCTCGCTGGAATTACATAAGATTTATCGAGTCCTGCCTGATGAGGATGCAGCTAAAGATGGTGATGTCCGGGTTGTTGATGAAAGTGGTGAAGACTATCTTTATCCGTCAGAGTATTTCGTGGTCATTGAGGTTCCGCGTGAGACGGCGCGAGCCTTGAACAAGTCTCTCGCTCGCAGTGTTCAACCTGCTGCTTGAAGAGCATACTATTGTAAGAACTAGCGCCATCTCGGAGTCTCCAGTCTCCTTGCCTATGAGAGAATAGAATTCATGTCCCGAGTTACCGATTACGATTCCATTTCCTCTCAGTATGATCGACGGTATCAAGGGCAGGGGTACCCAGGAGTTGAGCAGGCTCTTTTTGAGTTTCTCAGCAGTGAAGAGCAATTGGCCGCGCTTGAAGTGGGATGCGGGACAGGGCACTGGCTGAAAGTCCTTGAGGGTCGAATTGGTTTCCTGGTTGGCTTCGATCTATCTGCCAACATGCTGAATCGTGCGCAAAGTGAAATGTCCGCCGTGCCGTTGGTGCGCGGGCGCGCGGAAGAGTTGCCCTATCGGGCTTGCTGTTTTGATCGTCTGTTCTGTCTCAATGCATTTCATCACTTTGCGGAGAAGGACAAATTCCTGACCGAGGCTCGTCGCGTGCTGTGCCCTCACGGCGGATTGATGATTCTTGGCCTCGACCCCCATAGCGCGCTCGACCGTTGGTGGGTGTACGACTATTTCCACGAAACCTTAGAGTTGGACAAAGAACGTTATCCCTCTACGCAAAAGCTTCGGGCGGACATGGCGCACTGTGGTTTTCTGCAGTGTGAAACGCTTGTGGCGGAGCATCTGACGTTACAGATGTCCGCGCATACTGCCATTGCACGGGGGCTGCTCGACAAGAGCTACACTTCTCAATTGACGATTTTATCGACTGGGGAGTATGAGGAAGGATTCAATCGCGTGAATCGCGCTATTGCTAGTGAAAAAGAGAGAGGTGTGGAGCTTATGCTGGTTGCGGATTTACGCTTGTATGCCACTATTGGCTGGTTGGGAGAATAAACTGAAGATGGTTTGCTCAAGCTAAGGAGGGTTCTATGAGTTACGATTTGTTGATTAAAGATGCCCGAGTCTGTGATGGAACCGGGAACCCCATTGTTCGCGGTTCCGTTGGCGTGCAGGCTGGCAAGATTGTGGAGGTTGGGGAAGTCTCCGGTCTTGCGAAACGCACGATCAATGCTGACGGTCTCGTCCTGGCTCCTGGTTTTATCGATATTCACACCCATTATGATGCGCAAGTTTCGTGGGACCCGCTATTGACGTGTTCTCCCTGGCATGGAGTAACCAGCGTGCTGATGGGGAACTGTGGAGTAGGCGTCGCTCCTTGCCGTCCAAAAGAAAAAGACATTGTGTCATGGGATTTGGTGAATGTAGAGGCGATGCCGCAAGATGTACTACTGAACGGGGTGGCCTGGGACGAATGGGAGAGTTTCCCACAATATATAGACGCCATTGAGAAACGGGGGGTCGGTCTCAACGCGGGTTTCTTAGTGCCGTTGTCCAGTTTTCGTTACTATGTGATGGGGGCCTCTGCTTCAGAAC
>JBFWZL010000642.1:0-2818 GCA_050185455.1 Binatia bacterium | reverse complement strand
TGCGACAACGCAAGTCGCGTCACCCGTTCAAACCCAAGCGACGTTGATCGCCCTCCATAACGACTTTTTCCCGCTCCCCCGTCCATCCAGGAAGGCGCGCGCCCCCCTCGCGCTACGCGCACGTCGAGCAAGCCGCGTAGCCAGACTCGACTCTCCTGCTCGACTTCGTATTGCCCCCAACTGCGTGGCGCCGCCGCCTGAACCAGCGCCACCACCCACGCCAGCAAAAAAATCCACTGCTTTTGCTTCATGATTGCAATGCATTGTTGAGAGACATTCCCTGTCGCGCAAGTCCCACGCTCGGTTCAGTCCCTCGCTTTTCCCAGACTGTCATCTGCGATATGGTCCGCACACGAGCACCTACAAGGAGTCGGTATGCAATACCAAGAAATCTTCGTCGAGGTCAAAGATCATATCGCCACGGTTACCCTGAACCGTCCACAGAAGCTAAATGCTTACACCTCACTCATGGGAGATGAGTTAACACACGCCTATACCGCGCTCGGAAAAGACGATGACGTTCGAGTCATTATGATGACCGGCGCGGGACGCGGGTTCTGTTCCGGCGCCGATGTCGGCGCGGTATTTCAGAAACAGATTAACGAACAAGGGCAGAGCGCCGCGCCAAAGGCGCCCCAGGTTGTCCATTCCCGTTCCGGCTTGCACTATGCGCTCTACGATTGTCAAAAGCCGACAATCGCGGCGATCAACGGCGCAGCGGTCGGCATCGGCTTAACTCTAACACTCCTGCAGGACGTTCGCCTCATGGCGGAAGAAGCCTCAATGGGCGCCATTTTCGCTCGCATGGGGTTAATGCCGGAGTTGGGATCAACGTTCATGCTGCCCCGTCTAGTCGGTCTTGCTAAGGCGCTGGAACTCACGTATACGGCTCGTGTTGTCAAAGCCAAAGAAGCCTTGGAGATTGGTCTGGTGAATCAAATCGTTCCTGGCGAAGGATTACTGGCGGCGGCAAAGGAAATGGCCAGCCAGATTGCTGCCCTACCGCCGCTGGCGCTCGCCGTCGCCAAACGCGCCTTATATCAGGGAGCGGAAAACGATTTCGACGCAGCAGTGCAAACCGAAACTTTTGGGCTCGATTATCTGTTTAAGACACAGGACCATAAAGAAGCTGTAGCTGCCTTTCTGGAAAAACGCTCTCCGACATTCCAGGGCAGATAAGGGATACCCTCTTTGCTATCATAAAAGAATGCGCTCGTGCCGATAGTCTTCTTAGGGACGCGGCAGAGGAGGACGAAGCGGAAGACAAGGAGAAGACTATGCGCTCGGAGATGACGACCAAAGCAAAATCGCGAAAACTATCCCTCACCGATTCGATCCTGAAACTCTGCGCAAGCGGCAGGTTCGGCGTACGAGAAGCGATTGCCACAGCCACCCAAAAACAGCGGCAACGCCAAGAAGTCTCATTCGCCCCGAACCAAAAACAACAAAGAGGGTAAGCCTACGAGAGGCAACATACGCTTACCCTCACAGCCCCAGCACATCTTTCATCGAATACAGCCCGGGTTGCTGCAGCGGCAACCATAGCGCCGCGCGTATAGCCCCGCGGGCCAGGCACTCACGGCTCTGCGCACGATGAGTCAGCTCTAATCGTTCGCCAAAACCGGCAAAGACAACAGTGTGATCGCCGACGGCATCGCCGCCGCGCAGAGCGACAATGCCGATTTCTTCGTCCGTGCGCTGTCCCGTAATTCCTTCACGAGCAAGCTTCGCCTGGTGATCGAAGTCCTTCCCCTGAGCTGCCGCAATTGCCCGCCCGAGCGCAAGCGCTGTTCCACTCGGCGCGTCCATCTTGAAACGGTGGTGAATTTCCATGATCTCGGGATCAAAGCCTTCTTTGAGAATCCGCGCGACATCCGCCACCACTTTCAGCAACACGTTCACCCCCACACTCATATTGGGAGCAATGAGCGTACGCGTCTGAGGAGCAAGTTTTTCCGCCTCAGCGCGTTGTTCGGCGGAAAACCCCGTCGTGCCAATAACAATCGCCGCCCCGTTTGCGGCAGCGATTTGCAAATGCTTCAACGCCGCCCCAGGCAGCGTGAAATCGAGCGTGACGGTATCCGGCGCCGCAAGCGCCGCGTAATCCGCAGTCACCTTTACACCGATCGCGCCGATGCCGGCAACTTCACCGGCATCTTTTCCCAGCGCCCAGTGTTCAGGCATCTCCACCGCGCCGATAAGGCGCAGTTCCGCGTGTTCATGGCTTAAGCTTACTAAAAGTTTTCCCATGCGACCCACGGCCCCGCAGATGATGACGTTGACAGCCATACGCCCTCCTCCTGAAGAACGTAAGGGCACGGTGTCGCCGTGCCCTTACAAAACGAGCAGCCGCATAGGGCCGCCCTATATTCTTTTCTCTTCTTCTCTTCTCGCCGTCTATAGCAGCCCGAAATCTTTGAGTGTCGCTTTCAGTTTCGCGGCGTTCCCTTCCGCCATTGTCACCAACGGCAGGCGCAGTTCCAATTCACATTTCCCCATCCAGGCCAACGCGGTTTTCAAGGGAATAGGATTAGTCTCGATAAACAAGGCGCGAATGAGCGGCAGCAACTTGAGTTGCAACGCTGCGGCTTTCTCATACTGTTTATTCAGGCAGAGATTTGCGAGATCAGCCATCTCCTTCGGCACGATATTGGCCGCCGTACTGATCACACCCTTTCCACCAAGAGTCATCATGGAGAACGTCAGCGAGTCTTCGCCAGAAAGGATGGCTAGTTTATCACCACAGGCAGCAACAATGTTCAACACTTGGTCAATAGAGCCAGCAGCCTCTTTGACGCCGACAATGAGGCTGCTGACT
>JBFWZL010000641.1:0-2862 GCA_050185455.1 Binatia bacterium | reverse complement strand
CACGCACGTTTTCTGATGACCTGCGCGTGCGCCTCTACTTCCCTATCGCTCTCAACTGATCCCTGGGCGGAAAGCGGCAAAAAAATATGCCGGACACGCACTTGTTCGGCCTCCGCATATTCCTTGCCGTGTTCCTTGTAATAACGCTCGACATCCTCGGGCGTGACGTTTACGCGAGAGCCAATTTCCCTGTTGACGAGGAGTGCGCGCTCAATCTCATTAGCGACTTGTTGCCGGTAGCTTTCAAGCGTCATTCCCTGCGTCGCTAGCGCCGTCTTGAACTGCTCATCGCTGAGGTTGCTCTGCGCTTGAATCCGCTGAATGTAACTATCGACATCTTCATCCTTGGCTTTGATCCCTTGCGTTTCCACTTCCTTGCCAATCAGCTTATTCATGATCAACACTTCGAGAATATCTCGATCAGACATTCCCGCCGCGCCTCCTTGCGGCATGAAGAGCGCCTGTTGACCCGGCGCATTGCTAAAAGAGCGCAGTTCATGGAGCGTAATGGGTTCGTCATCCACGGTCGCCACGATGCGGTTGACCACCTCAGCCTGGGCAAAAGACAGCATCCACACCCACACTGCTACGGACAGCAAGCACATATTTTTTTTCATAGCTTCCTCGGCTACCATGTTTCGCGAAAAACTTCTACCGGTCTTTCTTTGTCTGTGATTTTTCTTCGTTCTGAAACAGCGAAGGACTTTACTGCAAAGAAAAAGACTGGGCGGTGTAGAGACGAAAGACATGCAAGTAGACTTGTTCGGCCTTTTCTGCAACGTCTTGCTCTGAATAACAGCCCATTGGCAGCCCCGTTGCTTCATTCCACAAAAAATCGCGGATCTCGACTTTCACGGCGTCACGTGTTGCCTGTTTGCTCCACCAGTTATCGGCACGGAGCTTTTCGGCTTTGAGCTGCGCCAATAACTCCGCGGCGACCTGCTTAAGTTGTTCAAGGTCTTTTTGCGGCAACTCTGGTTTTTTGAGCAGATCGAACAATGCCAGGGTTTCCTCGTCCAAACCCTCGCGCAGGGCGCGAGTGGATTCTTTGTCGAGAGCAGAGACAAACTTCAGCAGTTCCTCGAACGTTTGCTCAATCGTCGCCCTGTCCTTCTCGCGGTTGTACTCTGCAATGATTGCTTCATAATGCCGCTGCAAATCCATCCGCAGCGGGTTTTGCTGAATCATGCGGGAGAGTCGCTTTTCCACGACTTCTTTCAGGTTTTGCACGGTCGTGTTCTTGCCAGAACTCCGCTCAAATTCTTTGCGCAGGCGATCGAAGTCAATTTGACTAATATCGTATAAATTGGTTTGGAGCGTCTCTTCGCTCAGCGGGTCAATCGCATTGTCTACGATGGTGTGTAAGTCGTGAATGATAGCGGTGATGTCCGCGTTTTCGCGATCTGCTTGTAAGCTCGCGTAGATGATATTGATGGCGTCATACTGCCGCCGGTGATCGTTCACTCCTTTCAACGTAATACACGCCTTAAACTTCTTGAATACTTCCCGCGCGAGGATTTCAAAGCGCTTGCGACTCTCATCGTTTTCGTTGACAGCTTCCTTTGCTTCGACAATGGCTTTGTTACGCGGAAATCCTGTCTGTTCAATGATATCGCCCAATCGGAACCCGCGTTCCTCCAAAAACCCATGCACCAGAGCAATAGCCTCAACTAAGTCAGCCAGCAGTTCTTCCTCCGGTTTCACCGGGTCAACTTCCGGCTGGGGTATATCGCCGTCGGTAGTCCCTCCGCCTTGATGACTGGCAAAGGTGGCCAACGCTCTGCGCAAGTTCTTCAAGATGCCGCAGTAATCGACGATCAAACCATTATTCTTGCCCTCGTAGACTCGGTTGGCGCGGGCAATCGCTTGCATCAACGTGTGCGCCTTGAGCGGTTTATCGAGGTACAAGGTCGAGAGGCTGGGAACGTCGAACCCGGTCAGCCACATGGCGCAGACAATGACGATGCGGAAGGGATGAGCCGCGTTCTTGAACGCTTCATCCACTGCAATGCGTTTGCCGTCCAGCGTCTCAAACCCCTCTTTCATCAAGCGACGGTGGGGCGTGATATCGAGTTCCCACTTGCGGAACTTGTCCATCTCGCCCTGTTCTTCGCTGACCACGACCGCCATCTGTGTTGCTTGCATCCATGCGATCTGGCGACGGCGATAAATCTCATCTTGCTCGTCGGTCGCAGACAATAATTGCTTCTCCAGCTCTTGTATCTTCGCTGGCCAATACTGGCCAATCAGTTCATACATGCGTGCGCAGGTGACCTTATCGATGCACACCAGCATGGCCTTGCCTGTTTCCCACGACGTGGCGTAATGGGTCACGAAATCGTGCGCAATGCGGTCAAGCCGCTTCTTGGCGGTGAGGATGTGGTAGTCGCGTTTGAGTGCGCGTTCGAGACGTTGGGCGACATCAATGTCATCACTTTCCAGCTCTTCCAACTTGGCGGCGATTTTCTCGTTCAGGTCCGTCGTGGCGATCCCGAGTTTCTCCCCCCGCGCGTCGTAGTAGAGCGGAACCGTTGCCTTATCATTGACCGCGCGCTGGAAGTCATAGGTGGAGATATAGCCGCCGAACACGCGACGGGTGATCTCATCGTCCTTGAACAACGGCGTGCCGGTGAAGCCGATAAAACTGGCGTTAGGCAGGGCGTTGCGCAGATTCAGCGACAGCCGTCCGTACTGGGTGCGGTGCGCCTCATCGCTAATCACAATAATGTCATCGCGCGTCGAGTATGGCGTGGAGGGATCGACATCCTTACTAAACTTCTGGATGAGCGTGAACACATGGGACTTGTGTTGCCCGAGCAACGCTTGCAAATGTTCGCCTGAGCCCGCACGGCAGGGGTCGCG
>JBFWZL010000640.1:0-2886 GCA_050185455.1 Binatia bacterium | reverse complement strand
AACGCCGCCGTGACGAAGGCGCCCGTAAGGGAGGAGCAGGTCAGGTCGTGCGAATATCTCCCCGGCGCGTACAGTGTTACGTCTTTCTACTCGGTAAACGTAGCGTGTAAGGCGTAACGGCGGAGTTCCGCGATCATCCGTTACGCCTTACGCATGCTGTCCTCGTGCTAGCCTTGAAAATAGGGGATTACATATTTCCCAAACAGCTTGATGGAGTCCATGATCTTCTGGTGAGGTAGGCCACCGAACTGCATGAAGCACAGCACCTGGTCAACGCCAGCCGCTTCGTATTTTTTCAAGATACGGATGCAGGAATCCGGATCTCCCATGCAGAACATGCCGCCCTCGATAAGTTCATCAAGCGACTTGCCGCTCCGCTCTCCCTGCAGCGAGCCAACCGCAAATTTGTAGGAATCCGGCACCTTGGTTCCTTGCTCTTGCCAGGGACGGTACAACTCTAACGTTTTGTTGAGAAACCACATGCCGGCGGGACCGCCAACCTCGCGAGCTTGCTTATCCGTCTCCGCGCAGTGGATGATGCCAAGCGCCGCGATTTGATTGTTGACGAACGCGCCAACCGGCTGCGCTTGCTTGATGGCTTCACGATACAATTGTACCCGTCTCGTCAGTTCTTCGGGTTGGCCAATGTTGAAACACAGCGCGCCGAGTCCTTTTTGTCCGGCGCCGGTAAAACTGTCCGGCTGAGCACACGCCACCCACAGCGGGGGATGCGGCTTTTGCACAGGTTTGGGAATCACCGAGCGCGGCGGAATTTTGAAGAAACGCCCCTCATGCGAGAAAGGATCTTCCAACCACATGCGCGGGATGATGGATACCGCTTCTTCCCACATCGCTTTAGTGTCTTCCGGGTTGATGTTGAAACCACCCATCTCAATAAGCGTCGTCGAACGTCCCGTGCCGAGTTCGCAGCGACCATCGCTCAAAATATCCAGGACGGCGGCGCGTTCGGCGACACGAATGGGATGGTTATACTGCGGTGGCAACAGCGCGACCGCATGACCGATGCGAATCTTACTCGTGCGCTGCGAGACAGCGCCGTAGAGCACTTCCGGCGCCGGACAATAGGAAAATTCCGTCAAAAAATGGTGCTCGACCGTCCAGAAATGCTGGAAGCCCATTTCCTCGGCCAGGATAACCTGCGCCATCACCTGTTTATACGTATCGTGGACAATTCCTGGATAATGCGGTTCGGGGATCTGGATTTCGTACATCATACCGAACTTCATGTGAGGTTATCTCCTTTATGTAGATTTATTCAAGATTTCCGCGCTATAGTAAGCGGCGGCTCCCCTTGGCAATCGTGCAAATCTGAGCGCAACGATACCATGAGCCGTAACCGATCCGCAACAGAAATGCAGCCTTGCAGGACAGATTGACCGGCCTGCAAACCAGCCGGGCTAGAGAGCGCCTAGCTAACACTCTTGAAAAGGCGGGTATTTCCTTACCGCCCTGCCCCTCTCTTTCCAAAAGGGCACAGCCTGAGAAAAGAAACAGGCATGGAAAAGAAGCTCCCTCCTACAACGGTTCGTGATTTCCTATCCAGAAATTATGATCTCACTTCTGTACACTTCCATATCAGCAATGCCTTTTCCTGGCGTTGTGACCGAACTCCGCAAGGGCAATGCTGAACCTTTATGTGAGGGCCTAACGCAGTTGGGGCCGATGCTTCTCGCCGATTCCAACATACAGAAAGAACTTATGAGGCTCTGGCTACGTGCGGCAACTGATGAGAAAGCACGGGATATCTTCCGCGCGATCGGCGAATCGTTAGCCAAGGTTCGAACCGTGAGACAGTCAAGACACCCGACTGAGACGGAACGCCGCCATGCAGTAGCAATGTCGAAGTCTAGCGCACGGTGGTTGAAGCGATTTCAAAAAGAATGCGCGCGTGTAGGAGAAAGGCAGGCGCGCTCGAACCTCTTTTATCAGCGTTCGATGAAAACGAACGCATTAAGAATACAGAACGGAAAGCCCTTATCCGATCCGTTCTTGTTCAGATGTTTTCAAGGAAAAAATGCAACACAATTCACAGAAATACTATTGCACTTTATTTGCTCTTTTTGTGTATTGTCCACACTATGCAGGAATGAGCAATTTTGACATAGACAAGATTTTTTTAAAATGTGAAGCAAGCGGAGCTTGAGTAAAGGCATGACTACGCGGACGCTGGAAATCGGCAGTTCTAAGAACTCGGACGCATCGACGAGTAAGCCGTTCGGTCTGGATCTCCAATGGATCGCGGAAGGCGGCTCGTTTTCCGAATCCAAAGCCAAGACGCGAAAAATTCTTCTGGTCGCTGGGAAGGCTGGCGTGTATGTTCCCTTCTCTGCCGAACTCTCCGAAGACAGCGGCCAGAGCTTCCAGGGTCAGCTCTTTAGCACCTGCACGTCCGCTCTCTCCTGGGGGGTTGACGATGCGATTTTAAGCGGCGATGGAAGCGGCAAGCCGCTGGGTGTGTTGGCGAGCAGTTCTCTCATCACCGTGACCAAAGAAACGGGACAATTATTCGCGACTCCACCCGATGAGTGTTGCTAACAGCCTCTGGTTGGCGAATCCGTCGACGCTTCCACTATTGTTTGTTGAGTATATATATTCCCACTGGCGCGGGCGGTGTTTTTCTGCCAGTCTTGCGCGAAAGCGACGGGGCCTTTAGCTTTCTGGACCGTCCGCTCTTTCTAACGGAAAAATGCGCGCCGTTGGGAACCGAGGGCGATCTTATTCTGCTCGATCCTACTCAATATATAGGGATCCTAATTGATTTGTGGACTATAATCGCTCGGTGGAGGCGACGAGCGATATGGATGAGCTTGATGAGATCATAAATGAGGCACGAGATGCTCGGGAAGTGAAGCGTGCAGTGAGTGT
>JBFWZL010000639.1:0-2959 GCA_050185455.1 Binatia bacterium | reverse complement strand
CTCGACAAAATGTGAATCTGCGGAGATGAGTTTGTAATCCGACATTTCATAACCCTCCTTCCTGAAAGTCCTACGCTAGATTCGCACGATTTTCCAGACCGGATTCGCACAGTTCCGGTGTCACGAGGAGAAATCTTCATAAAAGAAGGAAGTAGAACTTCCTCGCCTTGACAGCTACGAGCATCGTACCCTATGGAAACAACACGAGGAGGACAGAATATTATGGCAGGATTATTAGTCGGAAAAGTTGCATTGGTAACCGGTGGAGGTTCAGGAATCGGTCGAGCATCGTCATTAGCATTCGCGAGAGAAGGCGCCAAAGTTGTTGTCGCCGACGTAGCGGTCGAAGGCGGAGAAGAAACGGTCAAACTGATCAAGCAATCAGGCGGTGAAGCGCTGTTCGTCAAAGCTGACGTCTCCAACGCTGCCGAGATTGAAGCGCTCGTTAATGCCGCCGTCGCTACTTTTGGGCGGCTAGATTGCGCGCATAACAATGCGGGTATCGAAGGGGCGGCGGCGACAACCGTCAATTACAGTCAAGAGTCGTGGGATCGCGTGATTGCCATCAATCTCACCGGCGTGTGGTTGTGCATGAAGTATGAAATCCCACAGATGCTCAAAACTGGTGGAGGAGCGATCGTGAATACCGCTTCCACTGCCGGTCTAGTTGGCTATAAAGGCGGGTCAGCCTATGTCGCCAGCAAACATGGAGTCGTAGGACTGAGCAAAACCGCCGCGCTGGAGTACGCCAAAGCGGGCATTCGCGTAAATGCTCTTTGTCCAGGCGCGATCGATACGCCGATGATGGGACGAATCACCAACCATCGCGAAGATTGGGCCGCTAAAATGGCGTCCGCGGAGCCGCTCGGACGCATGGCGAAACCCTCGGAAATGGCCGAGGTAGTAGTCTGGTTGTGTTCAGACGCCGCCTCATTTGTCACTGGCCACGCCCTGGCGGCTGATGGCGGGATCACGGCGCAGTAACGGTTCTCTTAAGTCCATAGGCAAAAGGTTGAAAGACTCGCAATATAGGTTTCCTACAGCGGTTTACATTTGTATGAAGAGGTCATTCTTAGGTTCCCTCTCCCGCAAGGGGAGAGGGAACTGTTTGACAATAGTTGAAGTGGAAGGGTTGAGATCAGAGTGAACGTCGCGCTAGCGGCCCGCGCAGCAACTGACCAGGCAGTGCGCCGGTGTGTTCATTGTTGCGTAAAACAACTTCACCGTTCACTACCGTGGCCATAATACCCGTTGCTTTCTGTTTGAGACGACGTGCGCCAGCAGGGAGATCATAGGTGAGTTCAGGCATCATCGGCGCGACAGTGTCAGGATGGAACACGACCACGTCGGCGTTCCATCCCTCACGCAGCAAGCCGCGCCCGTTCAGTCCCCACTGCGAAGCCGGAACAAAACTCAACATCTTTACCGCTTCTTCTAACGTCACTGCTTGCTTTGTTCGCACCCAGTGGCTTAAGAGATGGGTCTGTAGTGATGAGTCCATGATCTGCGACACGTGCGCGCCGGAGTCGGAGAAGGTAACTACAGCCCTGGGATGCTTAATCATCTCCAACGCATATTCCTCATTTTCATTCACCAGCGGTTGTAAGAAGAACTGTTTAAGGTTCTTCGTCAGCGACAGATCGATGAAGACTTCCACTGGATCTTTATTTTGTTCCTCTGCAATATCAGCAACCGAACGGTATGGAGGATTAGGGTTCTCCATCACGAGCAGCCACTTGAAGTTGGCCTTGCGCGGCTCGGTCCCGACGCCAGGTCTTTGATCTCGCGGCGCGTGGTGGGCGGCTTCGACAAGCTGGCGACGAATGTCAGGATCGCGGAGCTTCGCTTCTTGTTCCGCGAGAGGCAATTTACGGATATCGCGCCACACCGGCAGCTTGTCGAATGGCGTAACGGTCTGGAATGACAACACCACGTTGATCGAACGGCTGTGGACCTGGGCAAACATACGTCCACCAGCAGCGGCGGTTTCATCAATCGTTGCCAGGTATTGACGCCAAAGATCCGGCGCATAGCGGCGATGGAAGACCCCAAAGGTGATGGGTACGCCGGTTTCCACTGCCAACGCTATGAGCCGACCAAGATAATCGTCGCGCAGGTCGGGATTGATATCCGTGTCTTCGCCCGCGATTTCAAAAACGCCGGCTCCCAAGTCACCCATAACTCCGACCAACTGTTGGACTTCATTCCACTGTGCGAGCCGGCTGGCTACCGGTTGTCCGTCCGGCGTCTGGTGGTTACGTGTACGTGACGTGGTAAATCCAATCGCGCCCGCGCGGATGGCGTCGCGCACCTCTCGCTTCATGGCTTCCAGGTCATCAGCGGTTGCGGCATCCGTAAACGCTCGCTCGCCCATGACATACGTGCGTAGGGCCGAGTGGCCAATATAGGCCGTATAGTTGATCCCTTTCGGGAGCCTGTCCACCGCATCAAGATATTCGGGATAGGTCGTCCAACTCCACTTGATCCCAGCGTTCATCGCTTCCGGGGAAATATCCTCGGCGCGTTCGAGGTTACGCATCACTAGCAGCTTATCTTTCTCCGGACAGGGCGCAAGGGAAAAACCACAGTTGCCCATCACGACACTCGTGATGCCATGCCAGCAAGAACAGGTGCCCAAGGGATCCCAGAAGACCTGCGCGTCCATGTGGGTGTGTCCGTCAATAAACCCAGGAGCAACTACGTGCCCTTCCGCGTCGAGCACTTGTTTCGCGCCGTCCCGGATTTTTCCGATCGCGGCGATTTTCCCATGAACGATGCCAACATCCGCGCGAAAACGCGGCATGCCGGACCCGTCAATCACCGTGCCGTTTTTAATAAGTAGGTCGTATTGCATTATCCCTCCTTTGGGGAACTCTGATGAGCTTTCCCCCTTTTTTCAAAGGCAATAATATATCTGACAGACCCAGAGGGGATTGCAAGCAGAAAAGAGCCGAAATGC
>JBFWZL010000638.1:0-2960 GCA_050185455.1 Binatia bacterium | reverse complement strand
GACCGAGCGATTTCCCAACAACTCGAAGTCCACGTGCGTGTGGACATCAACTCCTCCTGGGAATAAATACTTTCCCGTTGCGTCGATTTCCTTCGCGGCTGGGGGAAGCCCTGTCCCGATTTGCTTAACCTTCCCTCCTTCAATGCCGACATCAGCTTGGGTCACGTCTCCAGCCGTTACTACCGTGCCATTACGAATAACGAGATCCATAAACCCTCCTTGCAAGTAAGCTGTCAGCCATCAGCTATCAGCTTTCAGCCAGACAAGGAAGATAAAGAGAGCAACAGTTAGGCCTCTGTCGCTCTATCTTAATTTTGTTTAGTTGACGACTTATAGCTGAGAGCTGATGGCCCTGTGAAATACTTCCGCATCTCTACAAAACTGCGCCGTTGATGATACTGCAATTCGTCGAGTGGATAGCGGTGTTCACGACCATAAACACAGTCATAGCGAGCGCGGCAGTAATCCACGCAATCTGTCTCGACTCGTACGCGGTGTTGGACACAGGCGGGAATGTCCCAGCCTGTAGTGGGGGCAACTGCGTTTGCTGGACACGCTGTCATGCACGCGCGTTCTTGGCAGGTTGGGCATGGATCAAAACCCGGCGCTTGTGGCGGCATAGATACTTCTTGATCAAGCAACACAGCAGCGCGCAGCGCCATCCAAGGTCCGTATTGGGGATGAATGACGACTCCGAGAATGCTCGGGCCTGCAATGTTGGCTGCACGGGCCAGGTGCATGAAGGACACCGGTTCTGTCCAGAAGCGGAATGGATAGAGATAGCGATAATCTGCGTTGGCTGCTCGTAAATGAGGAGTGAGCGCTGTTTCGATGGTTACGCTGGTGTAATCGTCGAGTGGATGCTCTCGGTCATGCAGATAGCTAGGGTGGGCTTCGCAATATGCACGGAACCCGCTCCAGAAAGCTCCACCGCCATTGCCGATAACGACGAGCGTTTTTGTTTGTGGCAATAACGAGCTGACGCGATACTGAGGAGGAACAATCGCTTCGTAAGCGGGGACCGTTGCCGTTCCGATGAGATTGAAACCGTACGGGACAAGGGATTCGATAATTTTGTCTAAGAGATTCATGTTGTCCCTTTAAAAGTAGTCAGTGAGATTTAAGACATTAACACAAAATGAGACCCCAAGGGCGTAGAGCGATGCTGATCCTGAGGGTTGCACATTGCTCTTCATGACAGGGAATCAGAAAGAAGTCAAAAGGCAAGCGCTGCACAGCGAAATTTCTCAATCCTATGAATTCTCCTCATGCTTTTTTGCGATTACGAGAAAATGATTGAGTGGTCTTTTTCACCAAACGCTTGGAGAACTCTCTATTGCATAATGGTGGACAACGGCAAATCTTTTGCTAAAGCTTAGGAAGAGGAGGATCATGATTATGATGCAACTCTTCCGCAATATTCTGTGTCCGGTCTACTTCGACGAAACATCTCCAGCCGCGCTTGAGTACGCGCGTCACTTCGCTCAGCAGGGCCAAGGAATTGTGCGCTTATTGCACGTTGTTCCGACTGATGAGTGGCATCTTCTCCGGAAAGTCTATCGCCCGGAAGGAGGAGGGGATGGCGGCGCCGATACCGTGCGGGCGGAAAAGATCGCTCGAGAAAAAATGCACGAATTGGCCCGAGCGTACTTAAGCCAGGTGACGCATGAGATTGTAACTCGTCTCAATAGCGACCCTGTGGCGGGGATTCTTGAGGCGGAAAAAGATTTGGCTGCGGATTTAGTTGTGATGGCAACGCATGGACGTACAGGGATTGCACACCTTATTTTAGGTAGTGTGGCGGAAAAAGTTGTGCGCGAATCGCGCTGTCCAGTGCTTACGACGCATAGCAAGGACGCATTGGCTGCGACAAAACCGTTTCAGAATATTCTCGTCCCTGTAGATATCTCGGAACATTCCGTAGAAGCGCTAGGGTATGCGCGGCGTATTGTGGAGTATAGCGGAGGGACTGTGTATCCTCTCCATATTGTACCTACGGACGAGACAGAGCTGCTTCTCCGTGATGTGTACGAAGCGCGAGAAGGCGCGCGAGCAAACCATATCACTGCTGAAAAAGTTGCTGGGCAGAAACTCAATCATCTTGCTCAGGAACACCTGAGTGGAGTCCGCCACCAGACGGAACTCCATGTCAGCGGCGACCCCGCCACAACAATTTTAGAAGTTGAACGCGCTGTTGGCTCCGATTTGCTGATCATGGCGACCCATGGGTTTCACGGAATGTTTCATCTGTTATTGGGAAGTCTGACCGAGAAAATGATGCGCGAATCAAGTTGCCCAGTCTTGTCACTCCGTCAACGCGCGGAGGCGCCAAAACGGCCGCAGAAGAATTAAACGGCGGTTGCTGAGGTTGCTTTCTCGGCAAGATACAAGCCGAAACGCCGACTGCGATCTTTATTGTCTGTGTGTTCGTTCTTGAAGCAGTCGGCGGGCGCGGTGAAGATCGAATGTAAAATCTTCGTGCTTTAGGGTTAGGTGGGGATTGTAGTAAGGATCGTAAGCGACCAAGGATCCCCACCGTGCTAAGAGATATTGCTTTTCTTCCACCGGTGGCGATTGCTGCCAGCGGCTACGCGACTCGTGGTGGTAGAGTTTGGCATGCGGGGTGTAGACGACTAGGTAGCCTTTTTTCTGCAATCGCAGACAGAAGTCCACATCATTGAAGGTCACCGCTAACTGTTCATCCATGCCGCCCACGTCTTCATACACCGCCTTCCGCGTTAATAAACAAGCGGCGGTGACAGCGCTGTAGTTGCGAATGAGGTGAGGGAAAGAAAAATAGCCAGGCTCGGATACTAAGAGATACTTGTGCGCATGAGCCGCCGCGCCGTGAAGACCGAGAACGACTCCAGCGTGTTGAATAGTTCCATCGGCGTACAGCAATTGCGCTCCAACTGCTCCCACTTCTTTACGTTGTGCATGTTCGAGCAATGCGGTTAACC
>JBFWZL010000637.1:0-2972 GCA_050185455.1 Binatia bacterium | reverse complement strand
GGGCGGGCTGATGCTCGCCCGCCAACTGGCCAACATCGAAACCAAATTACTGTCTCACGGCGACGCGCCGCCGCACCCCTTCGCACCCTTGAACGGAGCGGGCCCTTTGAGAAATCCAGGCTAGCGGAAGGTGAAAGCTCCCGCTCGGCTCTGACCACAACGCCACAGGAGTCGACCATGACTAAGTCATCGGCTACGAACACCCGATGATGCGCTGCGCGCGGCATCTGCTCTGGGCGCAATCGCGGATGATCCCGCGGAGCCGCCGATCGAGAGTAAGCATCCGAGGCGGCCAGCACTCGCAATTGCGGATCCGCAAGCCGAAGTCGGGCGAGCACGGTTGCCGTACGCCCTCCATATCCTGGAGATGAACGGCGACAGCTACCGCCTCAAGCAGAGCAAGCGCCGCCAGCGTGGTGCCCGCGCCACCACCATCCCCGACAGCCCACCTGAGGAATAAACGAGGACGCAGGAAGGCCCCCCGCGGGGGCCTTCCTGCCATCAGCCGTGACGCACTTTTACTCCGGCCCGCCGATGCATCTTTACTCCGGCGTTGACACCCACTGCCACCGCAAACCTGACTAAGCCGCGTCGGCGATTACCAGATCCTCCGCTTGCTTGAGGCCGATCAGAAGGCTTAACGGATCGGCGGTTACGGCCTGAAGCAGCGCCTTTGCTTCCGTCAAGTCGTCCGACCCCCACGTTGTGCCAAGTTCATATTGCTCTTCGACATACTCAAGGTTCACCAGCGTTTTGTTAATAAGGGCGGTGATGTCTTGATGGCTATCGCTCTGCTGGGTACCGCTGATGATGCTGGCGACCACAGAACCGAGCGGCTGGCCCGTAGCGATAGCTTGCTTGATCTCGCTTGACCAATAGGCCTGCCCCCCGGCATCAATCGAACGTCCAAAGAGGTTGTGATAGACGCCATCGAGGAAAGAGTTGATATCGCCATCAGTTGCGGCCTTTGGATTGGCCAGTAGAGCAAAAGTGGCCTTGGCCTCGTCACTGGCAGCAATGTTGTTGGCTATCGTATGGAATGTAGCTGCAACGTTTGGTGATTTGCCGGCTCCGGCTACCTGTGCCTGTGCCCAGTAAAGGAAGCCATCAAGATCGGCAGCACGGCCAAGCAACCCGGCGTACAGGGAACCCACCAGTTCGAAGGCAGATAGGCCAGGAAGGTCAAGCGCGGTTGTTGCGCCCGTCGTAACTGGAGCAACATTGATAAAGGCAGCGGTTTCTCCGAACGCACCTAAGGCGTCCGTGGCGCGATAGATGAAGTTGTCGATGCCCTGGAAGCCGCTGTTGGGTGTATAGATAAAGGAGCCGTCAGCAGCAAACTCTAGCGACCCATGCGTCGGTCCACTTACCAGGGATGCCGTGCGCGAGGTTCCTGCACTGTCATTGGCGAGCACGCTGGCGTCTGGAGCGATGGTAAGGATACGGTCTTCCAGTGTCGTGTAAGCGTCGGGATAGAGGACGAGCTCGTCGGACGTGGCTACTGCACCACCCAGGGCCGCCGACAGGTTATGCGATGCAGCGGACACCGGCTTGAGAACGCCGTCATTCCCGACGGAATAAAGTTCCTGCACATATTGAACCGGATATTGGGAAGTTGTGCCCTGGTCGATGTGTTGCTGTATCGTGCTGTAGTCGGCGGGCGTATGCGTTACCGTGCCATTCACCACCTCATAGAGTGCATCTTTAAAGTTCAGAAACTCAATGCTGGTGAGGGTATCGGTTCCGTCCTGACCGCTGGTATCGACGACCGTCAGTACGCCCTCAGTCAGTGACACATTGTAGCGGGACCGCTCGCCAACAAATACTGCCGTGTCGTTGCCTTCACCACCGTTGATTTTGTCGTTGCCGCCGGCACCGAACAGCGTGTCATCTCCGGCCAATCCATTTAGGGTGTCGTCGCCTCCGCGCCCCTCGATGCCGTCGGCGTTCGCGGTGCCGTCGATAGTGTCATTGCCATTAGTACCGAGCTTCGTCGAAAGCTGCTCTATCTTCACCGAGGTTACATCGAAGAAATACGTCTTGTTCTCAGCAGCGCTCTTGGCAGGCACGAAGTCTGAGGCACCGACAGTAGGGCCTTGGGGATCACCCAGGGACTGCTTCCAGTCCGTCGGCACACCCCAAAGGTTCATGTGAAGCTGCTGCGGTTGAACTGGAACGTGCTCGGTTTCGGTCCTGATTAGGTTTCCGTCCACGAACCACCGGACCATACCGGGCAACCATTCCATGCGGTAGGTGTGCCAGTCCCCCATCCCCGCCATCGGGATCGATATGGGATAGTTCGCGCTATTTTCTGCAGCGACAAAGACGTTGGTAGAGATTTTTCCAAGTTGGCTTGTCAGAATCTCGAAATCAATCTCGTCATGGGGATTTCTTGCGACACCTTCCGCAAAATCCTGAAAGGTGAAGAACCCCGTTATCATCCCACCTTGCATCGAGTCGAAGCGGAATTTGCCCTCGAAAGCCACGCCGCCGTTGTTCAGGTTAAAAGCCTGGTTAGTGATGGCCTCTGATCCGCTAAAGGCATTGCCATTGAGCCAGGTGTCCAACCGAATGCGCGCAATGCCGTTTTCCGCGAAAGGCAGCGATTGGCGCATCTGGGTCAAACCCAGGTACGAAGGATTGTTCACCTGGGACCAGTGATTGAAATCCCACCTGGTCGAGTCCAACGGACCATTTGCTGCAAAATCATCCTGGAAGAGGATGGATGTCCCAGTAAGTTGAGTCGTCATATTGCCCCTCGTTCCGGTCAACTCTCGTCAGTTTGACCAATAATTCTTTCCCCGTCTCCTCTTCATCGTTGACCTTCTCCGATACAGCAACCCTAATTAGGGCCTGTCCTCAATTAGGGGAAGAATCGGCGCAATAATAGAATCGGGACGCCGGGCGCGGCGAATCGATCTTGCGTTGTCGCCGTCGAGGCTGCTTTTTCGGAGGACCGAGCTACCCCCGAG
>JBFWZL010000636.1:0-3022 GCA_050185455.1 Binatia bacterium | reverse complement strand
AATTGCTCTACGGCCTTTTGCCGCATCGCTGGACTCCAACTGTCTGTCAGCAATACATTCCCGAGGTCGATAAATAAAGTGGTGATAGGGCGGGTGTTTGTCATAGGTCCATATCTTTTCCTCCACGGCCCTCTCAAGGCTCACTGTCTCCTCCCATCCTCTCCGAGCTGTGCAACCTCCGCAAACGTTCGATACGGGCGTAACTCTCAAGGCTCACTGTCTCCTCCCATCCTCTCCGAGGGTATGGATACAATCGTTTTGCTGCTGAGCGCTTTAGTCCGGCGCGTGGGATTCGTCATAGCAGAGATTCATGGTGGAAGAGAGTAGCCTCCACATGCGACGGACGGCAGCGCATGCCATGTCGTATGAGTTTCTTGCCTGCACCTGACACGATTTATGCAAGATTCCAACATTTATAGCAGGAATCTCACAGACGGCACGGCGCATCGGCGTTATCTTCGTGTAAATACGTGGGAACACGGCTCGTATGTCTCCTTCTGTCTTTCCCACATCGACGAAAGTGCGCAACTAACATCACGCGGATGTCTACACGCCGCGGAAGCGGAGAGAATTTATAATGGATCAATCATTGGAGCTGGATATCGGAAAGACCCTACACTGTTTAGAAGTCCTCCACGCCGTGCAGACAGACTCACGCACCGCGGGCTGGTATTGGGGCGACGTGCGCGGCAAGGCAACGGTTGGCGCCGCCACTACCGCGCTCTGGCGCCGAGACCTCATTTGCTCCCGAGTCGGGCCGCCGCCGTTTCAGCTCACCCCCAAGGGGGAGGCGTTTCTGAAAACCCATCAGAAAGAATGGGAAGCGTTTCTAACCAACACGGATCGTCACGCGACCCTAGAACACTTTGCCCACGCGCTGCAGAAGACACCAGAAGTCCGCGAAGCGCGGGACGTTCAATGATAGAGGGTAGCAACCAAACGCGACGGTTGAATATCCTGCATGTAGCGACCATCAATAAGCCGATTACGTCCCAAATCGGGTATGGCCCTATAGAAACAGTCATTTATAATATTGACAAAGGCCTGCATGCTCTTGGACACCGGTCGATTGTTGCGTGTTCCTCAGATTCCACGGTGACCGGTGAAAAATACGAGACCGTTTCGCGGAGCCATGGCGACTATTGGCGAGGATGCACCCCGGAGGGGCAGACACAGGTTGACCTCCACCTTTCGCAGGCCTTGGCGCGCGCGCGGCTGGGAGACATCGACATTATCCACATGCACGAATGGTTTGAGCGCGTGTATACTGGCAGTTTTAATCCGTCCGTGCCCATCGTGATGACTCTTCACGTTCCCGGTCAGCACAGCGGGATAATGGAGTTCCGCGAGCGGCGGCCAGATACATCGTCGCGCCCTTTGTTGCATTTCGTTGCTATAAGCGAATATCAGAGACGGCAGTATACGAACCTGATCCCGGTGGCGAAAACCGTCCCGCATGGAATAGATGTGGAAGACTACTTGTTCACAGAGGAGTCTAACCGGGGAAATTATCTTTTCAGCATTGGACGGATCACCGAGGTTAAGGGACAGGATATCGCCATAGCAGTGGCGAAACAGGCTGGAGCAAAGCTAGTCCTTGCCGGCTGTGTTCAGAATAAAAAGGAAGACCAGGCCTTTTTTACACGTTTGAAGCAATCGATCGATCTGAGCGTTGATGTTAGCCGACAGCCTGTGGATAAAGACTACTATGATAAGGTGATGAAGCCGCTCCTGTCCTCTGACAAACAGATTATCTACATTGGAGAACTCGACACCGCGGCGAAGAAGCATTGGTATCGGCACGCACAGGCGACGTTGTTCCCAATCCGGTGGGGCGAACCTTTTGGTATGGTCTTGATTGAATCAATGGCGTCTGGCGCCCCCGTCTTGGCGTTCGGAGAAGGCGCAGTTCCCGAGATCGTAAGACATGGAGAGACGGGGTTCGTTGTGGATTCAGTCGAGTCCATGGTGAAGGCGGTAGGGCGCATCGAACATCTTGATCGTCGGAATTGCTGGAAACACGTCAAGACCAATTTTTCTATTCAAAAAATGGCCGAAGGATACGCAGCCTTGTATGAACAACTCGCTGCCGTACCCGCGTTCAGTCCAGTACAGGTTGGACAACGATTAGCGTTACAAAGAAGCCAATACATCAGCGGGACCTAACCTCATAAGGAAGCCATGCCCAGAGACATTCCAGTCAGCAACGGGAATCTTCTTGTTAATTTTGACTTAGATTATCGTATTCGTGACATTTACTTTCCCTGGATAGGCCAGGAGAACCATACTCGGGGACAAGAGTTTCGCTTCGGCATCTGGGTGGATGGTCGCTTTTCCTGGATGGGTCAGGAGTGGAAAAAAGACCTCCGATATCGCGATGATAGCCTCGTAACCGAGGTGGTTCTGAAAAACGAGACGTTAGGCTTGGCGCTGCGGTGTCAGGATGCCGTTGATTTCCAGCTGAATGTGTATGTCAAACAGATCGAAGTAACAGACTTGGCGGGGAGTACGCGTGACGTCCGACTTTTCTTTTGCCATGACTTTCATTTGTTTGGTCACGAGATCGGCGACACCGCATATTTTGATCCGCGTACCGAGTCCATTATCCATTACAAGCTCAACCGGTATTTCCTTGCCAATTGTTGTAACACGGAAAGCAAGGTCGCCGATTATTTCTCCTGCGGCGTGAAGGACGCGCCAGGAAAGCAACCTTCCTGGAAAGACGCTGAAGACGGCGAACTCATTGGAAGCCCGATTGCGTGGGGTTTTGCCGAGTCCACTGTCGGTGTCCGGTTATCACTTCCCCCTGGAGGAAAACACACGGCCTTTTACTGGCTGGCCGCAGGCACTCGCTACGAGGAGGTGGCAGACTTAAATAAACATGTTGGCGAACTTACACCGGCAGCACTGATCGGGCGAACGTCAAACTACTGGCGCGCATGGGTCCGAAAGGAAGCTCGATCCTTTGGCGATTTGCCACCGGCCGTTACTGATATCTTCAACCGCAGTCTGCTCATCTTAC
>JBFWZL010000635.1:0-3093 GCA_050185455.1 Binatia bacterium | reverse complement strand
TGGCAAACTTGACACCATCCCTTCATGCAGGCTGCTTTTGGGTCACCCAGGACAAGCGGGGGTGCCACTGGCGGCTTGTCCGCCAGTGTGGCGGCTGGGCACGGGCAGCAAGCTGCCCGTGGCACCCGAATTTGGTCCTCTTTGAGGAGTCCGGTGTCAAGTAATGCATAGTCACCAAATAGAAAGGACCGACATGCGCGGTCAGGAAACTAACCACCACAAAGTTATTATTCTTGGTTCTGGTCCGGCTGGACTCACGGCAGCCTTGTATACTGCTCGTGCGAACCTGGCGCCGTTAGTTCTTGAAGGCACTCAACCGGGCGGACAACTCACTATTACGACAGACGTGGAGAACTTCCCAGGTTTTCCTGCTGGCATCCTTGGACCAGATCTTATGGCGTTATTCCGACAGCAAGCGGAACGTTTTGGTGCGCAGCTCGTGCAAGAAGACGCTAGCAAGGTGGACCTTACTCAACGACCGTTTAGTGTATTTTGTGATGCTACTGCATACACTGCCGACGCCCTCATTATTGCAACCGGCGCGGCAAGCATGTGGTTAGGATTAGAATCGGAAAAGCGCCTGACAGGGTATGGAGTTTCTTCTTGCGCAACATGCGACGGTTTCTTTTTTCGCGACAAGACCGTGGTGGTTGTTGGCGGAGGCGATACAGCTATGGAAGAAGCCGTGTTTCTCACCAGATTTGCCGCGCAAGTTACGGTGGTGCACCGGAGAGATCAGTTGCGCGCTTCCCACATTATGCAGGAACGCGCACGTGACAATCCGAAGATCGCTTTTCTGTGGGACACAATTGTCGAAGAGATCTATGGTGATCCACAAACCGGAGGTGTAACCGGCGTACGACTCAAGCACGTAAAAACCGGGGAGGAGCGTGAGTTCCCCTGTGATGGGATATTCATTGCCATAGGTCACTCACCGAATACCGTGCTGTTTCAAGGCCAGCTCGACCTAGATGCCGTAGGCTATCTCATGACCTCACCGGGCTCAACTGCGACTACCACGCCAGGCGTTTTTGCCGCTGGCGATGTAGTTGACAAAGTCTATCGGCAGGCGATTACCGCGGCAGGCTCCGGTTGTATGGCGGCCATGGACGCCGAGCGGTTTCTGGAGCGTATCGGAGCATGATCTCAGCGATTGGCAAAGCACTGGGGGGCGCTTTGGAGAAAAGGAAAAGTTCATAATGTTCGCCCTAGTCATGAACTGGTTCGTAAGCGCGCTCAGCTTGATGTTGGTTGCCGCGTTGATTCCAGGGTTTGTCATACGAAATTTTGCAACAGCGTTGTTTGCTGCGCTCGTCATCGGTTTGGTCAATGCGACCCTGGGATTCCTGCTGAAAATTTTGACCTTTCCCCTCACGATTATGACTTTTGGACTGTTTCTAGTAGTGATCAACGCCTTCATGTTAGGGTTTGCTGCGCTCTTCGTGCCGGGATTTGTCATCATGGGATTCTTCCCGGCTTTCTTCGGCGCTTTGGTGCTTGCTCTTGTCAGTACAGCTTTGCGCGCCATGATCTTACCGGGAGCCTAATCAAGCGCTGCTCCAGCGCTGTTTCTTAGTTGCATGCAGGCTGATCCTGTCCTAAAAAAACGACCTGAAGACATGCACTGTAAAAGGAGACGGTGTAAGTAATGTCTAGAGCGAGTTAAGCCGTCCACCCTGCCGCCGACAGCCGGCGGTCGAGGTCGTAAGCAGCGCTGATCAGGGCGAGATGCGTGAACGCTTGAGGAAAGTTGCCCAAATGTTGACCGCGCGGTCCTAATTCTTCGGCGTACAGCCCGAGATGATTGGCATACCCCAGCGCTTTCTCAAAGAGGAATCGTGCTTTTTGGAGATCTCCAGTTCGCGATAGACACTCGACGTACCAAAACGAACACATGGAAAATGTTCCTTCTGTTCCAGAGAGTCCATCCAGGGGTTCATCATCGATTTTATAGCGGAACACCAGAGAGTCACTGATCAGCTCTTTTTCGATCGCTTGTAGGGTTGTTAACCAACGTGGGTCCGTGGGGCCAATGAATTTGACCAGCGGCATCAGCAGGCTTGCCGCATCTAGGGTCGTTGCGCCCTGGTACTGGACAAAGGCCTTGCGTTGAGGGTCCCAAAAACATTCAAAGATATTTCGATGGATCTTATTACGCACTGGATACCAGCGATCAAGTGGTGCTGGAAGGGAGCGTTTTTGCGCTAGACGGATCCCGCGATCAATGGCCACCCAACACATGACTCGCGAATAGAGAAACTCAAACCGACCCCCACGCACCTCCCAGATGCCTTCATCTGCCTGTCGCCAATTTTTACAGACCCAATCAATCAGTCGGACAATATTTCTCCACATATCGTAGGAAATCGGCTGACCATATTTGTCGTACAGATACACCGAGTCCATCAGCTCACCGTAGATGTCCAATTGGAGTTGTTGATGTGCATGATTGCCGATGCGCACCGGTGCGGATTGCCGATATCCTTCGAGATGGGAAAGCGACTCTTCGGGCAACTTGTGCCGTCCATTGAGGCCATACAAGATCTGCAGCGCGCCGTCGGGTTCGAGTTCAGCACAACGAGCCTCGAGCCAATGCATAAAGGCCGCCGCCTCGTCCGTATAGCCCAGGCGCATCAAACCGTACAAGGTGAACGAGGCGTCACGAATCCAGGTGTAACGGTAGTCCCAATTACGCACGCCGCCGATATCTTCCGGTAAGCCAAAGGTTGGCGCCGCGACCATAGACCCATGTGAACGCGACGTAAGCAGCTTCAGAGTCAAGGCCGAACGATTCACCATTTCTCGCCAACGGCCACGATACGCGGAGCGGCTTGTCCAGCGGTGCCAGAAATTCGCCGTTTCCTTGAAAGCGTCGGCTACATAGTTTGGCGCGACCGACGGCGACTCTTTGCCAGGTTCGGCTTGCTCCAGAATAAAGGCTGCCGATTCATCCGCTTGTAAAGTGAATTCAGCGACAGCGACGCCATTTTCTATTTTGAGCGGAACTTCAGTACGGAGTCGCAGGACCGTCTGATCTGGGCCTTCCGAGAAAAACAGCACCTCTCCATCTTTCTGTTCAACCCGATGGCCGGC
>JBFWZL010000634.1:0-3103 GCA_050185455.1 Binatia bacterium | reverse complement strand
GGACCGCGATCACCTACGGCGCAACGTTCTAGGGTCTAGGACAGATTTTGCGAGTATTGTCGGGTTCTGATACGTCCGCAAGAAATGGGTTGTATGAGGGCTGGATCCCAAGGGAAGACGGCGCTGCCAATTGCCGTCAAAGGTAGGAGTATGGTAAGAGCCTGAGGAGCCCATGGTCGTGCAAGTACGCTGCAGGTCAGGTTTGTTGCTCTGGATCTGGACGGCTACGCTGCCGCATCCTCGGGAGTGTCTCGCAAGACCATCAGTTTACTCGCGGCAATCGGGAGAAGGGCGTAGGTGCGTCCGTCCGGTCCAGCGAATTCCACCTCAAACGTCGTGCCATCGTAGGTCATCACGACTGTCCCGATTTGGCCGCGACGGAGTCGGAGCGGCTGACCCGTTTCAAAATGCGTGACCGGCAGGTTTTCCACAAGAGCCACCACATCGTGCAGGTGAACAGCGCTGTCCATACGTCACACAATATAGCGGTCAGGCGAGGAAAGTCTTCTCCATGGCGAATAATCCACGCACTCAACACCGTCGCCGTACCTTTCCTGGTCGTCAACGGAAAACGCACAACATACGCCTCGCCAAAGCCATTGTCGCCTCTTGGTTCGACCTGGTCAGAATAAGCCGCGGCATCGAGTAGCGCCTGGCGCAGTACATCGGCGTTAGCGAGGGTGATGCCAAGCACTGCATCGAATACACGCGCTTTATGCCTGCCATCGCGATGCTGAGGGTTGAGTGTGTAGGCTTCGAGTTTTGTTCCGAGGTCCGCACGCCCACCATTGGAAAGTTTCATGAATCATACGTTTCATAAAACCTATAACGAGTAGTCAAGTGGGAGTCACATTCTTAGCTGGCGACAGATCTCAGAGCAAACTCTGCGACGCCGCTGACGCTAAATAACTTCACAGATGCGGACAGCGCGTTCTGACCGGACCACCGCACCCGAGTTCATTTCCGTGTAGTATGCTTGCGAGCCGGCTGCTGACCGGCGAGTTCCGGATAATGGCGCGCAAAGATTCGCTCTCGCGTCGCTGGGAGGGTTTGCAGAAGCTCGCGCGCTTCTTCGTTTAACACTTCAGACTGGCGTGCCTCCGCTTTGGCCTGACACCGTTCGTCCTCACTCAGACGGTTCCACCAGCCGAGGGTCTCCAGATCGGTGCCCCCCTGATACACGAGCAATCCTTCAGCGGCCTCGACCAAGGCGAGGGTGTCACCCGGACGGAGCCCACGGCGTTCAATGATCTCCCGTGGGATGACGACTTTGCCTTCCGCATCAACAGTCAAATTTTCCATCGCGACTATCCTTACCGTCGTTGTACGCGATCAGCAGTTGTTTCTGTGCAGGTTAAGAGAACATCGTAATCATAAGCACGTTCAATTGACAACCAATAGCCGAAATCTTGGGGGAAGTCGGAAGCACTTATCGCCTATACTCCAATGGAGTAGAGTGCATTATACAGACTGTTATTGAAACACCGGGCTACCTCAGTGACGCTAAAGCCCTGGGATTAACTGAAACCGAAAGGGCCGCTATCATCACATGGATCGCTGCCCACCCGGAAGCCGGGGACATGATTGAAGGAACCGGCGGCGCGCGCAAGGTCCGCTTTGCTGGTAAAGGCAAAGGTAAGAGTGGTGGGTACCGGGTGATCACTTTTTACAGCGGTTCAAGTATTCCGGTATTTCTGCTCAACGTGTTTGCGAAGAACGAAAAGATGGACATGACGCCGAAAGAGCGGAACGCCCTGAAACAGATGCTGTCAAAGTTGGTCAAAGCCTACAACGCGAGGAGCAAAGAGCAATGACGAAGAAAAAGCCCACCGCTGGCGAACGGATGATTACCAGCGCCAAGCAGGCGCTGGCCTTTGCCAAAGGCGAAGAAAATCATGGCTGCACGGTTCATATTCCAGATGCAATCGACGTCAAAGCGATCCGGGAACAGGTGGACATGTCGCAAAGTGAGTTTGCCAGCATGTTTGGCTTCAGCAAGCGCACCCTGGAGCATTGGGAGCACGGGCGGCGTGTGCCGACGGGACCCGCGCGTGCCTTTCTGACGGTGATCGCACGTGAGCCGGAAGCCGTGCGCCGTGCGCTGATGGAGGCATCGAAGATATAGAGCATGGGTGGCCCGGCGCAAGGAAAAGAAGAATACCACCGCAAAAGGCCCAACTGATCGTTGCCGGACACGCGGCCCCATTGCGGTCGTGAAGACTGAGTAAGGTCGCAGGTATAGTCTTTCCCATTATGGTTACCGCAGTGTCTCGAAAACAGGGTCGAATCGGCTTGCTAAGTTCATAACTACTGACGACACTTTAGTGGGAATGACTATAGGAGCCGTGTCTCTGAGCGCCCAGCATTCGGCGGCGAGGTTGCAGGCGATAACCGTGAATACCAAAACCCATCGCCTGGGCGTGGGCAAATTCGTGATACACTACGACTGAAGACACAACCATGAGGTGTTGACATGGAGTTAACCATTATCGTTCCAGACGATGCCAAAGTGGCCTTGGAACAGCGGGCGCGTGAGCGGGGATGCAGCGATGTGACCACGTACGTCGAGCGTCTGATTACCACCGACCTGTTAGCGGCCAAGTCTTTTGATGAAATCCTTGCTCCGATTCGCCAGACGTTTCACGCAAGCGGGATGTCTGAAGACGAAGCAGACGCCCTCTTTGCAGAAGCGCGCGGAGAAGTGTACCACGAGCGAAAGGCCACAGGGAGATGAGCGAAGAGAACCCGCCTCCGCGAGTTGTCTTCGATTGTATGGTGTATCTGCAAGCGACTGTCAATGAAGCTGGACCTGCCGCGGCTCTCTTGCGATTAGTGGACAACGATGAAATTGCCTTGTTCGTGAGTCGTGATGTCCTTGAGGAGGTGCGTGAGGTGCTGTCCCGCCCCAAGATCCGACAGAGAAATCCAGCCATCACGGATGAACGTGTCGACGCCCTTCTTAGCCGCATCGCAGAAAAAGCCACTCTTCTTGATGACGTTCAGCCGCATTTCACCTACGCCCGTGACCCGAAGGATGAAAAGTATCTCAATCTTGCCATTGAAGTCGCGGCGGCGTACCTCGTGAGCCGCGATCATGACTTGC
>JBFWZL010000633.1:0-3112 GCA_050185455.1 Binatia bacterium | reverse complement strand
GAAACAAAGGAGGTGCGCCACGAGAGCCGGGAAGCGGGCGCGAAGGCCGGTGAGCATAGCGTCCGGTGTCGCACTGTTCATGAGCGTCGACAATCCGAGCGGATTCGCCAGCCAAAGCAAGATCGCGTATGCGAGCCCCCACAACAAGCCGGCGCCTGGAGTGAGTGCGCGCGGAGAGGCAAGCAGAGCGAAACCGAGGCCATAGAAGCCGCCCAAGATGACGCCGGTCTGGAGCGAAGCAAGACCGACTTGCGCAGCCGCCAGGCCGCCGACACAACCGATAGCGAGGCAAAGGCCGTTGTATTTAAGCATGGTGAACTCCAAGACTTATAAGAAGGCTAAAGGCTTCAGGCTGTAGGGAAGGCATGTAGCCTGGATGAAGTGAAGCGTAATCCAGGAATGAGCAGGGAGCGGAGCAAGAATCCCGGATTCCACTCCGTTCCATCCGGGCTACCGTCTTTTTCTATCGGATATTGGTGACTTTCCGTTCAGATTGCTCCTGTCGCGGCATGGAGCTAAAGGTCGATTCTGCACGCTGCTCCGCAAAATCAATTGTCTGAACGATATCGCGTGGAAAGAAGAGTTCGACTACCCAGTCCACAAAGACGCGCACTCTTCGCTCTAGACTAGGAAGTTTCATCAAATAGACGCCGCGCCAGAGAAACCAGGCGAACAGGCCGGAAAAACGAAAACCTTTGATTTCCGCGCACGCTGTATGGTGGCCAACGACGCAGAGCGCGCCGAGCGCATCAAAGTGGAATGGTTGCAACGGCAACCCACGGATATGCGCATATAAATTGTGCGCCAGAATTTGCGCCTCGCGGAGAGCGAACTGCGCGGTGGGTGGGCATGGCTGTCCGGTCTTCGCATCAGTAATGGCGGCGCAGTCGCCGACCGCCCATAACCCTTGCGCGCTGGGGACCGCGAGCGTTTTATCGACGATCACCGCTCCGCGTTTATCCCGCTCAATTGGTAGGGTTTGCACAAGCGGGTTCGGCGCCGTGCCTGCGGTCCACACTAACGTCTCCGTCAAGATTTCTTCATGAGGGTTGAGTATCACGGCGCCAGGACGCGCATCGGCGACACGTGCGGTCAATTTGAAAATGACGCCGCGCGCCTGCATGCGTTCGAGTGCATAGGCCGCCAATTCTTCGCTGAGTTCGGGCAGGATACGGTCGCGCGAATGGACGAGGATTACCCGGACTTCCTCGGGGGAAATATGAGGATAATACACCAGCATGCCGCGCGCAAAATCATTAAGGGCTCCGGCTAACTCCGCGCCGGCAAAACCACCGCCGGTAACGACAAACGTCAGCATGGCTTGTCGGGTGGGCGAGGGCGGTTCATCTTCCGCTCGCTCGAAAAGATCTATGACATGGTTTCGGATCTTAATCGCATTTCCTAAACTCTTGAAGTCGAAAGAGTTGGCTTTGACGTTATCAAGACCGAGATAGTTAGATACCGCGCCGAGCGCCAGAACAAGATGATCGAATGGCGCCTCGTGGCCTGTCGCGTGATTCATAGCGGTTTGGGTAGACAGGGGAACATCCGGAGCGAGTTGTACGCACCGTTTGTGCAGATCTATGGACACGGCTTTGTTGCGGATAACCGTTGTACGTCGCAGACTCGTGCGGAGCGGACTGGTGATATGCGTTGCTTCCAGGCTGCTGCCTGCAACCTCGGCGAGCATAGGGGTAAAGAGCAACGCGTTGGTATCACTGATCAACGTAATGGACACAGAAGGGTCGGCGCCAAACAACTGCTCTAGGTGCGTAGCTGTGGTCACACCGGCAAATCCGCCGCCCAGGATGACGATACGGGTTTTCACTTCATGTGCAGGCGGAGGAGGGTCATATTCTGGTCCCCACCAAAAGAGCGCCAGGTCATTCACGAACTGGTTGATGAGGCCAAGACTGGCGCCGTACAACAACCACCCGATCAACGCGGGAAATAAGAGCTGCATGTCTACAATCGTCCATTGCGGCGATTGCCCCCACAGCAATGGGAGACCAATGACGCTGATCAAGGCCCAAAGCGGCGCACCCAAAGCGGCGGTGGTCATGAGGCTATCAATGTAAGCGCGCGGTGTTGGCGCAAAGGAGAGCGAATAAGCGACACTGACAATCACCCCTAGCAGTACGCCAAGAGCAGCGTTTTTGAGTGCCGCCGCCAAGAGAAGGCTGCTCACGAGACCACAAACAAAACCGATGAGAGCGCGCCGCACGTATTTGTTTATAGGACGCATCGGGCTTGTTCCCCTTTCATAAAATCCCCCTTGGCGCATGTCCGAGATTCAAGCTCTGACATGTGGAGTGCGTAAGTTCAGCCGTGATCATTCTTAGCTATCTTCCGCTAACACAACCTGCGTTAACCGTAAGGCTTCTCCTACTGACCACGCCTGGAACGGACACCCACGTGGGGTATGCGGCGGGTCCCCATCAGCGATTTCCGAGATGTGATCGAGTCCGGCTTGTTCCAGATGCTCAAGTAACGGTTGGAGAAACCGCGCGTGTGCTTCTTGTTTGGCTGCTACGGTGCTACCACGCACCCGCACCCAGGCTTCCACAAAAGGTCCCAGCAGCCAGGGCCAGACGGCGCCTTGGTGATAGGCTCCGTCTCGCTCACGTACTCCGCCCTCATAGCGGGGAGCGTAGCCGACCTCATCAGGAGCAAGCGAACGTAACCCAAGCGGTGTCCACAAGCGTGCTTCAACAGCATCAACGATGGCGCGCGCGCGTTGGGGATGGAGAAGAGACAGGGGCAACCCGCCAACCGCAAAAATTTGATTTGGACGAAACATTGAGTCTACAGTTCCCGGCTGATGGTCGACGTCAATAATATCGTACAAATATCTTTGCTCGTCGTTCCAAAACCGCTCCTGAAAGTTCTTCTGCCCAAGAATGAAGAGGGATTGCCACTTGTTCGTAAAACGATTGGCGATGTGCAAGGCGTTCAACCACAAGGCTTGGATTTCGACGGGTTTGCCGATGCGCGGAGTGACGACCCAGTCTCCCACTTTTGCATCCATCCAGGTCAACTGGACCCCTGGTTGACCTGCGGCGAGGAGTCCGTCTGAATCTGCGTGAATCTGATAACGGGTTCCCGTGCTATA
>JBFWZL010000632.1:0-3116 GCA_050185455.1 Binatia bacterium | reverse complement strand
TACTGAGGGAAAGCATATGACCCGCAAATTCGATCCAATTCTTGTCGAAGTTGTGAAAAACGAACTGGCTGCCATCACCGAAGAAATGGCAATTGCCGTGTGGAAAACCGGACGTTCGGCGATGATGAAGACTGGTGACTTCGCCACGGCGATTTGCGACGGGCAGGGGCGTCTCATTGGACAGGGGTACGCCGCGCCGTTCCAGCTCGCGTTCTTCATTGAGATGATGCCATATATCCTCAAAAAATATGGCGGCAGTTTCAAGCCCGGAGACGTAATTGTCACGAATGACCCTTATGCCGGGATTACTCACATGCCGGATGTGGCGATCATTGCTCCTGCTTTCTGGAAAGATCAGCTCGTTGCGTTCTCTGTCGCATACTCGCATCACACGGATATAGGCGGACGTTTTCCGGGCGGCTTTAGCAGCCAGTGTACGGAGACGTATGAAGAAGGACTCCGCCTACCGATTCTCAAACTGTACGACGGCGGCGTCCGCAATGATGCTTTGTTGGAAACGATTCTGGCGAATGTCCGTGTGTCTGATGAATGGCTCGGCGATGTCGAAGCCAAGATTGCTGGCTGCTGGCGCGGTGAACAAGAGATTCGCACCTTGCTCGACAAATACGGCTTGGAAACCTACCAATCATCTTGTGATTATCTGATTGATTACGCCGAACAGGCGACCCGTGCGGCGATCCGCGCCATTCCTCCCGGCGAGTATGTTCATGAGGATGTATTTGAAGACGACGGGTTCGGGAGCGATGGCGTCGCCATGCCTTTGAAATTGAAGATACGCGCGGAAGGTGAGACCTTAACGGTCGATTTTACTGGGACGGCGCCACAGGCGAGAGGAGCGATCAATCTTCCGCTCAGCATGACGAAAGCGACGGTTTTTGGCACGGTCAAGAGCATTGTCGGAACGGAAGTCTTGACGAATGTCGGCTTTGTTCGCCCCATCAATGTCGTGGCTCCGCTAGGGTCGCTTGTGAATCCACGTTTTCCTGCGGCGGTTGGCGGTCGAGCGCCGTTGTTTTTCCGTGTGTTTGATGTGTTGTTTCGGGCGCTGGCAAAGGCGCTGCCGGAGCGTGTGCCGATTCCGGGTGAGGGAGGAGATGTTCTTCACTTCACTGGCCAAAAGGATGACGGTTCTCACTTTGCGGTGATGGACATTTTTTTCGGCGGTTGGGGCGGTCGACCGATGAAGGATGGGATCGACGGTGTGGCTCCGATGTCGTTTGGTTCCTACGGAACGATTCCTGCCGAGCTATTGGAACGTGAGTATCCACTGGTCGTCGATGGCTTTGGGTATGTGCTGGACACGGCTGGTCCAGGCAAGCATCGCGGCTCCACCTCAATTTATAAGCAGTGGCGCTTTTTACAGCCCGGAAAGGTAATGGTGCGGACGAATCGGCTGCTGCGGGCGTCGGACGGTTTAGCTGGCGGCAAACCCGGCGCGCTGTCGACGAACATTCTCAATCCTGGGGATGAGAATCTTGAGTTGCCCCGCAAAGCGCACATGCACATGGAGGTGAAGCCAGGAGATCGCATTTACCACGTAGTTTCTGGCTCCGGCGGACATGGCGATCCGTGGCTGCGCGCGCCGGAGAAAGTTCTGACGGATGTAAAAGATGAAAAACTGTCCGTGACGGCGGCGCGAGAGCAGTACGGGGTGGTGATTCATCCTCAACTCCTTGAGATTGACTGGGAACAGACAACAACATTACGAAAACAGCACCTGGAGCCGGTAGCGGCGGCGGATTGACTGGATCATGCTTCAACAAGCCTGTCCTGAGCAAGGTAGAAGAGTTTAGCACGAAGGGTTTTCTCTATTGCCATATCTCCTTTTCCGTTCGTTCTGAGCCTGTCGAAGGGCGGAAGCGAGTTTAGTTTCTACAAATGATTTCGGGAAACATAGTCCTCAGGTCTTCAAGCCACAAGCTTGGAGGTTGTAAAGGCAGCTTTGACTTGATGGCTCAGTTTTTCCGCCCCCGTAGCGTGGCTCTACCTGTTTGTTATGGTATGCAACTCGATGTGAAAAAGTGTCATCCTCTGGAGTGTGTATGCCGCTTCGTGTGACCATCGCTCTTACTGTGATCCTATTGGTTGTATTATTCGGCGCACAGAACACCGAATCTGTTAGTCTCCAATTGTTCTTTTGGCAATTTACACTGCCTGCGTCTGTCGTAGTAGTTGGCGCGTTCGCTTTCGGCGTGGTGGTTGGCGCGCTTTTGCTATGGACTGAACAACGACGGACGCGTCACCGCCAAGCGGCGCTCTCTGGACAACTTCCAATAAAGAAGAAGGCGAATTGGTGGTGGTGAGGCGCGACGCTAGCATATGGCAAGAGTGTCCTACCGTAGAGCGACCGCAGGGAGCGAGATTTGCCAGGGAACGAGCGAAGCGAGCGGGCCATAAGCTACAAGTCAAAGAGTGAGCAAAGCGAACGGGCTATCTGCTGGAGGAGCTAGTGGAGGAGCGGCTACGGGTCTTGTTTGTCAGCGCCGAGGTCTCGCCATTTGCGCGCACGGGCGGTCTAGGTGATGTTGTTGGAGCTCTACCTCCGATCCTGGCATCACATGGGCTTGACGTTCGTATTGCTATGCCTCTCTACCAAGCCGTTCGTGAGCGGTCATTCTCCCTGACTCCGGTTCTCCAGAATCTGCGGGTGCCGTTGATCTTTGGCGACCGCACGACGCATATCTTGCAGAGTCATCTCGGTGATCGTGCTGGGGGAAATACTGTCTACTTCATCGAACAAGACGAATATTTTGCACGACCAGGTTTGTACGATGAGGGCGCTGGGGACTATGAGGATAATGCCTTCCGTTTCATGTTCTTCTGCGCCGCCGTTTTAGCGCTTGTTGAGCGCCTGGAATGGTTTCCTCATATCATTCACTGCCATGATTGGCACACGGGGCTCGTGTCTGCGTATCTGCGCTTCTTACCTTGGCCTGCACCCCAGCTGGCAACCGCCGCCACGGTATATACCATCCATAATCTTGCCTATCAGGGGGTGTTCCCTGCGTCGATATTTGGCGCGACTGGGCTTCCGTCGCGGCTTTTCCGGCCCACGGGAATGGAGTTCTACGGTAATGGTATCTTCATGAAGGCGG
>JBFWZL010000631.1:0-3134 GCA_050185455.1 Binatia bacterium | reverse complement strand
GTTTTCAGTGCACTCAAAAAGGATGCGGTCACGTCTTCTCCTATTCCCCACCGCTGCTGGCAGGAATGGGACCCCCGACTTCAACCACCGGTTCACACACGTCAGAGAGAACGCTCCCTCCTCCATCGATTCCCGAGGATATTTTTACGATTCCCTCGGATGACTCATTTCTCCAAGAAGACCCGATTTTAACAAAACCGATCGAACCGCTCGACGAGGAGCCGTCCGATCAGCCAGAAATAGCTGAAGCCTTCGTTCCCACGGATATGCATTTTTATGCTGATACCGAAGCAGCAGAAGAAGAACAAAGGAGCAGAGATCTTCCTCTATCAGTGTGGTCCAAACCTGAGGCAATAATTTCTCCCGGCATATTCCTCCTGTTCTTAGGATCTCTTATTTTGAGTTTCGGCTTGCTCAGCGCCTACTGTTTTTACCATCCAGAGAACACCGAAGCCGTCCTTGCGCAGATTCCGGTGTTAAATACTTTAGTTGCCGGGGAACGATTTTCCGCTCAACATATTATCCTGAGCAACCTCGACGGACGCTACCAATTGACCAAAGATAATCAGAAAGTATTTACGGTCTCAGGCGTGGCGACAAACAATGCCACAATCCCAGCGCAGACGATCCAACTGGAAGGAGCGATTTATGACGCGACCGGCAGGGTCGTAGGACGGCGGCTGATCTTCTGTGGCACGAACATCGCCCCGGATCGACTTGCCAATCTCACATTACGCGAAATAGGTGCGTTACAGGATCTCGTACCGCCAAAGCAGTTCCACGTCGTCGCGGGGAGTGCAGTAAAGTTCTTGATCGTCTTCCCCGCCCCATCACCAGCGGTAGCGGAATTTAGTGGCCGGGTTGTGGCCGCACAGTTTGGCGGGGAATAATCACGATTTTTTCTCTGGGGATTCCGCGGATTCCTGCTCAGGAGTGACATCGATCTCATCAGGCGTTTTGACCGCCTTGCGGAAATTGCGAATGCCTCTACCCAAACCTTCACCGATGTCGGGCAATTTCCCGGCGCCAAAGATGACGAGAACGATAACGAGAATAATAAGAAGTTCACCAATGCCAAGGCCAAACATAATGACCCTACTATACGCCATCTCATTGATCCCAGGCAAGCTCGTAACCTCCCTCCTACGCTTCCTTGCGACGAGGAACACAGACAGCTAGAATGCCGCCGTCATGTCAGCTATCGCCTCTCCAATGCCACGCGCTCCACAACGAGATCCACTCGCGGTCTTTTTGTTTTTCTCAATCCTGCTTCATCTTTTGCTTTTCATCCTCTTCCCGGCGCTGGAACGTTACTCCATGACTCCTCCGCAAGAGCAGCTCACTGCGGTCGAACTCCTTCCCCCTCCTCCTCCTCCGGCGCCAGCTCCACGGGTTGAAGCAAAAGTCCAACCCCCTCTTGTTGAGAAGGAGAAACCGCAACCTGAGGTCAAACAAGAAGAAGAGAAGCCGCAACAACGTCAAGAACCGTTACCTGAGCAGATTGTCAGTCCTCCGGATAACGCCAACGACCAGGTTCCTGAAAAGACACGCCTGCTGAGCGACCGGAGCAGTGTGACCAAAGAACAAACCGTCGCGGTGGGGACGCCAGTTCCTTCTCCTCCACAAAAAGAGAAGTCGCAAACGAAGGTCAAAGAAAAAGCTGAGAAGCTGGAGACGACCAAGCCGCCGACGCAACTGGCTATGAAAACACCCGAGGTGAAGCCAGCGCCAAAACCCGCAATTGAAAATGCGCTTGAAAAGCCAAGCGCATCGACGGCAAAAGCAGAGCAGTTACAGAAAAACCTCACTCCAGGAAACCCCAATGCCCCGGCAAAGACGCCGCAGCTTTTTGCCCGCCCGGACGACCTCCTCACCCAAGGGTGGTTATCCGACGCAGGTAAAGAGAGAGAAGAACAAAAGACGCAGCGCAAACCGCCGCAAGGAAGAGATCTCATCGCGCTTGCGCCTCCGCCGGCAGAGAGCCTGTTGAATCTTCCCGGTCCGGTTGGCACCCCTGATTTCTTGCCTGATATTCGCCAGGGCAACCTGACGCTCCTGAACACCAAGGCCCATCGCTTCGCGCCGTTCGTACGACGCGTGGCGCTACGCGTCTTCCAGCATCTGATCATTTACCAACGTAAACAGCTGAACCTGGATGACGTCGTCGCGGCGCGGGATGTCGTGACTGTGCAGGCGAAATTGGATACCCAAGGGAATCTGAAAAAATTACTCATCCAGACCCGTTCAGGCAGTCATGCCGTAGATGAGGCGCTCCTGAAGGCGTGTACGCAAGGCGCATGGGATGAAAATCCTCCGCCTGAAGCCTTAGCGGAAGACGGGTTCATTAATTTTATGTTTCGGTCAGATCTCACCGCACAATACGATCAACTTGGTCTCCGCGGCATCATTACCACTTTACAAATTGGCCTGCTATAAGCGCGGTTGCGTCGCGCGTCGCGGTTGCGTCTATCGCTTGCAAAGCAAGAGTATGACTGCTAAGTTCCCCCAGTCGCCGCTAGGATACGACGTCTTTTTTTGACCCGCCGGGTGATCCTACTTGTGGGGCCGTAGCTCAGTTGGGAGAGCGCTAGAATCGCACTCTAGAGGTCGTGGGTTCGACTCCCATCGGCTCCACTTGAGAATTCAAAGAGTTGCAAATATTCAGAGACACTGTTTCAGTTTTCCACGTTTTCTGAAATAGCTTGTCACTAAAGTCGAGTCGTGCGGTCTACCTTATCCCCGGATTTCCGCTTGGTCATCTTTTAAGCGCCTCAACACCGCATCCATCCCGCCCTCTGCATAAACCTTCTGCCCAAACTGAATCACACGCGGGGTAGAATCCGAGAGAAACACACCCATCAAGGCTTCCAAAGGTTCTCGACGTAGGTGTGACGCAAGTTATGAATTCGGAATTGGCGCATTTCCGCCTTTGCTTGAAGCTTTGGCCAGTCTCGAGCACGAAAGTTATCATCCAGTAGTCAGGTGCCACAAAATGTTTGATACACGCGCTCGCTGGGGGCTGGTGGAGTGCTGTACGTTACATGTTCGGGCTTCAGGTCGAAAGGTGTGGACAACACAGTAAGTAAGGTTTCCATCGGCGCAAAGTCTCCCTGTTGGACAGCGGCGTCGATGGC
>JBFWZL010000630.1:0-3150 GCA_050185455.1 Binatia bacterium | reverse complement strand
AGACCGGCTCTCAACCCAAATACGGCCCCCGTGCGCTTCCACAATATGACGGGAGATCGCTAGGCCCAAACCACTACCTCTCCCCGCTTGCCAGCGGCCTGGCGAGCCTTGATAAAATTTTAGAAAAATACGCTCAGCATCCTCAGGCGGCACCCCAATCCCGGAATCCCTCACCCGGATTTCCGCCCACCGCTCTCCACTCTCCGTGTCATACTGCATGGATGCAGACACATGGATCTCACCTCGTTCCGGAGCAAACTTTACCGCGTTGTTGAGGAGATTATCGAGCACCTGCAGAATACGATCCTCATCCACATAAAAGATCGGCAACGGAGATGGCGCATGTACCGTAATTTTTTGGTGTTTCTTTTGCGCAATGAGCCCAATGGATTCCACGCTTCGCCGCATCAACATCAACAGATCGGTAGCAACGAACGAATATTCCATCTTTTTGGCTTCCATTCTTGAAAGATCTAAAATGGCGGTCAGTTGGCGAAACAGCCGTTCGCTATTATTTTGCACGACTTGGACAATCTCACGCTGGGGAGTATTCAGGGTGCCGGGAACTTCTTCCAGTAACAAAGAAGACCCTTCCCGAATCGCGGTCAGAGGCGTTCGCAGTTCGTGCGAGATCTGTGCAAGAAAATCTCCCTGCCTCTCGTCTAACTCCGCCAAACATTTAGTCATCTGATTAAAAGAACGCATGACATCGACCACCTCACTGGGCCCCTGGGGGCGGAGCGAGCGACGAAACTCTCCCAGGCTGACACGCTGCATTTCGTGCGACAGTTGTTTAAGCGGTTGACTTATGCGAAGGGCGTTAACATAAAGCAGCACGATCATGAGGCCGAGGACACCAGCGAAAAACCACCTCAGTAGTTTCGGGGTTACAGTGGGCGCTCGTCCCGCCGCTTCAATATCCGTCGCGATTTGAGTTTCACTCAGGTGAATGAGATCTTGAATGGCGTTCACAATGCGCTCACTGAGGTCAACACGTTCTTGTTTCCAATTTTCCAGCTGGATTCCGCTCGCCGCCAGTCCATCCGCATAACGAGCGTGGAGGGTGCGAATTTGCCGGATTAGCGCATTTTCTTCCGGGGTTTTCACTAATGAAGCAACTACGTCAAGAGCAACAGAGAATTCTTTGCTCCCTTGCGTGAAATGTTCCAGAAATACGGGGTCCCGCAATACAAGATATTTTTCGACGCTACGCCTTTGAAAAAGAAAAATTTCCAGCAGCCGCCGTTCTTGGGGAGCGCGGACGGCATTCACAGTCAGGACAGCTGTATTGCGATCACTCTGCCGGTCAAATTGCGAGAGCGTGGAAACACTCACCATTAGCACCAGGACGATGAAGATGAGATAAACAAGAGCCATCCTCCAGAAGATGGTTAGCCGCATGAGTTTCTTTCGCTTCAGTACTACAATGACGCATGGGCCTCCACCATGCGCATTCACCCCCTCTCAGACTACGTTTCGAGTGTTTACTGCTCTGCCTGGGAGTGCGGCCTTGATCCACCAATGCAACGCCGTTCCCGCCCCTTTCTCACTCAAATGCCCCCCTCGTTATCTCAGTCACCTCCCTCGTCTCTTCCGGCGCCTTCTTCTTGACGGCTTTGCCGAATGCGCCGTAACAATAAGAAACTGTAGGCGAGAAAGACGAGCAGCGCGTGCCTATGGAGACCATGCCACAAGCGCCCTTCGTAATGACTCCAGCCAAGATCGCTTTTAGCGAATTGGTAGAATTCGTCGATGCGACTAGGGCGTCGGGCGAGACGGGCTAACGTGCTCAAGGAAGTTTGCGGGCTGGCATTCGTGAAATAATAACGAATCGGACCGCCCCGTGGGCCAAGAGGTCGTTCCGCAACCAGCCACCCAAACGCTTCCGGACCCGTAGACGCCAATCGCCACCCCATGACCCGCGCCCACACGTTACGACTGCCGTATCCGGCGCCGCGCGGCCAAGAAATAGCCTGCCACGCATTATCGGCAAGTCGCGCGATAGCTTCTTTTGCGGATTCTCCCGACACGCTCCTGCGGCGCGCCGCCTGGATTTCAAACTCTTCAGGAACCGCCACTAGGTATTCAACCCTTCGCCTTTCTAACTCCGCTAAAAATAGAGGATCGCTCCCGTAAGCTGCGGTACTCGCGATTCCTCGATAGGGTACTCCCCATCGATTAGCTTCATCCAAAAGACTCAGTATGATTTCGGATTTCGTTTGAAAGCGACGCGACTCTTCTGGAATCCGAGCTCGACGACATCGCTCGGGCTTCTGAACCCACTCTTGTGGCAAGTACAATTGCGCATTCACTGGCCAGGAGAAAGCAGAGTCAACATATTGCCAAGACAGGAGGAGCTGACAGTTTTTTGTTCGTCCCAGACGATCAACATACTGTCGAGCGACCCCGACAGAGGATGATCCCTGTTTTTGCATTTCCACTTCGCCACAGATCAAGGTACCGCCTCTTGTGGTCGCCTCACGAATCAGTTCTTGGACCCGTTGTTGATTTAACGCCTCAGCGTCCCACTGGAGTTCCGTGAGTAACGCTTGTAGGCGTTGACTGTTCGTGCCAGCAATAGCATGGGCAATCTGTTCGCCATTCTTCCGTTCAATGTTAGCTAACAGCCCGGTGAGGTGATGCGCTAAACTTTGCCGCCCTTCACTGCGTTTAAAATATGAACCGAAGGGAGCGAGATATTCCTCCAGTTCAGTAGCAGCAAACGACAGCATGATCTCGGAAGCTATCTGTCCCTCACCGGAGTGATCACATTCATCGTGCGCCAGGGAGGTCACCACCTCATACACCGGCAGGGGAAGGGGCGTCATTGGCGCAGGCAACTCTACAATGGAGTTCATAACGCTCATCGTTTGCTCGGCGTGTAGATTTGCTGTGTCTTTCCAAATCGCATCGGAAGCTGTGGAGCTGGTGCTCATGCGTCAAGTTCCATCCTTTTCGATTAGGAATCCTTTGTCAGACCTGCAGTTCATCAGCAGGGGGACACTCGGAGAGTTGATCTAATTTTTGTTCCCATTTACGAACGGTGAGTTGCAGGGCAATACGCTCAAGCAGCTCTCGTCCACGGATTGGCTTAGTGAGAAATTCACAGATGCCCGACTTGATCCCAGCCAAGCGGGTGTCTTTGTCATC
>JBFWZL010000629.1:0-3175 GCA_050185455.1 Binatia bacterium | reverse complement strand
TACTGGCGCATCCTCTTTACAGTTTGGGCAGATGCGGCGCGCGAGACGTTGCGCCAGGATGAGATTCACAGAGGAAGCGACCAAGAAAGGGGCGACACCCATATTTAACAAGCGATTGATAGTCGAGGGAGCATCGTTTGTATGAAGAGTCGATAATACCAAATGTCCGGTGAGAGCCGCTTTTACGCCAATTTCTGCGGTTTCGAGATCGCGGATTTCACCGACCATGATGATATCGGGATCTTGGCGGAGAAACGAACGGAGCGCGGCCGCAAACGACAGTCCAATGTCTTCATGCACCTGTACTTGATTAATCCCCAACAGATTGAACTCGACTGGATCTTCGGCGGTCGAAATATTCGTAGTAGTCTTATTCAGTTCGGCAATCGCGGAATACAAGGTGGTGGTTTTGCCGGATCCCGTCGGGCCGGTAACCAGCACCATCCCGTATGGTTTGTAAATGGCCTCCATGAAATCTCGCAACGCTTGTTCCTCAAAGCCAAGTTTCGTCATATCAGTTTGCAAATTTGATTTGTCTAGGAGCCGCATGACGATTTTTTCGCCAAAGAGGGTAGGGAGAACGGAGACACGAATGTCAATCGTTTCTCCTTTCCCCAACTTAAGCTTGATGCGACCATCTTGGGGAAGGCGACGCTCCGCGATATCCAAGGACGCCATGACTTTGATGCGAGAGGACACTGCGTTTTTCAGCGCTAGCGGCGGTTGCAAAATTTCGTGCAAAATGCCGTCAATACGGAACCGTACGCGGAAGACTTTCTCGTAGGGTTCAATGTGAATATCGCTGGCGCGTTTCCGTATCGCGTCGGTAAAGACAGCATTGACCAGACGAACGACTGGAGCATCCTCGGTCGCCTGTTCCAGCGCTTGCATGTCGACGTCTTCTTCTCTAATGACGTCGATTTCCTGACCGCGGAGGTCATTCAGCACCGCGTCGTATTTCATCGACCGGTCGTAATATTGTTCGATTGCTTGCTGAATGGCTGAGACCGTCGCGACAGTGACTTTGATGTCGTAGCCGGTTAAAAATTTTACTTCATCAACAGCGACAAGGTTGGACGGGTCTGCCATTGCCAAGGTCAGGCTTGAGCCGGTCAGACCAATAGGAATCAAGTGATATTTGGTCACGAGGGCGTGAGGCACCAATTGGATCGCTTCTTCTTGAAGTTCTATCGTTGTCGGGTCAGAGACTGGGAGGCGGTATTCCTTTTGTAAGTACGCCAGGAGGGCGTCTTCTGTTAGGCAACCAAGTTTGATGAGGTGCCGAATCAAGGGGCCATTATGTTGCTTTTGTTCCTCGGCTGCTTTGCGCAGTTGTTCGGGGGTAATGTAGCCCTTACGGACGAGCAAATCTCCCAAGCGCGTACTCATAATTATTTCCGCCTCGGCTCCTCTTCCTTACAATACAAAATTCGAAAATTGCAAGAGATTTATAAGAACAATTCTATTCTTGTGCTTTATCTCCCGCACAAGAGTCATCGGCTTATGAAGAGGGAAATTAAATGGAGAAGGAGAGTGGCGCTGGTTAGGTCGTGCGCAGCGCACGATTTAACGCTCGCGTCATGACTTCCAGTGGGGCGGGCTGACGCGTCCAGAGAGAAAAAGCCAGTGCTCCTTGGTGAAGAAGCATGCGCCGACCATCGACGCTAGAGCGACGCGCCGTACGAGCTTGCCGTAAAAACGAAGTCAGTTCTGGGCGATAGAGGAGGTCATAGAATAAGCAGGTGCGTGGGGTTGCAGTGAAGGCGAGAGGAAGAAAAGGTTCCCCACGAAGACCGACTGAGGTGCAGTTAATGACTAAAGCGGCGTTTTTCAGGAGGAGAGGATCTTGGAGCCTGTTGAGAGAAACGGCTTCGAGCTGCGTCTTCCCGAGCGCACGGTAGGCGCGAACTAAGGACTGAGCTTTGGCTATCGTGCGGTTTGCAATCGTAATGCGTTCACTCCCTGCGCGGATTAAAGACACGAGAACCGCTCTCGTGGAGCCGCCTGCGCCCACGATGACAACTTCACGTCGATGCGGAGAAAACCCACGTTCTTGGAGGGAAACCAAAAAGCCCCGTCCATCCGTATTATCGCCAAACAACGTCCCTTCGCGATTGACAACAGTATTGACTGCTCCACACAGGTTGGCTTCGGCGCTGAGAGAATCAAGATAACGAACAATCCGTTCTTTATGGGGAACCGTGACGTTGACGCCGACGAGGTTGTAAGCGCGAATCGCTTGGACTGCTTTCCCCAAGTCAGGAGAATGAACGAGAAAGGGAACATAAATATAGGGTAGGCAACGTGCACGGAAAGCGGCATTCTGCATTGCCGGCGAGCGTGTGTGTGTAATCGGGTCGCCAAAAATACCCACGATACGGGTTTGACCACTGATGGTGAGTGACGGGGTCATAGTGAGGCTCAGATTCGTTAAGCAATTTGCGGGAAAGAGGAGGGCGCGAGGGTATCGCGCCCTGAGGTCTTTACGTCAGCGCTGCCGCAGCGATGGGTGTCGGTTCGGTCTTTACGCGCTGTGTGGAGCGGCGACGTACCTTGCCCGTCGGTTGTTGAGTCAACGCCGAGTGCGCAGCCGCTAAGCGAGCAATGGGAACGCGATACGGTGAGCACGAAACATAATCGAGCCCGGTTTTATGGCAGAATTCTATTGAGGCTGGGTCTCCACCATGCTCGCCGCAAATACCGATCTTGAGATCCGGTCGCGTCGCGCGACCTTTTTTGACCGCTAGATCGATTAATGAACCCACTCCAGTCTGATCCAACGAGACAAAGGGATCGTGTGGGTAAATCCCAGTATTGATGTACTCATGCAGGAATTTACCGGAGTCGTCTCTACTGAGTCCCAGGGTCATCTGCGTCAGGTCATTCGTGCCAAACGAGAAAAACTCCGCGGTCGAGGCGATTCTATCGGCGACGAGCGCTGCACGGGGCACCTCAATCATGGTGCCGATCGTGTATGGGACGTTTACCCCTTTGGCTGTGGCGACCTCGGCGCAGACTCGCGTGATGTGATCTCGCAGCATGTCGAGTTCGCGTTTGTAGCCGACCAAGGGGACCATGATTTCCGGAATGACCTGCACCCCCTCGCGAGTCAGTTCACAGGCCGCCTCCATAATCGCACGGGCCTGGGCTTCATAAATTTCCGGAAAGGAGACAC
>JBFWZL010000628.1:0-3214 GCA_050185455.1 Binatia bacterium | reverse complement strand
TCAGGGTGTCAGCCCAGTATCGAGCCTTCATCACCTGCCAATCAATGTAATCAAGCTGTGAAGGATCAGCGAAAAAGTCCGTGAACTCTACCGCTGCGTGCCCGTCAGTGAATACAAATTCAAGCCCTGTCTTCTGTATATCTTGAAACGTTGAGACAAAATGAATAATAGGCTCTTGTCCTTCATCATACCCCTCTACTCCCCCTCGCCGCATGGCATAGAGCATGGGAGAGCGGGGGGCGAACTGAAACGGGACATAGTCATGCAACGTTCCTCCCGGACCACAAGGGACAGACGTCAAGGCGCGACGATCCTGCAGGTGTCGATGAAAGATGCGAGGAAAGCCTTGAGGAGCGGGTGGTCTCATGTTCGCTGCCACGAAGGAGCGTAGGATCAGGGGTAAGTAGCGGATATGCGCAATATGAAAGAGGTATAGCGGTTGCTCTCTCTTCACTTGGATGATCCCTAACTATCCACACGACGACTCTCACTCTTTGGTCGGTTGTTCTTTCTGCCGTCGATAACTCCTGAGACGACTTTGTCGGTAGGCATCTGGATTGCGCCAGTATGCAGCCTTTTGGACACACGCTCGCGAGCAATACTGTTTATTTTTTTGTCCTACAAAAGCCCCCCCACATTGCACGCATGTCTTCTCCGTCAGGGGAATATGCCGCTCTAACGTCACCCGCACCACCTTCACAGATTGCGACTTTTTCATGGAAATCCTCACGCCAAAGACAGTATGGCAAGAAAGACATTTCGTCAAGCCTGGTTACAATCAGTGTTGACATTTATGTAGACACTATTTATAATCAGTTCGGAAATAAGGAAAGAGAACGCCTCCATGGTGACAACAATAATTCTGGCAAAAGTTGAAGGGCAACGACTCCAGAAAGCCGTGGACGGGTTGGTGAGCGGCGCTTATAAAGTCACGCTGACTTCACAGAGTGAGGCGGAACTAAGGGGCTTTGTGGCGAATGGAGACGGCAAAGAGTACGGTGTGATTTTGACTGAAGAGCAAAGCTTTTGCGGTTGCAAAGATGCCATTTATCGTCACGGGTTTTGCAAACATATGGTGGCCTTAGCACTGCACGCAATTCGCGATCCCAGAGAGAGGCAAACACCAGACATAAAGTTGGCGAAGGTGCGACATTCGTTTTCTTGGAGTGCATAGAGAATGAGAGGTTGCCAGGGCACCCACTCTGACAATCTCCACAATTGGTTAGAGCCCCCTAGGAGAAACCCTAAACCGCTGCCAGCAACACGCTAGCGACAAGGAGGCGTAAAGATGGCGGAGAAAAACCGATCTCGCACCTACGGAATGGGCCGCATTTACCAGCGCGGGCGTATTTGGTGGGTACGCTATTACCGTAACGGACAAGAGTTCAATAAGTCTTCCCGTTCTGAAAAAGAAGCGGACGCGAAGAGGCTGCTAAAAAAGCGGATGGGAGAAATTGCCCTGAGTCGTTTTGCTGGTCCAAAAGCCGAGAAGGTTACCTTTGCTGAACTGACTCAAGACTTCTTGACGGACTATCGCATCAAGGAACGAGACAAACAGAATAAGATCGGCTTCAAGTTGAAGCCTCTCCTTGCGGCGTTCGGCAACGACCGCGCGAAAAGTGTGACGACTGATCGCATTAAGCACTACATCGAGCAGCGACAGCAGGAGGGAGCCGCCACGTCGACCATTAACCGTGAACTCTCCGTCCTCAAACGCGCCTTCAATCTGGCTTTGCAGGCGGAGAAGCTTGTCAGTAAACCGTACATCCCTATGCTGACGGAGAGTAACGTCAGAACGGGATTCTTTGAGCCTGAAGAGTTTCTTGCCGTCCGGGATGCCCTTCCCTCTTTCCTTCAACCAGTGGCAACGTTCGGCTACTACACCGGCTGGCGTGTGACGGAAGTGCTCACCCTGCAATGGAGACAAGTCGACCTGGACGCAGCGGAAGTGCGCTTAGATCCCGGCTCGACGAAGAACAAAGATGGGCGAGTGATCTATCTCGATGGGGAGTTGCTCGACGTTATGCAAGAGCAACGGGCGTTTGTGCTCAGTGTTCAGCGTGAACGGGGGGAAATCATTCCGTGGGTGTTCATCAATCCTGAAACAGGCGACCGCATACGAAACTTTCGGAAGAGTTGGGACAAGGCGTGTCAGCAGACCGGCCTAATCGGCAGACTCTTTCATGACTTCCGACGAACAGCTGTTCGGAACATGGTTCGCGCTGGCGTGTCTGAAGTCGCCGCCATGAAGATTAGCGGTCACCGGACCCGGAGCATCTTCGACCGCTACAACATCGTCAGTGAACAGGATCTCAGAGAAGCCGCCCGCCGCATGTCCACCCCTCCGGCAAAAGATCGGGACAAAACCGGTACAATCGCTCCCCTCACCACTCCTCGCTTCTCAAGAAAATTTCGTAAGTAGCTGATTTTCTTATGCCGGGAGCGAGAGTCGAACTCGCACGCCCTTTAGGGGCGGTGGATTTTGAGTCCACTGCGTCTGCCTATTCCGCCATCCCGGCACGATAGGAAGGTCGATGACTGAGAGCAAGTTTGTGAGATATTGCTCCGTCGATTGCTGCGGAATCTTACCTGAGAGCCCAACCTCTCGGCAAGCCCTTTCCCATACGCCACGAACGTCTTTGCTTTGGCGACCGTTCCGCTGGGATATCTGTCCGGTAGAGGGTGTTCTCAGGATACAGAAACTGGTATAGTCCTTGCCGCCTAATGACAGACCGTCGCCAGCGCGCTGCAGACTACTGAGGTAAACCGCTCACACTCTTCCCTTTGTGGATTTGGAGAACAGTTTGCCTATGAAAAGTGGTGAAAATGAAATATCCGCCCATTGAGAATTACGGTATCATCGGCGATCTACACACGGTAGCGCTGGTCGGAATGGATGGGTCGATTGACTTCATGTGTTTTCCTAATTTTGACTCTCCATCCATTTTCGCCGCCCTGTTGGATCACGAAAAGGGCGGTCGGTTCCAACTCGCCCCCATTTTTTGTGACGAGGTCGGCCACAAGCAGCTCTATCTGCCGGACACCAATATCCTCCTCACCCGTTTCTTGTCCGATGAAGGCGTGGCTGAACTGTCGGATTTCATGCCCTTAACCGAAATGGGGCATTCACACAACATCGTTCGACGCGCCAAGACTATTCGCGGTGAGGTGCGCTTTCGCATGGTCTGTGCCCCTCGGTTCGATTATGCGCGCG
>JBFWZL010000627.1:0-3288 GCA_050185455.1 Binatia bacterium | reverse complement strand
AATGTCTTGAGCTTGGGCCATGACCCTCCCTCGTCGAGCGCATCCACCATCTCGAAGCTCGGCTCACCTTCTTCGAACAGCCGGTTGATTTCTGGGATGTGGTCAGGCTTGGCCTGGCGACAGAGTGACGCGTAATCGTCACCGTCGCCTTGGGGAAACACCGCGCCGATCTCGGCAAACACAGCGAACGGATCACGCTGCTTCCCGTCATCATCTGCGGGAACAGCCGCGGGAACCCACACCACGAGCTGGTGTATCTGTCCATCCGCAAGACCAAGCAGTGCGTCCGTGGCCACTTCGCGCTGTTCGATGACGGATTGGGAGGCGTCGATCACCTGGCGCTTCTCCGCGGTCATGGTCAATACGATGTCGCGATACCGACGGGACGGATCATAGATGACGAGACTGCCATGCTCCCGAGCGCGTCGGCCAAAGATCTCGTTCTGGATATATTCACGAATACTCATGGTTCTCTGCCTTATTCTAATCCCCTCTCCCTTTGACGCAGAGTCGCTATCGTCTCCAAATGAAGGAAGCAAAGCCAACTCCGGTGAAAGAATAGCACGAAGGAGAAGAAGCAGTCCAAAGGCTTAGAACCGTGAGACAAAGCTTTGGATGAACAGAGGAGCAGAGGAAACGAGGCTGTCATTGCGAGCGCAGCGAAGCAATCTTTGCCTGAAAACAGAGATTGCTTCGTCGCTTAGTGCTCCTCGCAATGACGCCCTGCTCTTATGCCGTGCATGGAGGTTTTGTCCCATAGTCCTTAGAGAACGTAGCCTGGATGAAGCGAAGCGTAATCCAGGAGCGAACGGGGAGTGGAGCAGGACTCCCGGATTTCACTCCGTTCCATCCGGGCTACAGGCTGTGCATGGGGGTTTTGTCCCATAGTCCTTAGCTATGGCACCCTCCCTTCTTTCATGGCAGGGTTTGCCCGGTAAAACATTTTCGTGAAATTTTTGCCCACGATGAAACAGAAACGGCCAGACATTTATGGGGGACAAGATCCGCGGGATCTCACACGATACGGGGTCGCCGAGGCGGCGTGGTGTCTCAAGATTCCCCCTACTACGTTACGACCTTGGGTAGCCGGTCGAGAATATAAGGACCGCATAAAACCCTTTCGTCCTCTTATTACCACACCGGAGAGCAATCCACCCAAGCTGTCATTTCACAATCTCGTGGAAGCGTACGTTTTACGGGCACTCAGGAGGGAGCATGGCGTTTCTGTCGAGGCGGTGCGGCAAGCGCTCGACTTCGCGCAAAAAAAATGCGGCGTGGAAAGGCTCCTGTTAAGTCCAGCACTGAGCACCGCCGCCGGAGAACTTCTGCTCGATAAGTATGGCGAGTTAATCAACCTCAACCGGTCGGGCCAGCTTATCATGAAGAAGCTCTTTGAGGCTCACGTAAAAAGAATTACCTGGGATCAGGCGAATATGCCCAGCCATTTGTATCCGTTTATCACTGGAACCGTTGGCGATCCTCGTGATGAACAGAAGATCATCGTGATTGACGCCCGCCGCGCTTTTGGCCGCCCTATTATCTCCCGTCGTGGTATTTCCACCTCCGTCATTGTCGAACGCATCGACGCCGGAGAATTGGAAGAGGATGTTGCTGCGGATTATGACCTGCGCAAGGAAGAAATTGACGCAGCGATGTTGTACGAATACCCCCAAGCCGCCTGAGTGTGATTTTCTTCACTACATAAAATCGAGCGATTCTTAGCGGCTCACCCTGAGCCTTTCATTGCCCGAGTGTATCGTCCCACCCCTGAACAGCTACGGAAAGGCAGCCGTAAAAAGGGAGAAGTGAAACTCCGGCTTTCCTATGATGAATGGCTCAAGAAGAGCCGTGGCCGAAGGTAGAGCAAGTTCTACCGACGCTTTCAGTTCTTTTAGAACGTAGCCTGGATGAAGCGAAGCGTAATCCAGGAACGAGCTTTGGACTTCGGACCTTGACGATGCAGAACGTAGCCTGGATGAAGCGAAGCGCAATCCAGGAACGAACGGGCAGCGGAGCAGAACTCCCGGATTTCACTCCGTTCCATCCGGGCTACAGGCTCTGGATATATGCGCGAATGGTCATGGTTTCATTCCTTATTCTGGTCCCCTCTCCCTTGAGGGGAGAGGGTTAGGGAGAGGGTGAAAATGAGCATACGGCCCCCTCTCTCTGTCTCTCTCCCACGAGGGGAGAGAGAACTTGCAACCGCAAGGCGCCCGCAAGCCATCGGGCGCCCCTCATCAAAACAAACAGTGCTATAGTAGCGCGTTTTTCTTCCCCCGCTTCGCTTTCGGCTTCGGAGCTTCGACTTTGCAGAGATGCTCCAAACCGTGAGCGATGGCGATGGAACGGTCGGTTTTACAGACTTCTTCAACGCGTTTGGGCCAGATGGTGTACGCCAGGTGCGCCCAGTCGTAGTCACCGTTTGCCAATTTCTCGGTAGTGTCCTAGCAGAAAGTTGCTGCGAAGGAATTTTTTATGACTCAATCATTACTTCTCGTTCAGGGATGGGAAGTAATGTCTATAAATTGGATATAAAAACGCCGCCGCTCCTCCAGTCCCACTCAACCCCAAGGCACTCATAATATAGGTAATTAAGTCCCGATTGAATTCTCTTGCAACATAAATCAAGAGGCAGGCTCCAACAATGAAAATAATATGTGCGCAGATAATTAAAAAGAGTTGAATTCCCAACTTTACAAGACGCTCTAAGACCGTGAGTTGATCCGGCGTAATACCAGAAATGCGGTCAAGCAGTTTATTGTTATGCTGGCTCATCCCTGTGAAGACTATAGTAAGTTAGTTTTGGTAGGTCCAACGTTGATACAAATTTCTCTTCTAAGCTGCCATCTTCGTATACCCAAATTGGCACTTGTTCTGGCAAGTCCCTTTCTGTCCGTGCCTCTACTACGGCATTGCCGTCAATGGGATGAAGTGCTTCCACATGGCGGTCAAAGTACCCCTGGGCTACACCAAGCTCGCATATCTTTTCAGCAATCCAACTTGAGGTCTTGAGAATTGCCCGGATGTTCTCCACATAAAACTTTTGAGGATTTAATTGTTCAAGCCGATCTACACGCCGCCCAATCCAGCGCAAAGCCAGGTCATTTATTGCGTGAGATAATTGCTCGGAGAACATTGTGAGTCTCGTTCATTTCTGAATATTGAGGAAAATCGATGAATCCAACGGTTGGATCACAGCCAAAAACCTTCAAGCTTAAGTGTATTGTCAGAGGACTTAACCTTCAAGCTTAAGTCCTCTGACAATACTCTGATTCGACCTTTTTGCAA
>JBFWZL010000626.1:0-3338 GCA_050185455.1 Binatia bacterium | reverse complement strand
ACGCTCTTCCGATCTCGGGAAAGTGATTTGAGAGTGAGCGATCTCACATAGGACGCCCGAATGGGTACTCTGCGAGGATGTGACGGGTGGGAGAATCAAGCTGAAACTGAGCCCAACGAAACAAGCATTGGATAAGTGGACGTGATCGTAAAAACAGCGGAGGACGGTTAGCTTATGGGTTTTGCACTACATGGAACGAACCGGCGACTTCAGCAAGGAAAAATCGGGAGACAACGACGACGGAGTACTGGCCGCGTGGGGCTGTTGTGTGGATTACTTCTCTCCGCTGTTGCCTATGCCAACGAGACTGCCTATATGCAGGACCTTGCAACCTGGCGGACCGCATACGCGCAGCGTCTACAGGCTGAAGATGGTTGGCTCACAGTGGTAGGACTGTATTGGCTGAATGTCGGAGAGAATCAGGCAGGGACAGATTCCAGCAATGACATCGTACTGCGCGCGGGTTCAGCGCCGCAGCATGTAGGCGTCTTTGAGTTCCGTCAGGGCAAGACTACGTTCCACGCCGCAGAGGGAACAGAAGTCAGACAACAGGGACGAGTGGTGCGCTCCGCCACGCTCATGCCCGGGCCTGGGACCGGCGCCGCGCCCGCCGACGCGCTTAGCGTGGGTGCACTGACCCTGTGGGTGCATCAGAGCGGAGAGCGTTTTGCCATTCGGGTTCGAGATCCTCAGAGTCCGTTGCGTACAGGGTTCACGGGTTGCAAGTGGTTTCCGGTCGACCCTGCCTATAAGATCACTGGGCGTTTCGTGCCGTACGACACGCCCAAGGCCGTGACTATGCCAAACATCATGGGCGACCTGGAGCACTATTCCAGTCCTGGGTGGGTCCAGTTTGAGATTCAAGGGCGGGAACTCCGCCTGCAGCCGGTATCAACGGGGACGGATCGGCTGTTCTTTGTGTTTCGCGACCAGACGAGTGATCAGGAGACCTACGGGGCAGGGCGCTTCTTGGTCACCGACGGACCACGAGACGGGCACGTGTTCCTGGATTTTAATAAGGCGGTCAATCCGCCGTGTGCATACAATCCGTATACAACGTGTCCATTACCACTCAAGGAAAATCGACTGCCGATCCGCCTCGAGGCAGGAGAACTGAAGTACAAATGACGTGCGGAAGTTAAACTTTGATTGGTCTTCTCTCCTGCTTTGCTTCTTCGCGAGGGGTGCCCAAAAGAATTGGTTTCTCGTGTATAAGATTGCTTGAAAGTCAATAGAAACAAGACAGTTCTCCCAATCTACTTGGACAATCTTTCCGAGTAATAGCGTCGGCATCTTATTTATCGCTCTGCTGCGTTTGTTTTTCTTCTTACAGCCTCACCTGCAATCCCTCGCAGCATACCGGCAAAAATCAGTTGATGGAGTGGGTAGACCAGATACCAATACGCCAGTCCGGACAAACCAACGGGATCAAAGATCGCGGTTTGCCGGATTGTGGACGAATACGTGTCCCCTTCGACTTCAAACTCTAGCCAAGCGCGACCCGGCAATTTCATTTCCGCCCAAAGGCGCAGCCGCCGGTCAGGCTCGAACGCTTCAACCCGCCACCAGTCTACTGTCTCTCCAACCCTGAGCCGCTCAGGATCACGCCGTCCACGCCGGACGCCTACGCCGCCAAACAGCAAGTCGAGCAATCCACGCAGTCGCCATAACCAGTCTGCATAGTACCATCCGGTTGTTCCCCCAATACGGCGAATCGGCGCAAATGCGACTGGTGGCGGGACCGGAAGCTGTACGACGCGCGAATCCACGATTCGGGAACCGAACCGAACGCCGCCCCAACTCGCGGCTGGTCCGCCGGAAGATAACGCATCCGACCAACGAGTTTGAGCGAAGTCACTGTCCTCATTCCGCAACGCTCGCGCAATGGCTTCCCTCATCCCCATGGGGCGGATCGGAAACGCATGGAGCGCCATGGTATCGTGCACGATCGTCGGGTGGCGAATGCTATCGACGATTTTTCGGCCAACACGGGCGTACAGCGGGGTCACGAGACCGAGCCACAAACTCGACAACCGTGGCGTTAACACCGGAACCCGAATCATCAGGCGTGGTAAGCCCCGCTGGCGGGCGTACTCACGCATCAAATCCCCATATGACACTTGTTCCGCGCCGCCAATTTCAAAGATACGATTTTCCTGTATAGGAAGATCCAGAGCGGCGAGCAGGTACGCAAGGAGATCGTCAATCGCGATAGGCTGAGCAAGAACCGAGACCCAGCGGGGGGTGATCATAATGGGCAAGCGCTCCACCAAGGCGCGGAGCATTTCAAAAGACAGGCTACCAGAGCCGATCACAATCGACGCGCGAAACTCAATGACTGGTACGCCCGACTCCTGTAACAGCTCTCCCACTTCATGGCGGCTACGGAGATGGGGAGAGAGGGTGTCGCTTTGATGGGCCAAACCGCCAAGGTAAATAATGCGACGGACCCCAGTACGATGAGCCGCCTCGGCAAAATTCCGCGCCGCCCGGCGATCCTCTTCCTCGAACGCGCCGCTTGATCCCATCGAGTGCACTAAATAGTAGGCCGTGTGCACTCCCTCCAGCGCCGATAACAGAGTGTCTGGGGCAAGGACGTCTCCTTGCACTACTTCGGTCTCAGTCGTCGCGGTGGACCGTAGAAACTCAGGCCGGCGCGCGAGGCAGCGCACGAGACGCCTTTCGGCTTCTAAGACTTTGAGTAACCGCCCACCGACATAGCCAGTAGCGCCAGTTAGAAGGATCAGCGGCGTTGATAGGAGATGATTTCTTGTTTGCGTCATTAACGCTCCGCTTCATGCACTGTTTCATGAGAAAACGTTCGCCAGTCCCAGCAAGCGTTTCTGCAACAGATGGGTAGATACAATCAAGGTGATAGAGTTGTCTCTGCACGTAAGTCCCACCGGAACCAGACTAGAGTTAGCTGTGTCGTCATGCTTTACCTGCTTTTGCTCAGAGAACAATGGCTAGACTCTATGCCGCAACGACAAGGGAGCGACCCCACGCCTCAAGGGATTCGAGATCGCTGAACACTTTCAGACCTGGCCGTTTTCCCGGGGCGCCATCGCCGCCGACGAGCAGGGATACGCGCTTTGGCACGAGGCCGCGCAACAGTTCAAGTTGCGCATTCATCCCCTCTCCACGATTGGCGACAGAGACACTTATTGCTATGGCGCAGGCATTGATGTCCTTTGCCAGTCCCGCGATCTGTTTAGGGGGGACCTCCGTGCCTAAGTACAAGATACGACAGCCGACAGAAGCAAGTATTAACGCAGCCATTTGTAAGCCTAACCCATGAGATTCCCCCGGCAAAGACGCAAAGATGACCAGGGGACCGC
>JBFWZL010000625.1:0-3351 GCA_050185455.1 Binatia bacterium | reverse complement strand
CTCCAAGTGACCGCGCTCAACCTTGCTTCTATTACCCCTGCTCTCGATGTCCATCTTCTCCTGCACGTCTTCGCCACCCGCTCACGCATGCGGCGCCTCTCTAATGTCTTTATGTCTAATGGCGCGCGGAATTTCCTCTCGCTGTGGTTTATTCTAGCCAATGCGGACACCGTTGCCTCCCAAACCCAGCCTGGCGCGGTTCAGCTCGAGAACTTTGATGAATATCCGCAACTGGCTTTTCCCTCGCGGTGGAAGCCGCACGGCGACCACCGCGAAGCGGCAAAGATCTACCGTGTTGAAGAAGCGGACGGGAACCGGTTCTTGCACGCGCATGCCGAAACGAAAGCCATTCAAATCGGTCTTGCCTACCCTGTTGCGCCTCAACAGCTTCCACGATTACGCTGGCGCTGGCGTGTACGGCAACTGCCGCTCGGTGGAGATGAACGCCAAGCGGAAACTTTTGATTCGGCGGCGGGAGTCTACGTTCTTTTCGACAGTCGTATAGCACCCCGCATTCTCAAATATGTCTGGAGCGCCACGGTTCCCATCGGCTTACGGTTACAGAGTCCCCTCTACTGGCGGGCAAAAACGATCATCCTCCGGAGCGGCGACGGCGCTTTAGGCGAGTGGCGAGAGGAGACCGTGAATTTCTACCAGGACTATCAAGATCTTTTTGGCAGGGAACCAAATGAAGTCCTCGGCATCGCACTGTTGACAAGCGCCGATTCCACCAAAAGCGTGGCAAAAGCGGACTACGACGACTTTACGCTTTTGCCGTCAGAGAAGCCGTAGGGTAACGACAAGGAAATTAACTGACTGTTCAGGGGAGAGGGAAGGATGAATTTTAGCTACTGATCAGCATATGCTGTCGTATTTTTGGGGAGCCCAGAAAGTCGCGGCGTTTTTCGCCCATCACGGTCTCGCCCTCCAGAGATGAAAACCTTCTTCTTTGTTTGAGGCTTCCGCGTCATAAAAATGTCGTACGAGCGTCATCCTCCTGCAATAATGCCCTGATAGATTTGCACCCCACTATGGATCCTCCCACCCCTCTTTCTCGGCAACAGACGGATCAGCTGCTGCGCTGGTTAAAAGATTTTCGCGCGTTGGGTGGCGTCGTCGCGATTAACGACTTGCAACGCTACTTGCACCAATGCTTACGAGCCCAGGCCCTTAACGACCTGGGATTCAAGGCGCGAGTGCGAGGGCAGTGGCGCCATTGGCTCGTAGTGGTGGAGGGGGGCAGGCATCCAGCATCGCGCCTGCCAGCGCGGACGACTTCTTCATCACGCCGCTTCTGTATGGTTCGGAGCCATAGCGCCTTTCGTCCTGGGTTAAAGAACAAGCCGTCCTCCCAGCGAAATACGACCGAGTCCCCCCCGCCCCTTCATCCCTGGTTTCTCGATTAGCAACCCGGGACGACGATTGATTTTACGAACTGCTACTGGTTGATAAAAAAGATTGGCGCCTGCGGCGGTAGTATCAGATCTCGTTTCAAGTGCGCCGACGTCCGTTTGCGCTTCGACGAGATTCGACGGAAACGAGTGTGGTCCGGTTTTTCTTTTTGTTTCGTCTGCCTTGAACCTTTCGACTGCGCTCGGCAGAAGCCGGCGTGTTCAATGCCGGATATAGTTCCCGCGCGACTTTATCAGCGTCTGGACCTGGCAGAGGGACAGGACCGCCATTTCCATTCTTCGCGACTATCAATCTGTCAGCTTCGCCACGTTGGTTCAGATGGCGATTGCGCACGTCAAAGGCAGCGACTTTATACGCCTCCGCTAACGTCGGGTAATTGAACACAGAGCGAATGAAGTAGTCCACGTCGCCGCCGAACGAGAGCACGGCCTGGCCGATGTGAATTAACTCAGTCGCCCCGTCGCCGATGGCATGCACGGCAAGCAGCCGTTCATCTTCAGGGTTGACCAGGAGTTTGAGGAGTCCCTCGCGGTCCCCCAAGATCTGACCACGGGCTAATTCCCGATACCAGGCGCGCCCGGAGACATAGGCCACGCCATCTGCTTGTAATTGTTCTTCCGTCGGGCCAACAAAAGAAACTTCCGGAATCGTATAGAGACCATAAGGAAATCGTTGAGGAAGATAAGGTTCCGAGACATCGCACGCATGACACGCGGCTAAACGCCCTTGCTCAGCACTAGTAGCCGCGAGACTGGGAAAGCCAATCACGTCTCCCGCAGCGTAAACGTGCGGCAGGGCGGTTTGAAAATGGGCATTCACTTGCAGTCTGCCATGTGCATCGGTTGGCAGTCCGACCTTATCCAGATCCAGATCCGTCGTCGCCGCGCGCCGTCCGACCGCGCTTAACAAAGCCTGCGCGAAGATCGCGCGCCCAGACTCTAAACGCACGGTCACGCCACTCGGAGGATTCGATTCAACCTCCCGCACGGTCTCTCCCAGGAGAAGCCGCACCCCATCGTGCGCCATCTGGCGGGCGAGGACATCCGCGACCTCGTGGTCGAGAAAACTCAATAAATCCTTCCGCTCATCAATGAGCGTGACCCGTAGACCTGCTTGCGCGAAAATGCATGCATACTCACAACCAATGACCCCCGCGCCCAGGATGGTAAGCGAGCGAGGCAAGCGGGGCAGCGTTAAGATTGTGTCACTATCGAATACACAGCCGTCATCGAATGGAAGGTGAGACGGACGATGGGGCACGGTGCCCGTGGCCAAGATGACCCGGTCTGCTTGAAAGGCTTCATCGCCTTCCTCTGACTGGATGAGCACCCTGTGCGGATCAAGGAAGCGCGCCCTTCCGATCACCACCTCAACCCCATTGCGTGTCAGTTGGTGACGGATAAGTCGCCGTTCTTCGGCAACGACAGAGGCTAACCGTTGCAGCAACCCTCCCAATGTCACGGTCAGACCAACCGAATCCGGCTGTTGGGCGAAGATTCGTCGCCGATACCCGGAAAGATCAAGTACGGCTTCGCGTAGGGTTTTACTGGGAATCGTCCCGCCGTTGACGCACACGCCGCCCAAAACGCGGCGACGTTCAATCGCCACCACGCTACGACCCAACTTCGCAGCCTGAATGGCGGCGCGTTGTCCTGCCGGTCCGGTTCCAATCACGACAATATCAAAACGATGCATAAGCGCTCCTTTGCAGATTAACGACAGTCAAAACCTCTGCCTGGCAACAAGGAAACAAGATGACAGGATGATGAATTTTCCGTGACAAACACCCGCACCTTACGAAATGAGAGGAAAGCGGCAAGCGTCAGCCCCTCATGTCACTGCATTTTCACGCTGATGTCACACGTTATTAACACAGTGATGGCATGGTGCTGCTCACAAAACTACACGAATGGGGTGACACTGATGAGGACCGGAGTT
>JBFWZL010000624.1:0-3354 GCA_050185455.1 Binatia bacterium | reverse complement strand
ACTTTGCTATTTTTTTAGTTTACCGGTTAACACTTGCTCAAATAAACGAGAAAGGAGAAAACAACATGGTGCCGGGTTTTATCTTATGGATTCTTGGAGTGCCGCTTAGCCTTCTTATTGTAATTTGGTTAATTGGCATCTTGTAGCTCGGAACGGGCATGAGAGAAAATTTATGTGGGGTATGGCTACAATAGGGCAAGCAGACCCCCAGGGCGTCACATTCTGTTGACGCCCTGGTAATCAGAAATCTTCGTCTACTGCTGCACTAACAGTCAAGCCATTACCCGTCCGGTTCGAGTTCTTTGACATGCTTAGGTTAGCTTGCACGGCGCGGAGACGAAGGCTGGCGATTCCCGTCACATTCAATTCTTTGACCCCGCCGATCACACAACTATGTCAGAGCGAACGGAGGGTGCTGCTGCGAAGAAGAGCGGCATTGATCTACTGTAGAGAAAAAGCTTTCCCTTTGGGAAGTTGACATAAGGACAAACGAAGCAGCGAGTCTTCCTGCGGACTTGTTTGTTCTCTTGTAAGTTCTCAACGAAGGGCAAGCTGCTCACCCAGACTTTCGTTGCCACTTGCTATTTTGTTACACTGTCCACAGCTCGCCCCGCTTTTTCCACTGGACCAGTGAGTATATCTCCTTTCTGACATAACCTATCGATTCCGCGTCCTCAATCGTCGTACTCCATCGGAGTCATTATGATTTAATCAACAAATTTTTTTCCAAGCACCAGCAGTTCTCTTTGTCATTCGGCTGAAAGAGTGCTTGCGCTTGCAGGTGTTTGTCGTAGCCGTTTCTTCGCACGGACTTTTCGTTTCGAGGGTGCAGTTATTTTCACTTTGGTAACACCTTCTTTTTTGGTTAAGCCGATTTTGCGAGCGGCAGCGCGTGAAAGATCAATTTTTCTCCCCTTTACATAGGGACCGCGATCATTAATCGTCACCTCTACAGATTTGCCGGTTTCCAAATTTGTCACGACAGCTTTTGAACCTAACGGTAAGCTCCGGTGTGCTGCGGTCAGTTGATTCTGATCGAATGTCTCCCCACTAGCAGTTTCTTGTCCGTGAAATTGCTGCCCATAAAACGAAGCGGCGCCGATCTGCTCGGTTTTTTGCGGCGCGGGTGGAGGAGGAGTCTTTTTCGTCTCCGGGGAAGGCGGAGCGAGTGTCGAGGTGATGATGGGAGCCGGTTGTTGGGGTGGAGATTTTGCGCTGCAGCTAGAGAGAATAACCGAGGCAAGAATACTCAGCATACTCCAAGAAATCCATTGTCGCTGCGCTTTCATAGGCTCCTCTCTTATGTCCCACGTTTCTGGAATCAACTCGGATGTGAGTGATTGATGTTTTCTTCAAAGAAAGCAACCAACGTGCCGAACTATAGACCTCCAGAAGTCATAAAAAAACAATCATTTAGTCAAAGGCTTGCTAGCTCTGTCTCAGCTGCGGAACGAAGATATGAGGATTGTCCTATACATGGGACATTTTCTCTCGGCCTCTGATTTGGCTGTGCCGCTTCTCTGAAGACACACCCCTTATACGGATTCTCCGTAATGACTATCCATTCCCATCTGCTTCGACTCCGCCGCGATTGCGGCTACGCTCAGCATGAACGGAGCGTTTCCGCTCGCCCTGAGCGTAGCGCAGCGAAGTCGAAGGGTTACCTAGGTTACCTAATGGATAATGCTCATCGAGAAACCGTATTATGGCATCACTTCTGGCAAAGGCTTTGCAGCTATAGCAGGATATGCCCCCCATCGAAAAAGGCTCTCGGTGGCCAAGAAGCGCGATTTATGGCAGTGGAGGTGTCGAAATGATTGGTTGGATGATCTTTGGATTAATTGTGGGCGCACTGGCAAAACTGGTTATGCCTGGACGCGACCCAGGGGGCGTCATCGTCACAGTTTTACTGGGGATTGCCGGCGCGGTCATAGGAGGAATCGTCGGTCGTGGCTTAGGTTTTTACGGACCCAATGACTCGGCTGGGTTTCTCATGGCCCTCTTCGGGTCAGTGCTCTTGCTATGGCTTTACCGACGCTTCGCTATTAGGTCCACTCTATAACGGGAAAGCTCACACGTGGGAACGTGAGGCGAAACTGTTCTCGTTCTCTGTTGGGGCTACTGCTAGGGTCAGCGTAAATGTTGTCCCTTCTCCTGGCGTACTTCTATACGTAATCGTTCCGCCGTGAGCCGATATGACTTGTTGGACGATCGCTAACCCTAGCCCCGTTCCGTTCTCTTTGGTTGTCGTAAAGGGCTCAAAAATATTGAGCGATTCAGGAATTCCTTTTCCTGAATCGCTTATATGAAGCACCACCTGATCCTCCTTACGAGCTGCGTCCAGAGTGAGAGTACCTCCGCCCGGCATAGCCTCAATAGCATTCTTGCTGAGATTTAAGATGACTTGCGCGAGACTATTTGCATCAGCAAGAATAGGCGGGAGGTCGGGTGGGATACTTTCGCACAATATGATGCCGAGTTCGGTGTAGTACTGTACTTGGGAACGGAGTACGTCAGCAACTAAACGAGAGAGAGAATGCGGACGAAGATCTATTCGCGTCATACTCGATAAGGAACGCCAATTCTGGACAAGGGATTGTAGACGGGCAATCTCTGCTCTGAGATCTTGCAGGAAGGCGTCTAATGATTCATCCTCCGATGGGCTCTGCTTTTTCAGGAAACGCTCCATTATCTGCACGGTTGTCGACAAGCCATTCAAAGGATTGCCAATTTCATGGGCCAACTTCGTTGCCGCCGTCGTGAGCATTGCAAGCCGTTCACTACGGTGGAGCGCCTCTTCCGCGCGCACGCGCTCGGTAATCTCAGAGCGCAGCGCTTCATTCATTTCTCTCAGCTCAGCCGTACGTTCTTGTACACGCCGTTCCAGCTCATCACGCGCGGTCTGGAGCGTTTCCTGAGCAAGCTTTTGATCTTGTATATCTGAAGTGACCCCAAACCACTTGATCGTATTGGTTATAGTATCGTGGAGTGGGATGCCGCGCGCCTTAAACCACCGGTAGTTCCCATCTTTTGAGCGAAGGCGATACTCCATTTCAAAGATTTCTCGTGCTTCCACAACCGTTGACCATTTTGCGCGCACGAGAGACACATCATCGGGATGGACAGTCTGCGTCCACCCCCAACCAAGAAGTTCGTCTAAGGAAACGCCTGTATAAAGCAACCACTGTTGGTTCAGATAATCACAGCTGCCGTCTATTCTGCAGGTCCAAACCAATTGTGGCAAGGCTTCCGTTAAGGTTCGCCAGCGCAGCTCGCTGGCGCCCAACTCGTCTTGCGCTTGTCTACGTTCAATACCGACAACTATGGCGTCCACTACTACGGCTATCTATTGTA
>JBFWZL010000623.1:0-3358 GCA_050185455.1 Binatia bacterium | reverse complement strand
TTCCAACTGCGCCAAACGTTCACGGTGGTATGTCGCGTCGCCGAAGGCGAACTCGTTCCATTTCGCGCGTTTGAACCAGAAGTGCATATCGTGCTCCCAGGTAAAGCCTATACCGCCGAGCATTTGCACCGCCTGATTGGTCGTACGCGCATAGACATCAGAAAGTCGCGCTTTCGCTAGGGACGCGGCGCGAGGGACTTCGCGGGGGGAGGTATCAAAAGTATGCGCGGCGTACCATACAAGTGAACGCGCGGGTTCGATCTCGCTCGCCATCTCCGCTGCCATGTGTTTGAGCGCCTGAAACGAAGCGATCGGTCGATTAAACTGTGTCCGCACTTTCGTATACTCGACCGCCATTTCCAACGCTTTCTGCGAGCCGCCGAGGCTATCCGCCGCTAACGCCACGCAGGCGGCGTCAAGCAAGCGAGCGAGGATCTTCCACCCTGCTCCTTCTCCACCAACCAATGCGGTCTTCGGCGCAACTACGTTCTTAAACTCTACGGCATACACGCGACGGGTCTGATCAAAGATGAGCAATGGGCTCAGAGTTATTCCGGGAGATTCGCGGTCGATAAGAAAGAGACTTACGCCCTCCTCACCACGACCACCCGTGCGCGCGGCAACCAGCAGCACATCCGCCACCGCCGCAAACGGCACGAACATCTTCACGCCAGACAGGACATATTCGTCACGACTCTTCTTCGCTTTCAGCATGACGCCGGCGGCATCAAGCCGGTCGTCGGCTTCGAGAAAGGCAAGTGTTCCAAGCGCCTCGCCCGACACAATACCCGGCAGCCAGGCTTTCTTTTGTGCTGTCGATCCTCCCAGCGTCATCCCGAGCGCAAAGAGCACCGAAGAGAAAAGAAACGGACCAGGTACAACCGCTCGCCCCATCTCTTCCAGGAGCACGGCCATGTCGAGCATTTTCAGATCCAAGCCGTCTTGCGCTTCAGGAATCAACAAGCCAGTCCACCCCTGTTCAGCCATTTTCCGATGCAGTTCACGAGAAAAGCCGTCTTGGCCTGTATACATTTCACGGACAAACGTCGGCGGACACTCCTGCGTGAGAAACTCCCGCGCCGACTGTTGCAACATTTCTTGTTCTTCTGATAATCCGAAATCCATCTCCGTTTCCCCGATTCCCCGCTTCTTCTTTTGCTTTGCGTGTTACGTGGTGCGTATTCTTCCAACCTTAGGCGCTGGACGCTACTAAACAGGTTGCTTATCCCGATTTCGGCATCCCCAACCCGCGCTCGCTGATGATATTTTTCTGAATTTGCGAGGTGCCGCCGCCAATGACTAGCCCGAGCGTAAACATAAATTCATACGGCCAGACGCCGTTGTCAGTGACGTAGGCAGACCCGCGGTTGAGAGGCGCATACGACCCCAGGATCTCCAGGGCCAACGCACAAATGTCATGGTTGAGTTCTGTACCGACGAGCTTGTTCACCATCGCACTCACGCCGTGCGATTTTCCCTTGAGTTCCGTCGTCAACTGACGATACGAGTGATATTTCATAGCTTCCACTCGCGTCAACAAATCCGCCAGCTTTTGTCGAATCACGGGATCTTGCGAAGCGGGTTTACCATAGCGTTGCCGCGACTGCGCCACACGAATCAAGTTCTGCATCATCAGCTGCGTGCGTGTAGTCGAGCCCAGCATATTGCGCTCATGAAAGAGGGTTGCATTCGCCACCATCCAGCCTTGATTCAACTCACCGACTAAATTCACTCGTGGGACACGGACGTTATCAAAAAAGACTTCGTTAAAGCCGGCATCACCGGTCATCTGAATCAACGGGCGCACAGTGATGCCGGGACTGTTCATGTCAATGAGAATATACGAAATGCCGCGATGCTTCGGAGCGTCCGGATCGGTGCGCACGAGACAAAACATCCAATCTGAGAACTGCGCGTTAGAGGTCCATACTTTCTGTCCATTAACGACAAACTCATCGCCAACCAGTTCCGCGCGAGTTCGCAATGAAGCAAGGTCAGAGCCCGCACCAGGTTCGGAGTATCCCTGACACCAGATTTCTTCGGCGGTGAGAATTTTGGGGAGATAGCGTCGCTTCTGCTCTTCGGTCCCAAGCCGGATCAGTGTTGGTCCGAGCATCCCCAACCCTGACGCACCAATGAGGCCCGGAGCACGCGCCAAGACGAGTTCTTCGTTGACAATGGTCTGGCGCATAACGTCCGCGTCTTGCCCGCCGTACTCCTGCGGCCAACTCATCGCCACATAACCGGCATCGTACAATTTGCGTTGCCATTCCTTGGCGCGCCTCACACGCTCGGGATCATGCGGCATCAGATCGCTGACCGCCTTGTCTTTCTTCGGCAGATTCTGTTTTAACCAACTCCGCACTTCTTTACGAAACGCTTCGTCTTCTTTGGAATAGGCGAGTTCCATACCCTTTCCTCTCTGTCTCAACTCTCTCTCTGTCTACAGTCCATAACACCGCGCGGCGTTCTCTCCCATAATCTTGCGCCGTGCATTCTCAGGCAAAGGTTCACAATGCTCCTTCAGCTCATCCACCACTCCGGGAAACACACAGTCGTAATGGGGATAATCCGACGCCCACATCAACACGTCTTCAATCCCAAGCGTGGCGGCGGTTTTCAACGCAACATCGTCCGGCTCACAGGAAAGAAAGCATTGCCGGAGAAAATACTCGCTCGGCTTCAACGACAGAGGCGGCAACATATGGCCGATCTTTTCGTAAAATTCATCAAGCCGAGCGAGCCAGTATGCCAGCCAGCCGCCGCCGGACTCTAAAATGGCGATGTGCAACTTGGGATATTTCTCCAGCACCCCGCCACACGTAAGATCCATGCAGGCCATTTGCTGTTCAAATGGATGGGCAATGATCATGCGTTGAAAGAATTGTGGGTAGCGATCAAAGCCGGCGGTAGGCATATCTCCCAGAACGGCGCTATGAATCGCCACCGTACAGTTCAGCTCCTGCGCCTCGGCCCAAAACGGATCATACGCCGGGTCGTTGAGCCGACGGTCCTGGTACGGATTGGGACGGATGGAAACAGACTTTACTCCCTGTTCTTTCACGACGCGCCGCATCTCGGTAATGCCTTCGTTCACATCCTGCAACGGCACAGGCGCAACGTTATACAACCGAGTCGGATACGGGCGGCAGAAATCGGCCATCCAATTGTTGTAGGCGCGACAAGCAGCGGCGGCGAGTTGCGAGTCCTTCATCCCAGTAAAGAACATGCCTATCGATGGATACAGGATCGATACATCGATTCCCTCGATGTCCATGTCCTTGACGCGCTCGTGCGGATCGAAGCTCCCCGGGCGCAAGTCATCCCACGAGAGCGTTCGCGCTCGCTGCGGTTCGCT
>JBFWZL010000622.1:0-3363 GCA_050185455.1 Binatia bacterium | reverse complement strand
GCACCTCCTTTGTTTCGGCATGCCGCTCGGCGTCGCACTCGGCGCCCTACGCGGCTTTGAAGCGCAACAAGGAGAGACAACATTCAGTCTGCCCCGCGCGCTGCTGGTCGGCGGTGGAGCCGGTATCGTCGGCGGCTGGGCGTTCGGCAAATGGATGGCGCAGGTCAATTTCTTTCCCTTGATTGCTGGTCTCGTGAACTCAACTTCGTATAGCGTTGGCGTCACGTTGCATTTTCTCTTCGCCCTTATTATCGGCGCAACATTTGGGTTGCTGTTTCAACGAGATATTCGCGGCTACGGCTCAAGCCTTGGGTGGGGATTTGGCTATGGATTGCTGTGGTGGTTTCTGGGTCCATTGACCTTGTTGCCCATTCTCCAAGGCGTTTCGCTTGATTGGTCATACGCGCATGGCGCAGAACTTTTTGGCTCGCTCATTGGCCATATCGTGTATGGCGTCATTGTCGGCTTGTTGTACGCGTTCTTCGATCGTCTCTGGGTAGGGTTCTTTATCGAATCCGACCCTTTACTGCGCTCCCCGGAAGGCGTTGGTTCACAAACGCTTCGCTCGCTTGGCTGGGGGCTGGTTGCCAGTCTGGTCGGCGGCGTCATTTTCAGCGCCGTGATGGCCTCCACCGGCGCACTGTCTCGCATTGCCAACCTCGTCGATAGTTCCTCTCCGACTCTGGGGTTTATCGTCCATCTGTTGATCAGCCTACCAATCGGCGTCAGCTACGGAATCCTTTTCCAGCGAGAATCACCCACCGTCGGAGCCGGCGTGATGTGGGGGATGCTGTATGGACTCGTCTGGTGGATTCTCGGCCCTTTAACCTTCTTCCCCATCCTCCTGAGCGGCTCGTTCAGCTGGACGACTGAGGCCGCGAACGCCGCGCTCCCCGCATTGATTGGCCATCTGCTTTACGGCACCACAAGCGCTCTGGTGTTTCTCTTCTTAGAGCAGCGCTATGAAGCCTGGCGGCTCCTCGATCCACGTCTCGCCGCCCATGAAGCGCGATTGCACAGACCAGTGGGTACGCCCGCTCCAGCACTCTGGTTCTTCATCCTGGGCTTAGGCATATTGTTACCCATCTTACTCGGTTAAAAGGAAACACTCTTCCTTCCATCGGCATCAGAGGACACAGTTGTATGGAACTGTTTAATCAACTGCTCGTTCTCGGCCAAACCTGGACCGGCGCAACATTGGCGCTGTTCCTGATTTTTCTTACCGTTCTCTTCAGGCGCGCCCTCCCCACTGAGCACCGCCCTCGCACGATTGCTCCTCTCTTTTGCCTCTCCCTCGCTTTTGTCGCGGGCCTCAGCGCAACGGTAGCGCTCAAGTTCGGCGCGTATACGTTGTGGGGCGTGTTCAGTCTTCTCGATCTACTTGGTCTTATTATCGGCATGACAAGCCTCGTGGGTATTGTCATCTTCGATCTGGCGTTGACTCGCACCCGTTTCCACGTTCCTTCTCTTATCCGCAACCTTATTCACGTGAGCGTTCTCCTCCTCATCGTTTTGACAATCTTGTACCAACGAGGCTTGGACCCGCTTTCTCTACTCACCACCTCAGCAGTTCTCACCGCCGTCATTGGTCTCGCGCTACAGAATACAATTGCCAATCTCTTTGCCGGCCTCGCCCTGCAGATCGACCGGACCCTGGGCATTACCGACTGGATCAAGGTGGGAGAACACGTAGGGCGGATTGCCGAGATCAAATGGCGATCGACCTTGTTGTGGACTGAGGAAGGCGATCTTCTCGTTGTGCCGAACAGCCAACTGCTCGACGCCGCCGTGCTCAATCTCTCGCGTCCAGATGTCGTACAACGCGAAGAGATCATCGTGGGTTTTCATTACCGGCATCCGCCGAACACCGTGAAACAAGTTTTGCTCAACGCCGCCATGAGCGCCCCACGAGTGCTTTCGTCCCCGGCGCCGGATTGCATCGTCGCAGACTTTTCTGACAGCGCAATCACGTACAAACTTCGCTACTGGATCAACGACTATACCTATCATACCGTCATCGCGAGTGACGTACGCACACGCGTGTGGTACGCCGTGCAACGCGCGGGACTGGAAATTCCTTTCCCCATTCGCACTCTTGTCGTAGAGCCGTCAAAGGCGACGGTCGATGTAGCGGCGGATCACCGTTCGGCTTTAGAGCAGACAGGACTGTTCCCCACGCTTTCTGCGGCAGATTTCTCTGTTCTCGCCGCGGCCATGAAAACCGTTCGCTTTGCCGCCGGAGAGGAAATTTTGCGCGAGCATGATAGCAGTGGAGCGTTGCACATCGTGCGTAGCGGAGAAGTCTCCGTGTATGTGTCCGTCAATAGTGTTCGACGCGAGGTAGCGACATTAAAGCCTGGAGAGTTTTTTGGCGAAGTATCGCTACTCACTGGAGAATCTCAACCCGCAGGGTATATCGCTAAGTCTGACGCCGTGTGTTCTCTGATTGATCATGACGCACTCGCGTCAATGCTAAGGAATCATCCACAGCTTGCCGACGGTTTCAGTACGATGCTCGTCGCACGGGAAACAACGCTGAACAATGGACGGCAAGCCTTATCTGATGAAGCCGCGGCGCAGCAGTCGACCGAAGCCAAGAAGCGACTCCTCAGCAGGATACAACAGGTGTTCCGTCTCGGCTCGTCCAGTGTTCCTGGCTGAGCGAAAGCCCTCGTTACCGGAATTCTTCCTACTCCAGAAACAACTAGACAGGTGTTCCACCCGCCCTCATAACGGAGGTCGCCAATGAGGCCTTTAGGAGTAAAGGGAAGGCTGTAGTTATCTTAGTTGTGGGTCAACTTCCACACGAGAGCAACTATGCTGACTAAGGCAATCGTCCCGCCGCTAAATGCCATCCCTTCCATGCCGGTCATTTTGCATCCTCCGGGAGCTGATCAATAAGCTTTCTCAGTGCAGTGCTGGAACCAGGCGGCCAAGCTCGCCACGGCCGTGGCAGCACTGCCAATCCAGACCCACGCCAGCTTGTAGGGGATCAAATCTCCCAAGGATAGAGATGCCGTTCCGCCTCCAATACCTACGGTGACCAGACAACCAACCGGAACACCTCTGTCTCGACCTTGATCCGCTCCTTCAATTTGTCCGTCATAAACTGGCTACTCTCCAATAACCCGTAGTATACTCCGCATCGGTTCTCGTCAGTTCTTCATTGACATAGACTCCACTGTCACAGTCACATAGAATGGAAAACTAGTTCGTGGGAGTCCGGAATTTCTTACGATACTGTTGGCCTACGTTCTTACGCAGCCAGGGCGGCAAAATGGGACGTCCGAGTGGTGGCTTTTGGTACGCCGTCAAACCAGGCAATGAGACGCCGCACGTTGATCGCCACCGCCGTCACCACAT
>JBFWZL010000621.1:0-3385 GCA_050185455.1 Binatia bacterium | reverse complement strand
TCTTGGTTATGGCTTGGCGTTGGAAGGATTAGGCGCGAACGATTATTGGCCGACTGGACAAGACTGATCAGGTTCTGGGTGCTGGGCTTCAGAAACGGAGGCGTGACCAAACTGAAAAGCTGAGAGGGCAGAGCAACATCGTTCGTCTCCTCTCCTTCGAGCCCCTCACACCCAGCACTGAACACCATACCTTTCTTGCGGAGCAAACTATGGCAGGACGATTCGATGGCAAAATAGCAATTATTACCGCTGGTGGTTCTGGTATTGGCGCGGCGACCGCACGGCGATTTACTCAGGAGGGCGCGTCGGTAGTCATCGCCGATTTGAGCGGCAAGCGAGCCGGAGAAGTCACCAACGGCATCAAGGCGAGCGGCGGGAAGGCGATATGCGTCAAAATAGATGCCGCTGATCCTGAAGGTGTTCAGGCGACGATCAAATTGGCGCTTGATACTTACGGTCGGCTTGACATCATGTTCAACAATGCGGGAGCAGCCGACGTGGCGAGCTTGGAGGAAACCTCGTTCGACAGCTGGAACCGTGTGTTAGCAGTGACGTTGACGAGCACGTTTCTTGGCATGAAGTATTGTTTGCCGATCATGCGCAAACAAGGAAAAGGAGCGATTGTCAATACAGCGTCGGTTTCCGGGACGGCGGGAGACTACGGTCTCTCCTCGTATAATGCCGCAAAAGCGGGCGTCATTAACCTGACGCGGTCCGCGGCGATTGAGAACGCCAAATATAACATCCGTGTGAATTGTGTGTGTCCAGGGGCGATTAACACGAGAGCCGCGCAAATTCTCGGCCCGGGAAGGGAAGACGAATTTCGTCGCCTGCAAGCGGCAGTCCATCCCCTGGGCCGCATGGGAGAGCCGGAAGAAATTGCCAACACCGTGCTATTCCTGGCTTCTGATGACGCTTCATTCATCACGGGAGAGGCCATTGTGGTTGATGGCGGCGTCTCTGCCCACACTGGGTTTCCGAGTTTTTTAGATATGCAAAAGAAGTAGGCGCCGAGAGAAAAACGGAACAATCAAAAAGGAGGGAAAATCTTATGAAGTTCGGTATGATGTACGAAATCCAGATTCATCCTACCTCAGAGTACCACCTTTTCTTCTTGTTTCGCTGAGTTGTAGCGATTTCAGAAATAGTGTTCAAGTCGTCGGTTGCGGTGGGGTTGCGAATCGATGCGGTTTCGAGCCCGTCGAGCCGGTCCACCGCCGCTTTATTCCCCCCTGGTATCAAGTGTCCATACGTGTCCACCGTGAGCTTAATGCTGTGGTGTCCTAATTGTTCCTTCACATAGGCCAAGGACTCCCCTTGCTGGATTAAGAGACTGGCGAACGTGTGGCGGAGGTCATGAATCCGGATCCGCCGCAAGCTTGCCTTCTCAAGGAATTTGTACCAGATCCGCCAGCGAAAATTGCCGCGGTTGAGCGGCGTTCCTTCCGCAGAAACAAAGACCCATGCGGGCACGTCTCCCCAACCCTGTCGTAACGTCTCTTTCTTCCGTTCCAGCAAGAGTGTTTTGAGCGTCTCAGTAAGTTGTTGGCTCAGGTCCGTCCACACGGCGCGTTTTCCCGTTCTTCGGCGTCGAGAGCCGCGCGCCGCTAAACGCCCGATGCACGGTGATGAAACGCCCCTGAAAGTCGAAGTCCTCCCATTGCAGGGCCAGCGCTTCGCCCGGGCGTAGGCCGGTACGCGCCAGCAGAGAGACGAACGGGTAATAGTCGGGGAAATGCGCCTGACAGGTGCGTAGGAGCAGCCCGAGTTCTTCACGGGTGAGAAAACCGCTTTTTTGACGTGTGGAGCGTCTTCCCCGTGGGTACGTTTCATGATCTGCATCGCGGGATTCACGGTGAGATAGTCCGTCTTCCACGGCATGGTTAAAGAGTTCGAGCGGCGTCAGCGCCGCTTTGACCGTGTTGCGGCTCTTGCCCTGGGCCAGCATGGAATAGGCCAGCCGCTTCACATCCTCACGGGTAATCATTGTAATGTCTTTCTGCCTAAAGGCAGGGAAGAGAGAGAGATGAAACGCGCGCTGGTACCGGTCCCGCGTTGATTCCTTGCAATGCGCCTTGACGTAGATGTTGAGCCAGTGGTGAAAGTAGACGGCGAAGGGGCGAGGGGGTTTTTCGTTGAGCATGCCAAGGTCTCCGAGTTTGAGCGCCGCTTCCATTTTTCCTGCAACGATGTCCGCCGCACTCTTACTAACTCCTATGCACTTCGCCTTGCGCCGGCCTTTGTGGTCGATATAAACTCACCATTTGCCGTTGCGCTTTCTCAATTTGACCGCCAAGTGTGTGTCCTCCTTTCTCGTTTCAGTTTCTGCCTGCTTTGCCGATGCATCTTTCGTGGCGGACAATACAGGAAAGCAGCTTCCTCCTCCTCTATTCCACCTCCTCCGCTCTCCTGTGTTGCTTCGCCACATTGCCGGAAGACCAGCGCAAAAAAAGGGAGCCCTCGGCTCCCTGGTTGGTTACTATTGCACCATCTCTTCCGTTCCTGCCGGCGGTACTCACGTTGCTATGGATGGCTGCCATTTTCACTTGCCGTTGCACTGCCCAGGCCGGGAGTGATAAATCTTCCTCAGATGCCACACCTGAAAGGAGACACCAATGAAGAGCAGAAGGTTAGTGTTTATGAGCATGGTAGGAGTACTCGCCCTGGTTCTCAGTTTCCCAGCGTGGGCGGCCACCCATCTAGGTAAGGTGGTTGAGGTCAACCCCGATACACTTACCATGATCGACACAGCGGGGGGGCATCAACAGACCTTTACGGTACCAGCAAATGCAGCCATCTCGCGGGCCGGCAAAATGTGTATGCTCACTGATCTGCAGGTCGGGGACACGGTCACCGTAATCGTAGGCCTCTTAGGGGATAAAACGGTCGCAACTATGATCCAAGCGAATAAACTGAAAGCAACGGGACGAAGCTGAAGGCGCTAGAGGCGCGGCGTGACCGCGAAAAAAAAGAACCGACTAGCGAGAGGGGAAAAGAACCCCTCACCGGGGGGAGTTTGTCAAGCACCCGATGAGGGTGGAAAACGAGAAAAGGAGTATGCGTCGCTCTCGTTTTCCGCATTGTTATCGCGTTTCTAACGTGGCCTCCCAGGAGAGCGATGCCCCATTTTTCGGTGTGACCGCGGCTGCCCATTGTGGTTGACTAGCAATCCGCGCGGTCACTTTCAGGACAATCTCTTCAGAGGCGAATTTCACACGCTCGGACAGTGATATAGTGAGATCGCGTCGAAGGCCCAACCTATAGTTCTCCTAAATCATTTGTGGATCGGGCCAATACCAGCGACATTTGACCGAAGCGAAATTGAGAGAGTTGATGAAAGTCGAAAAGCAGAGTTTGACAGCAGCGAACGTTTTATTGACGGCAA
>JBFWZL010000620.1:0-3393 GCA_050185455.1 Binatia bacterium | reverse complement strand
AAAGGCACCACGGATGAACTGCATAACCGCGTCCTGCATTGCGACTTCCACATGCGCACCCTTCCCGGTGTTTCTCGCCCTGAACAAAGCACTGACAATGCCGATGGTCAGCAGCATTCCACTGCCGGTGTCAGCCACCGAGGGCCCAGGTCTAAGTGGTCTGCCACCTCGCTCACCCGTGACACTCATGCTTCCACCACTCGCCTGGCCGATTGTGTCCAAGGCTAGGTTGCGCTCGTACGGACTTCCCGGGCCGAAGCCCTTGATCTGGGCGTAAACGATACGGGGATTGACTTTCAGAAGATCTTCATAACCCAATCCAAGACGCTCGATAGTTCCCGGGGCAAAATTTTCGACAAAGATATCCGCCTTTTTTACCATCTCCTTGAGAAGCTCGACGCCCTCCGGAGTTTTCAGGTCGATGGTAATCGACTTCTTGTTGGCGTTGAGTAGGACAAACCACCTGCCGTCCTTTCCACCTTTCGCACCGGTAGTTCTTCCGGGGTCACCGCCCTTGGGGTTCTCTACCTTCACTACTTCGGCGCCTAGCCAAGCAAGCACTTCTGTGCATGCAGGACCAGCTTCGAACTGAGTCAGATCCAGCACACGAATTCCGTACAGAGTGGATTGAAAGCCTTTCATCCGTTCAAGCTCCTAATGATGCCGCATCTCACTCGGCCGAGATGCGGTTAGTTTCGATGATCTTTGTCCAGCGTCGCAGTTCTCTCAGCATGAATTCGGCATATTCCGTTGGCGATGACCCGAGCGGCTCGGAACCGTCCTGCGTTATAGCCGAGATCAATTGAGGATCCTTAAGCGCGCTTCTGACCGCAGCATTGAGCCGCTGGACGCGCTGGGGGGGCATTTTTGCCGGCCCCATGATCCCGACCCACGAATATACCTCCATGTTGGAAATTCCAGCCTCCTTGAACGTGACGAGGCCAGGAAGGGCAACCGATCGCTTATCGCTCATCAGCGCAAGCGCCCTCAACCGGTTCTCGCGCACATGCGCGGAAATCGACGTGACTGATGCGGTGGAAAAATCGATCCGACCACCCATGAGATCGAGGAGTGCAGGGGCGGAGCCTTTGTACGGAATATGCACAGCCGATATTCCAACATTTTGCAGAAACAACACCCCGGCAAGATGCGTGATATTTCCCGTGCCCGCCGTGCCGTAGGACAGTTTGCCGGGATTCATTCTGGCGTGCGCGATGAAGTCGCCTATACTTTTTGCCGGGTTCGAAGCATTGACGACGATTGTCAATGGCGTTCGAGAGAACAGTATAACGGGCGCGAAGTCCTTGATCGGGTCGTAGGTGATCTTCTTGGATATGGCGTACCCCTGAACCAAGCTTCCGCTGTTGAATACTACAGTGTAACCATCAGGTTCTGAGCGAGCCACCAAGTCATGAGCCACAACCCCGTTTGCACCAGGCTTGTTGTCGACTACCAATGGAACACGAAATTGCTCGGCGAGATTGTTGGCAAGCCTCCTCGCCGTGATGTCGACGGCACCGCCAGCAGACAGACCGACGACCATTCTTATCGGCTTCGTGGGGTAGTCGACCTGCGACATGGCCGGACTTATTGCGAATACCGTTGTGAGCGCAGTTACCAAGCATGCGACAACGTAGCGTAGTATCAACATCTTTGTTACCTCCTCTTTATAGCTCCGCTGAGAACGGAGACACTATTTCTTCAATAGCGGTTCACTGTGCCAAATCTGCGTGCCAGATCCGTATCATCAAGTGCGGTCCGCGGCGCGCACCGCACTCTGGAAGTTCGGACTTCGACGCTCGAGGAGCGCAGCCAGCCCCTCACGAAATTCCGGACTCGACATTCCAAGCGCCTGCCCCAATCCCTCGAGGAGAAACATCTCAGACACCCCGGTCTCAAGGGTGCGTGACATGAGGAGCTTGGCAAGCCCGATCACTTCGGCAGGTCCTTTGCTGAGCTCGTGCGCGAGCTTGAGGCATTCCCGGTCGAGGTCTTTGTCGGGTACCACGCGGGACACGAGACCGAAATCCAAAGCCTGCGCGGCATTGAGCGTTTCGCCGCCAAAAAGGAACTGCTTCGCCTTCGCGAGCCCCACCACGCGCGGCAGCGTATACATGGTCGCCACGTCCGGAACCACACCAAGTCGGAAAAAGCCGGGGACGAACGAAGCGCTCTCGGCTGCGACCACCATATCGCCTGTTAGAGCGATGCCTATCCCGCCACCCACCGTCACGCCGTTGACACCTACGATTACAGGTTTATCGATTTGAATGAGCGGTAGGAGCCACGATCCGAGTTGTCGAAATCTGCGATGTACCTGCCACGGTTCACACGCATTTTTAAGCATACGAAGGTCGCCGCCATCGCAAAATGAAGCACCAGTACCAGTGATGTAAATCACCCTAACGTCGGCATCGCGACTCGCGCGTTGCACCGCCGCAGACAATTGAGATCGCATCTCCACTGTCATAGCATTACGCGCCTTATCGTTGATAAAGCGAATGACAAGTACCCCCCTTGCGCCGGCTTACCGATACGTGTCTATTACCCACAACATTCCTTTCATGCAAACATCGTAAATAAAGATAGGGCGCGCTTGTCGTACAAGCCGCGAGACCTCAATCATGCAGCCGAGTCTTTGCAGACATAGTTCAACCACCGCCCCCCATCGACCACGAGATCCGCGCCGGTGATGAAATCACCGGCCGGAGATGCAAGGTAAACGGCGGCATTGGCAATGTCTATCGTCTTACCGAACCTGCCGAGAGCCACTCTTCTCGCTTGAAGCTCTGCCAGTCCGCGCTGTTCATATAACCGGCTGGTGCCCTCAGTTCCCGCAATGGGTCCCGGCGATATCGTATTCACGTGAATCTGGTGTTCTGCCCACTCCACAGCGAGCGCGCGGCTCAGGGACAGTATTCCGGCTTTCGCCGCGCCGGCGTGAGCATGACCCGGCCAGCCCGTATTGCCCAGTGTGGTCACGATGCTGATCACGCGTCCCTCGAATTTCGAAACGCGTAGCACGTCGAATGCCGCCTTGCAGCAAAAAAAGGTTCCGTTGAGGTCGATATCGATGACCGTACGCCAGCCGTTCGGCGTAAGGTCCTTCGACGGACAATAAAAGTTTCCTGCTGCACTGTTGACCAGGATGTCAAGCGCACCAAAGTTTTCCACTGCCGCCTGCACCGCGCCTTGCATCTGAGAGTAATCGCGAACATCTCCGACGTACGGCACGACTCGTCCACCGCTAGAACGGATTTCGAAAGCAGCTTTTTCCAGCTTTTCTCCATTACGTCCCACCAGAACGCAAGCAGCGCCGAGAAGTGCAAACTCTCGGGCGATGGCAAATCCAAGACCCGAGCCACCTCCAGTTATCAGCGCGACACGTCCGGC
>JBFWZL010000619.1:0-3399 GCA_050185455.1 Binatia bacterium | reverse complement strand
GACCGAAGTGTGCGTCGACCAGGCAATCACTGGCCTTAAAGACCGATCGGTGCGGTTGCATGTGCCCGTTGACGCGATTGCCGCGCTGAATGAAGGGCAAGGCCGAGAGACTCTCGCGAAATGGCAACGGTGGGGCGTTCAGCTGACGACGGTAGCGGAAGTGCTAGAAACACTGAAACGTAAGGCGTAGTCCGTAGCATATGGAAACGATCTGCAAACTCGCGGAACCAGCTGACACTGATACGCTTCTCCAGCTCATGCGCGAGTACTACCGGTTTGACCATCTTCACTTCGACGAACAGGTTGTACGCTCCGCACTCGAGAAATTTATCGGCAATAAGGCGCTTGGAAGATTATGGATCATTGTTCATGCAGGGGAGACCGTTGGATATTTGGTGTTGACGTTGGGTTTCAGCTTTGAGTTTGGCGGCTATGACGCGTTTATTGATGAGGTCTACATTCGTGAAAGTCAGCGTGGCCGGGGAATTGGAAAATTTGCTTTACAGGTCGCGGAGGAGGAATGTCGCGGGCTTGGCGTCCGCGCCCTTCATCTTGAAGTGGAGCGAGAGAACACCAACGCGCAGGCATTATACCGCAAAGTTGGCTTTGTCGAACACGACCGGTATTTGCTGACCAAACGAATTTCTCCCTTCAGATAATTTTCCCCCTTGACCTATCTTCTTCTCCTCCTCCTTCTCCTACATTATGGTTATTGATGAGAGTTTTCTACAACATTAACGTGAGTCTTTTGCCCGGTGTATCCTTGTGCAAAATGAGCAAGCCATGCTCCACGGGCAATTAGTTCTTGCGGTATGCCTATTTCAGTAGCTTGTCCTCCGCTAAGCACAACTACGCGGTCGGCATCTTCCACTATAGAAAAGCGGCTAGATTGAGATCTAAGGCAATGCCCCTCTGATCTAAATGAATCGTCCCCTCACAAGGATCGAGCTTGCCGTCCCACTCAAAGTGTGGTAGCGGCGGTATCTCAACCTACATGTTTTGGTCAGGTTTTTTGCGAGGGAGGACGCTGGCATGATTTCTCTGAATGACTACACTGCTCACGATGGTCTGGGACTTGCGGAACTCGTCGCTCGTAAAGAAGTGACGCCACAGGAACTTGTCGATGCCGCGCTCAGAGCAATAGAGACAATCAATCCCAAACTGAATGCCGTACTCCAGACATTGCCTGAGCAAGCGGCGACGGAGATTCACGGCGGTCTTCCGCAGGGCCCGTTCACGGGCGTTCCGTTTCTCATCAAGGAACTTGTGCTCCACGCCAAGAACGTTCGTTGCGATATGGGCGCGAGGCTCGCGCAAGGGTTCGTTTCTGCCGCAGACACTGAACTGATGGCGCGTTTCCGCCGCGCCGGTCTCGTACTCATCGGCACAACCCAAACCCCTGAACTCGGCTACAACCCGACAACGGAAACGGTGCTCTTCGGTCCCGTCCATAACCCCTGGGACCTCACTCGCAGCCCGGGCGGTTCCAGCGGCGGCTCAGGCGCATCGGTGGCTGCAGGTATTGTACCGTTGGCCCATGCGAACGACGGCGGCGGCTCCATCCGCATCCCGGCTTCTTGCAATGGCTTGGTCGGCCTCAAACCCTCTCGAGATCGTGTCCCGACTGGTCCTGATTACGGGGACCCGCTCTGCGGCCTTGCGTGCGAATTTGTTGTCACTCGTAGTGTTCACGACGCCGCCGCGCTGCTCGATATGGTTGCCGGCGCAGATGTGGGCGCGCCTGGCCAGCCAGTTCCCCCTCCCCGTCCGTACCGAGAGCTTGCGAACACTCCGCCAGGGAAACTGCGCATTGCTTGGACGACAACCCCGGCTTCAGGGGAAAAGATCAATCCTGAATGCGAAAAAGCCGTTCAAGAAACCGTGCGCTTACTTGAAGGCCTTGGACATACACTGGTAGCAGACCATCCCCATTATGATTGGGAAGAGTTTTTGACAAACGTCCACGTTATTTGGACGAGCTATACGGCTTCAGCAGTAGACGGATTGGCCGCGATGCTCGGACGTCAGCCCGGGCCGGACAATCTCGAAGCCGTGACACTCGCTTGCTATGAAGACGGGAAACGCCGATCCGCCGTGGAGCTTCTCAACGCCATGGCGCATGGCAACACGTTGTCACGGCAGATTGGCGCCTTCTTCCAAAACGTGGATGTCTTAGTAACACCGACGATCGCCCAGCCTCCTGCTCTCCTGGGTGAATTGAACCAAAATCGTAAAGGCATGACGGCTATGGAATGGACACGACAGGTCTTTACCTACGTGCCTTTTACCCCGCTGTTTAATTCCACCGGACAACCAGCCATATCGTTGCCTCTCCATTGGAGCGCGAACGGCCTTCCCATCGGCGTGCAATTTGTGGGTCGTTTCGGCGACGAAGCTACGCTCCTCCGCTTGGCCACGCAACTGGAGCAAACGCGCCCCTGGGCAGGAAAACGTCCGCCTACGCATGTGACCGCTTAATCATCGCAAAGGAGACGCGCATGCCGCTACAAGACCTGTGTGATCAGATTTGCATTGTCGGCGTGGGCGACACGCCGCAAGGATCGGTACCGAATAAAACCGGTGACGAACTCGCTATCGATGCCGCCAGAGCCGCGATACAAGATTGCGGCCTCAAGAAAGACGATATTGACGGCTTGTTTGTGCAACCCAGTTACGGACGTCAGGGCGATTATCTCAAACTCGGCCTTATGCTGGGCATGAATCCACGAGTAGGTGGCGCGGTCGAGGCTTCCGGCGCGACCGGCTGCTACATGATCCAACATGCGACCCTGCTCCTACACTCGGGCATGGCGAATTATGTGCTGCTGGTGTACGGCACAAATCAAAAGACGAACCGCAACCGTTTCGGCGGCGCCTTATTGGAGGAACACGCTCCCTATGGCGGGTTCAATCCTTCACTGCCCTTTGCGTTTGCGTTCCGTCGTCACATGCATCTTTACGGCACGACCGAGGAGCAGCTCGCCACGATAGCCATCAATCAGCGTCAACACGCCAGCCTTAATCCCAAGGCTGTACAAAAGACACCCATCACGCTCGACAATTACATGAGCGCCCGCTATATCGTCGAGCCGTTACGGTTATTTGACTACTGTTACGTCACTGACGGTGGGCACGCCTTTGTGTTGACCACAGCCGATCGCGCCAAAGATTTGCGCAAGCCGCCGGTCCACATTCGCGGCATGGGGCGGCAAGAGGCATTCCGCGCTTATGAAACCCCGGATCTCGTTATGCAGAGTTTTCAACAGGAACGTGTCGCCTCCATGGTTTTCGCTATGGCCGATGTGTGCGCGTAAGACATTCAAGCCTTAGATGTACAAGACGCCGAGAGCCCAGCGTTCGTGGCCGCGGGGGTGTACTTCGGTGTCTGCGCAATGGGGG
>JBFWZL010000618.1:0-3403 GCA_050185455.1 Binatia bacterium | reverse complement strand
GTACGATAAGATTATCATCTAACCCTTAGTCGCCTCATTGTGTTCTACTGCATCTCCTCCGACTTACAGTTCTGACTGAACCCGGGAGATTTCTGAAAGCGTTATCCTGCCTCGCACAAACACTCTACAACAGCCTCCCTGGACGAGGGCAAGTTCTTTGGTGTAATCCCCATGAGCAACGAATAACTTGGACTAGAAGGAGAACCTTATGAAGCGCCTAATGGATGCAGCCAAAGATACGCCAGAAAAGATTGAGAAAGCGGAGAGTCTTGCGGAGCAGCTTATCTTCAAGTCTCGCTTTGTGCTCGTATTCGGCGAGGTCAACCATTCCACAGCGCGAGCCACCTGCGAGCGACTCATTGCTCTTGCTCAAGAATCCGATGCTCCTATTAATGTCCTAATTTCTTCCCCTGGAGGCCATGTCGAGTCTGGGGATGCGATCCACGACATGATCAGATTCGTCCGCGCACCGGTGATGACGATTGGCACCGGCTGGGTAGCTAGCGCAGGGACACACATCTTTCTCGCCGCGCCGAAGGAGCGGCGTGTGTGTCTGCCGAACACGCGCTTCATGATCCATCAGCCCGGCGGTGGGGCAGGCGGACCAGCAACCGATATCGCCATCCAAGCCAAGGAAATCCTACGCACACGAGAACGCATTGCCCGTGTTATTGCCAAACAGACGGGCAAACCGTTCGAGAAGGTGCTTGCCGACATGGAGCGTGACTTCTGGATGAGCGCCGTGGAGGCGATCGAGTACGGCATCGTGTTTCGGGTCATCGAAACGCACCAGGATCTATTGTAACAAGCTTGCTCCCTTACTTGTTTGCTGTCTGAATAAAAAAAAGGCACTATTTCGCTTATTTCTCTCAAGAGATTCGCGTATCTGCGCGGCCGCTCAAGGATTTTAGTTTTGAACAAGCAGGGAATGTTTCTTGCTCTATTTCGAAGTGGTTTTCCCTCCCTCGTGAGAAGGGTTGACTAGAAGGAGTGCGCCCGTGGCTATCCGCGTTGCTTTGTATCATTTGACACGTTACCGTTACGATCGTCTTATCTCCCTTTCGCCTCACGTTGTGCGTCTCCGACCGGCTCCTCATTGTCGTACCCCGGTTTCCGCGTATTCTCTCAAGGTCAGACCAGCACAGCACTTCGTTAACTGGCAGCAAGATCCTTTCGGCAATTTTCTCGCGCGTCTAGTTTTTCCTGAAAAGACTCGCGAACTTGCTGTCGAGGTGGACTTAGTTGCCGAGATGACCGTTATCAATCCGTTCGATTTTTTTCTTGATCCGTACGCGGAAAAGGCGCCTTTTCCGTACGAGCCGCAACTGGCGAAAGAATTGGGGCCATATTTAGAAATCAAGGAAAACGGTCCGCACCTGAGGCAATGGCTGGCTAACGTGGATCGTTCTCCGCGAGCGACCGTGGATTTTTTGGTTGATCTTAACCAGCGTTTGCGACAAGACATCGATTACATTGTTCGTATGGAACCTGGCGTTCAGACCTGTGAAGAAACTTTTGCTCGTGGAAAAGGCTCCTGTCGAGACTCCGGTTGGCTACTCGTACAAATCTTACGTCATCTTGGTTTTGCCGCGCGCTTTGTCTCTGGGTATTTGATTCAGCTGACGGCAGATACGAAAGCGCTTGATGGCCCCTCTGGTCCTGACGCAGATTTCACTGATTTGCATGCGTGGGCGGAAGTGTTTGTTCCCGGTGCGGGATGGATAGGCCTTGATCCTACCTCTGGGTTATTTGCCGGGGAAGGGCACCTCCCCCTCGCGTGTACTCCTGATCCTGTCAGCGCCGCGCCGGTGACCGGATTCGCCGACGAAGGCGAAGTCGACTTTCAGTTTCACATGAATGTAACGCGCATTCATGAAGATTCACGTGTCACCAAGCCGTATACTAACGACCAGTGGCGAGCAATCGAGGCGCTTGGGTGCGCGGTCGATAATGATCTTGTCGAGGGAGATGTACGTTTGACAATGGGGGGTGAGCCAACCTTTGTCTCTATAGACGATATGGATGGCGAGGAGTGGAATACTGCCGCGCTAGGTCCCAACAAGCGGAAGTCCGCGAGCATTCTACTCCATAGACTGAAAGAACGATTTGCTCCCGGCGGGGTGCTGCACTACGGCCAGGGGAAATGGTATCCAGGGGAGCCTCTGCCGCGTTGGGCGTTTTATTGTTTCTGGCGTCAGGACGGCGTTCCCGTCTGGCGTGACCCCGCCTTATTGGCTGAGGAAAACACGGAAACACGGCATGACATTAAGCAGGCCTATCGCTTCATTCGCGCGTTGGCGCAACGTCTTGGCGTCTCCCCGGAGCACGCGATCCCAGGATATGAGGACTCGGTGTACTATCTCTGGAAAGAAGGCACGCTACCGGCCAACGTCGATCCCTTGCAATATAATCTGGATGATCCTGACGAACGTCGCCGTCTCGCGCGCATTCTCGATCGAGGATTAGGGGAAGTCGTGGGATATGTTCTCCCTCTGAAATGGCGAGGCGAAACACACGAAGGAGCTTGGTGTAGTAATCAGTGGCGCTTCCGTCGTGAACATATGTTTTTACTCCCCGGCGATTCGCCAATGGGGTATCGTTTGCCTTTGGACTCGTTGCCCTGGGCGCCTTCTGAAGCTAGAGACTTAGAGCCGGAGCAATCACCTTTCGCTTCCCGTTCGGCACTTGAAGAAGTCCACGGTGAGGTAGCGGATCGCTACGCTCAGTTTACGCGACCAGACCCTACACGACATGATGATATGCGCGAACAGATCCTCGAACCAGTGTCGGTCGAAGGAGAGGATTTCAGCGATCTGGTGCGAACAGCGCTCTGCGTCGAGCCGCGTGATGGTCGGTTACATGTGTTTCTTCCACCCCTCCGTTTTGTAGAGCATTACCTTGACTTGATCGCTTCGCTAGAACTCACGGCGGCGGAATTCTCCTGGCCAATTTTCATTGAGGGCTATACTCCTCCGTCGGATTGGCGTCTCCGTCACTTTTCCGTAACGCCTGACCCTGGGGTAATCGAAGTGAACATCCAGCCAGCGCAGAATTGGGAAGAAGTCGTAACGTGTACGACTGTGCTATATGAGGAGGCGCGATTGGCCCGTCTGGGGACAGAAAAGTTCATGCATGACGGCCGGCATACAGGTACGGGAGGGGGAAACCATGTGACGTTGGGGGGATCGACTCCGGCGGACAGCCCATTCTTACGACGTCCTGAGCTGCTCCAAAGCCTGCTGACGTACTGGCAGCACCACCCAAGTCTCTCCTATTTGTTCTCAGGACTTTTTGTGGGGCCGACCAGCCAAGCTCCACGAGTGGATGAAGCGCGTCATGAAAGTCTCTATGAGTTGGAGATCGCCTTCCAACAGACGTCGTCGGGAGAAACGGTAGCGCCGTG
>JBFWZL010000617.1:0-3412 GCA_050185455.1 Binatia bacterium | reverse complement strand
TCTCGTATTAACTCGCTAACTTGTACACAATAACGATGCTCCTGTGAAACACCCTTATCGAACTTTACTTCCTATCGGCTCGCTCCTCTTCTTGATGAGCGGATGTGCAACCCAGACTGATCTGCAGGCTGAACAGAGGGCGCGAGAGGCGCTCCGTGCGCAAGTCGTGGCTGATAATCGCGCTTCTTTCGATGAAATACGGCGTGAGATCCAGAAAGTCAGAGGAGAAGTCGAAGAGATTCGCTATCGCCTTGATCGCGCCTCTAAAGAACGTGTCGGCACAGGACCTCAACTCAAAGTGCTTGAGGACCGCATTGCTGTACTCGAGAAGCAATTTAAATCTCGCTTGGAAGAGCGTCCGCCCACCACGCCTTTCCCAGGGAACCCCGATACTTCTTTTCCCCGTTCGCCTACCGAAATGCTGCCGGGACAAATACCCACAGAATCCCCAGGCTCAGCCTCTCCTATGACGCCAAATACCTTGACAGGAAGTCCGGAAGATCAAGCACTTGCCAAGGAGGCTCCAGAGATACAGGACGAATACAAAATTGGATTGCGGGCATTGCAAGCTCAGCAATTTGATAATGCTATTCAGCAGTTCCGTTCATTCCAGCGCAAGTATCCAAATTCTGAAATGGCGGACGATGCGCAATACTGGATTGGGGAGAGTTATTTCAACCAGAGAGATTACAATCGTGCGATCCTCGAGTTCAATGACGTCTTAAAATACCGGAAAGGAGATCGAGTCCCCGCAGCCCTTTTACGACAAGCTCAAGCTTTCCTCGAGATTGGTGACAAAACTGACGCACGACTAATCCTGCAGAAGCTGCTCAACGACCATCCGAACTCGGAACAAGCTCAAGAAGCAAAAGTGCGATTACAGATCCTAGGCCGCTAAAGTGTTCTCCTTCTGTCTATAAAAGATGAGGCTGGGCTGCATGGAGATTATCCGTCATATCAGCCGTAGAGTTTCCTTTCCTCACCCCATTGTCAGTATTGGCAACTTTGACGGCGTCCATATTGGACATCAGGCTATCCTCCGTCGCTTAGTCCAAGAGGCCAAGGATCGTCAAGGAACGGCTATTGTTCTGACTTTTCATCCCCATCCGCTTTCTGTTCTGCGGCCGGACCAGCGGCTTCCTCTTATCTGTAGTTTGCGAGAAAAATTATCATTATTCTCTTCTCTGGAGATTCAGACAGTATTCCTCCAGCACTTTACTTTACCGTTTTCTCAGCTTTCTGCGGAAGAATTCATGCGAAATTATTTGTCCGAAACAATCGGTGCTGAGAAGGTGATTGTCGGCCACAATGTCAGTTTCGGTCGTAATCGCGCTGGGAACGCAGAGACTTTGCTGCAATCGGCAAAAACGTATGGATTCGAGGCAGAAATTGTAGGACCGATCAAAACCAATGGCCAAGAGGTTAGTAGCACAGCCGTGCGCGCCTTGCTTAATTCTGGGGAGATGCCAGCAGTGACACGGTTCTTAGGCCGCTACTATACCGTGAGCGGGCGGGTGGTGAGGGGATTTCAACGTGGGCGAGGAATAGGATTTCCTACAGCAAACTTACCACCTCGTGCAGATTTACTGTTACCTAATGGCGTGTATGCCGTTATGGTTGACGTTGACGGGCAGGAAGTACCTGGTGTGGCGAATATTGGGTTAAATCCTACGTTTGGTGTGAATAAGAGAACGCTGGAAGCTCATCTGTTTGATTTTTCTGGAGACCTTTACGGAAAGCGTCTCTCCGTGGCGTTTGTTGCTCGACTGCGAGGGGAACAAAAATTCCCTTCGGTTGAAGAGTTAGTAAAGCAGATCCAAAAAGATGCGGGTCGCGCTCGTGCTTTATTCGCTGCTGCCAAACCATAGTGGCTCAGATATATCTTAAACTATCGTGTCTCGCTCTGTGCTTTCCCCAATGATTCCTAATGAAACGTCCATTCCCATTTTAGATGCTTGCAAACATCGGTTTGGTGTCCCTCTAGAATTGGATGGACGGCGACTAGATCTTGTCCTCGCTCGACTGACGGGGGAAACTCGGTCCCAAATAAAAATTTTAGTCGATGAACGGCGTGTATGGGTAGAAGGAACGGTAGCGAAAGCAGGCCGTTTGGTGAAAAGAGGGGAGATGTTGGAAGTTCTTCCCTTGCCGCCAACCCCTTCTACCGTGGAGCCTCAGAGTATTCCTCTAGACATACTATTTGAGGACGAACATCTTGCTGCGATCAATAAGCCTCCTGGTATGGTTGTCCATCCGGCTCCCGGACAATGGGACGGGACTGTGGTGAACGCTTTACTGTTTCGATGGGGAGTAGCTGAGCGGAGCACTACGCTCCGTCCGGGCATCGTCCATCGGCTGGATAAAGATACGTCCGGCGTTCTCCTGATAGCGAAGGATTTATGGACGTTGGAACAACTATCTTGTGCATTCAAGGAGCGAAGAGTTCATAAAACCTACCTTGCGGTAGTCGTTGGTCATCTGCGCGCGTCATCGGGGACTATCGAGCTGCCAATTGGCCGTCATCCAGTCAATCGCAAAAAAATGGCCGTGCGTCGCCACGGCGGTCGTGAAGCCGTCAGTCGATACCAACTCATAGCAGAAACGACAGGGTTATCTCTCCTCCGTTTATTTCCAAAAACTGGACGCACCCATCAATTACGAGTACATTTGGCAGCGATCGGACACCCTATTGTCGGTGATCATCTGTATGGCGGGGACCTCGGCAATGTCCGGAATGTCTCGCCCATTGCGCGAACATTTGCTCGGCAGGCGCTTCATGCTGAACAAATCGAATTCTTACACCCCATGTCGGGAGCGCCGCTCTGTCTTTGCGCCCCTTATCCGCAGGATTTCCTTTGTCTGCTAGAAATTTTTTACAAAGAGGCGCCAACGAAAAAGATCGAGAGCTTCCTGTTGACGGGGAAAAAAGGATCAACTATCATTAGAACATAATTCCCAAAGACGGAGAGCTTTTTCTCCGACCATTCTGTCTCCACTCATCGAATGCCTTTTGCCTTCAGCTAACCTCGGGTCGTCATTGCCCGTCTTGCTCGTTGCATCCAAGGCCCCTTCGTGGTGGAAGGGCTGGGGTCCTGTTAGTTACTGTGTTAAGCCAGGGAGGATCCGTTATGGGTCGTACGGTCGCCCGAACTAATGGTGGTGGTCAGACTGAGGTCACCGAACCGCGCGATGCCCGTGTCGACGTTGCATCAGAAGAAGAAACCGGTCTAAATCTCAAAGCGCTCAAAGAAAAGAAGATCGGGGAACTTGCGCAAATCGCCCGCGACTTTAATGTTGAGGGCTCCTCAAGCATGCGCAAGCAGGACCTCATCTTTGCCATCCTACAGGCGCAAGCAGAGCAAAGTGGGTTCATTTATGGAGAAGGGGTGCTGGAAATCCTTTCGGATGGATT
>JBFWZL010000616.1:0-3436 GCA_050185455.1 Binatia bacterium | reverse complement strand
GTGACGGCTGCGTCTAGTACTTGCGGATTGCCATAAACGGCATGAGCCGTCTCGGCCTTAATGAATGGAAGCCAAAGGGTAAAGAAAAAACACGAGCCGCTTCCTAATACAGACCGGCAAGCCAGCTGTCCCCCCATACACTCAACCTGCTGGCGGGCTATCGCCAACCCCAATCCAGTGCCGCCTTTAGACTGGCCAGCTATTCCTTGCGAAAAAGGATGAAAAATTTCTTGTTGTTCTGATTCCCTTATGCCTACGCCGGTATCGGTTACCTCAAAACGAATTAATTCTCCAGGCTCGCTCTGCACCCTCAGACTGATCACGCCAGTCATGGTGAACTTCACGGCATTGCCAAGTAAATTGATCAACACTTGGCGCAGCTTGCCCTCATCGCCGCGCACTACATTTGGATGCTGTTCTACCCGTGCGACTTGTAGTACGAGTCGTTTCTGAGCACACTGCGGCTGAAACATCACCTCCAGGTCGTGCAGGAGCGTGTTGAGGGAAAATTCCACAAGATGGAGTTCTGATCGTCGAGCCTCGATTTTGGTCAAATCAAGTACATTATTAATCAGGCTGAGCAAGTGCGCTCCACTGGCGGCGACCGCTTCCACCGCGTTTCGTTGTTCCGGCTGGAGCGTCAGGTCCCCCTGCAAGATTTGCGCGTATCCGAGGATGGCGTTTAGTGGCGTGCGAATTTCATGAGAGATGTTGGCTAGAAAATTTGATTTGGCGTTGTTCGCGGTTTCGGCGGCTTCTTCAGCCTGTTTGCGCACCAAAATCTCTTCTTGCAGAGCAACATTCTCCGCGGCCAGCTTTGCCGTGGAACGCAGCTCATTATTATAATGAGACGCCGCCAGCAATCCGGTACTGAACAAACCAGTCGCGATGCTCGTCCAGGACGACAAGCTCTGAGTTTTTGTGGTTGCTTCCCCCTGAACGTGGAAGGCGACGAGCCAAGGGTCGCCCCCAACATTCAAAGGAACCGTCCATTCCGACTCCTGTAGGACCAGACGAGAGGAGCCTCCCGGCTTGTTCTCGTTGCTCACCGGACGCGTAGAGTAAATCAACCCTCCGTCGCCAGAACCATCGTAAATTGAAACATCGATTCCGTTGTTTCTCAGATTTTGTAAGGAAGCCTCAACCAAACTTCCTATATGAAACACCGCAACAACAAACCCACGGAGCTGGCTCTGGCGGTAAACCTCCGGTTCGTTCTCCATTCCATAATACACCGGAAAAACAACCAGAAACCCAAACTGATCTTTCGCCTCCTGGGCCAAGTGAATTGGCGTCGTCGCCACAGGACGTGCAGTGTCGCGAGCTTTTTCTAGAGCAACCTTCCGCCGAAAGTTCGATCCAAGGTCGAAACCAAACACCGCCTGGTTTTTCTCCATCGGCTCAACGTAATAGACCGGAAAGTATTCTTCTCGTGGTCTCGCGCAAACAAAGCGGCTTTGAGGATCAATCTCGGTGAGATGAAAATTGACAAATCCCTCGTCTCGCACCCTTTGTTCAAAAACCAACCTTTCTTTACAAGGTACGCAGGGAACCCACTCCAGCGCCTTGAGTTCCGGTTGGCGTTCCAGCGCGTCATAAACCCATTCCTGAAATTGATGGCGGCTAACTTCTTTCCTCACGGAGAAACGGGCGGCAAGAGTGTGCAAAATTTCTATGGAGTATCCCGTCAAACTAGACAAAGAGAGGGGAGAAAATGAGTGCGGTGGAGAGACAGCAATAGAAGAAGCTCCTCTAACCTTTACATTCCGATCGCCACTCTCTCTTAACATAGGACCTCTACGCACAGATGCACCATTTCATGGGGAGCAATAAATGTACCGCCCTGCTTCATGCGTAAGACACCCCTAACCAGGGCGCCAAGAAAAAACGTTTAAATAACAGCATAAAGAAAAGAGAACGAAATCACTCTCGGCAAGCTGCTTCTGAATAGGGCTGCGGACGTTTCAACTTCGCCCGTCTAGCTGCGTTCAGGACAAACGGCGCAAAAGAATACTATCCTGACGGTACGTCGCCCTGCTGCTCCAGCAACACTATCCGTAATGGTGGTCAGGATTCAGGCAATCCTTCTTACGATCCAGCCCGAACAAGGAAAGAAAGGCTATTCATACGCCCAAGAGTGGGAAGCTCTCACAACTCAAGGCTCTCGCCGACTCAACCGAGCAGAGAAGCTCGATTTTCATCTTCCAGCTGGCTAAAAAAAGAACACCTTGGTGCTTTTTGTGCTTAACGTCTACGCAGTTCTCCAGACATGCAGAGAGTGGGACTCCCTGACGCTTTTTCTCACTAGAATTTCGAACGGCAGGGTCCTTGCACTTTTTTTCCGTACACGGCACATAGGCACACGCGAAGGAGGAGACAGGACGCATGACATCGCAGGAACGGCAGGGAGCACTCACTCCAGGTGAAATCCTTCCGCGTCCCGAGCCCGTGATGCTTAACGCGGGACGACCGACGCTTATCCTCACAGTGCTCAATACTGGAGACCGCCCGGTTCAGGTCGGGTCTCACTATCACTTCTTCGAAGTCAACCGCGCGCTGCAATTCGATCGCGCCGCGGCGTTTGCTTTTCATCTTGACATTCCCGCAGGTACGGCCGTGCGTTTCGAACCAGGAGAGGAGAAAGAGGTAACGCTGGTTTCGTTTGGCGGTCAGCGTCGCGTCCTCGGTCTCAACGCCCTCACGGATGGAGAGGTCACAAGCGACGCCGTCAAGCAGAGTGCGCTCGCCACGGCGGAAAGACGGGGGTTTCTAACGAAAAGCACGCCTTCGCTCGCAAATGACAAGGATTCAGGAGAACCTGCCTCATGAACCGCGCCGAGGTTCCTCGCTTGGGCATAGGCGGCCCGGTCGGGTCTGGTAAGACCGCGCTAATCGAACAGCTGATTCCCTACTTGCAAACCCGCGGGCGCCAGATCGCTATTGTCACCAATGACATCCTGACCCAAGAAGACGCGCAACGACTACGCGGACGAGAGTTTTTACCTCCCGAGCGGATCATCGGAGTAGAGACCGGGGCTTGCCCTCACACAGTAATTCGCGAAGACCCCACCATGAACCTGGAAGCCGTCCGCGAACTGGAAGAACGATTTCCCACGCTTGACCTGATCGTGCTCGAAAGCGGCGGCGATAATCTCGCTTCCACCTATTCACCCGAACTCGCCGATGCATTTATTTTCGTTATCGATGTCGCGGGCGGGGATGATATCCCTCGCAAACAAGGTCCCGGCATCACACGCTCGGATCTGCTCGTGATCAATAAGGTCGACCTTGCTCCATATGTCGGCGCCAGTATCGAGGTGATGGTTCGTGACGCGAAGCGCGTCCGTGGTGATCGCCCCTTCATCCTCACCAAGTGCACAACTGGCCAGGGGGGGGTCGTGGTGGGCGCGGGGATCGTGCGGGGGCTGTTGTGCGG
>JBFWZL010000615.1:0-3462 GCA_050185455.1 Binatia bacterium | reverse complement strand
GGAAGTATCTCGCAAGGACTATACGCCGCAAATGGCGAAAGAAGAATGGACGAAGGCCAAGCAACTCGGCGAGAAGGTCGGCAACCGCTTGGATGACGCGTGGATCCATGGAAAAATCGTCGCCAAGCTAGTCGCTACGGCGAAGGCTTCGGCGCCGACCGTTAGCGTCGATGTCGACAATAATGTCGTGACGCTGCGTGGCACGGTGCAGGATGCGGAACAAAAGACCGAAGCGGAGCGCATCGCCAAAGAGACCGACGGCGTCAAACGGGTCGACAATCAGGTGAAGGTAAGTGCGTAGGACGCAGCCTATGAATTCGCAATGAGTTTGCAGATTTCGTTGGACGTGCCGTATTCATGATGACCAGCGCGCAACGTCAACGAAATAGGAAAAGGGCATGCGGATCGCGGCACTAGCGGACCTTCATTGCAACAATGCATCGCATGAAATTATGCGACCCTTGTTCGAGCAAATCGCTCAGAGCGCCGACGTGCTTCTGCTGTGCGGCGATCTTATCGACTACGGCTTGCCCGAAGAGGCGATGGTCTTGGCGAAGCAAATAAGCAGCCTCAAAATTCCCGTCTTGGCGGTGCTCGGGAATCATGAATTTGAGTCTGGTAAACAGGACGAGGTCAAAAGGATTTTTTCGGATGCCGGCGCCATGGTGCTGGATGGCGACGCTCGTGAGGTTGGCGGGGTCGGCTTTGCCGGCGTCAAAGGCTTCGCCGGCGGCTTTGGCGAGCGCGCTCTCGGTCCCTGGGGCGAGGAAATAATCAAACGTTTTGTCCACGAGGCGATCGATGAGGCATTAAAGCTGGAGTCTGCGCTGGCGCGGCTGCGTTCGGAAAAACGCATTGTCTTGCTGCACTACTCGCCGATCCAGGCCACGGTAGTCGGAGAGCCTGCTGAGATTTTCCCTTTCCTCGGATCAAGCAGGCTCGAAGAGCCGCTTAATCGTTACCCCGTAACGGCCGTCTTTCACGGACATGCGCATCGCGGCTCTCCTGAGGGACGCACGAAAAACGGCGCCCCCGTCTATAACGTCGCCATGAAACTCATGCAGCGTGCGTTTCCCGGCGGACCGGCCTTTCGGATCATGGAAATCCCGGAGGCTTAGGAGCGTTCCATGAAAGGTAAGGCCGCTGAACTATTCACCGTGGTAAGTATGTCCAACCGGAAAATGTTCTATCGCGACGTGCTTGAAACACTCAACGAATTTAAGCTTGAATACTTGGTTGGTGGAGGCCACGCTTTGGCGTTGTACGCGGGAGTTAGTCGCAAGACGAAAGACCTGGATCTCTTCGTGCGGCCCGCGGACGTCGAAAGCGCGCTAAACAAGCTTGCCGAGAAGCACTATGAGACCGAGCTATGCCATCCCCATTGGCTCGGAAAGATTTTTAACCGACAAGACTTTATCGACCTTATTTTCAGTTCGGGAAACGGCGTTTGCCAAGTCGACGACGGCTGGTTCGAAAACTCGGTGGCAGGCGAGGTCCTCGATGTGCCGGTGATCTTCTGTCCACCCGAAGAAATGATTTGGACCAAGGCTTTTGTCATGGAGCGCGAGCGCTATGACGGTGCCGATGTCGCGCATCTCATTCGCGCTTGCGGGGCGCATCTCGACTGGCGACGATTGCAGGAGCGTTTCGGACCGCATTGGCGCGTCCTCCTCAGCCATCTCATTCTGTTTGGATTTATTTATCCGTCCGAACGTTTCCTCGTGCCTTCGCCGGTGATGGACGCTCTCGTGAGCCAGCTACAGAAGGAAAAAGGCGAGCCGCTTTCGAGAAATCATGTGTGCAAGGGCACACTGCTCTCGCGCACGCAATATCGCGATGACGTGGAGAGGTGGAGTTACGAAGACGCCCGCCAATTGCCGTGCGGTCCGATGACCGCCGAGGAAGCGGCGCTCTGGACTGCTGCCGGGGAGAAATAGTTTGGCGCTTTTTTATTGTGGTGGCTTTTCCTTACCAGCGGCGCTCCTGGAATGCGGGCGTCTGCGTTGTGGAAATTTCAGTAAAATTCCCTCCGAATTGTCGGTCATATTCCTTCACCTAAATTCTTTCTGAATCGTCAAGGCTACAAGTCACTGTATTCACTACACTTCTGATAAAATATAACTTGGTATAATTTCTGCGTTATTGTCAGATCGTTGAGTGTGTTTCGTTGCAGGCTATTGTTCAAAATAGTCCCAGCGGGTGAGTGTTAGGAATGACAGGCAAATTAACCGCGTTTGGTGTTGAGCCACCGGCGGGCAGACCTCGTAGGGAGAAAAAAGCTTGCGTCGTTGGGCTCAAATTTTGGCGACTTCCCGCATGCAGCATTAGAAAGTTGGGAGTACCGTGAGGAGGACCGCTTTTAGGATTTCAGAGAGGAAATTATCCCGTGAAAACCCTGAGACTGTAACAGGATTATCAGCGGGCGGAGTTGTACAATCGGCGGCTCGCCGGTCGATCCTCGCAGTCGACGACGAAGACAATTTCCTGACGCTTCTCAATTGGTTTCTCACCCAGAGGGGATACGAGGTTTATACCGCCTCCAGCGTGGACGAAGCGTTGCTTCGCGCCAAAGAGAGAACATTTGACGTCGCCTTGCTCGATCTCAGGATCGGAACCAGCAATGATGGAATTTTTTTGTTGGATGAATTGACTCAGCGTCTTCCTCGTATCAAAGTCATCATGATGACGGCATATCCCACGGTTTCTGCGATTAAGCAGGCCTTTGACAGAGGAGCCTCGCGCTTCCTGACGAAGCCGGTAGATCTGCAGGAGCTATCAGAAGCGGTCGAAATGCTGCTTTAGGCAACGATTCGTGATTTGATGACCGCTGGGACGTGCCTTTCTCTTTAACCACGCCAAGGAGCGTCGGCTGCCCGCCCGTTGCAGCGCCCCGGCATCGCCAACCGTTAGCGCTCTGTGGTATATAATGCTTCCATCCATTTAGTTTGGCTTCCCGGCAATGGCTCAAAGAATCGAAACTGCGCCGGTTACCTCCACTTCGTCCGTGACCGGCTGGTTCTCCCGTCCCATTACGCTCAATTCGTATCTGATTCGATTGATCATCGGTGGACTCGGTCCGTTACTGATTTTTTCGATTCTCATGATGGTTCTCTTTGCGCGCCAGGAACAAGCCAATCGGCGGCGCGGGCTCGAAGATACCGCGCGCGCTCTCACCCTTGCCATCGACCAGGAAATCGAGTCATCGATTACCAATCTTGAAGCGCTGGCTACGTCCGAACCCTTGGACTTTGGCAGAATAGATATTTTCCGCACGATCGCGGCGCGGTTCCTCCGAAGCCAAAATAGGTGGAAAAGCATCACGATATTCGATCCCGTCGGCAAACAACTGGCTACGATCAGCAAATTTCTTGCAGAAGAGGGCGGGGGCATCAGTCGCGAACACCTGGACAGTATATTGCGCACGCGGCGTCCTGTGATCAGCGATTTTCCCGGTTCAGGGTC
>JBFWZL010000614.1:0-3477 GCA_050185455.1 Binatia bacterium | reverse complement strand
TATGAGATCGAGCAATGGATTCTCTCCAATGATGTGGATCTCGGAGTCATCGAAGGAGATCCGGCTTCCGCGCTCATTTTGAAGGAGCCATGGTACGAGGATAGACTTGTTTTGGTTCTCTCACGACGATCTCACTTGTTCAAAAGACGCAAACTATCGTTGAAAGAAGTGCTCGAGGAGCCTTTTCTGCTTCAAGCTCCTTGGGGGAGGCCCACATTCATCGAGAGAGTATTCGCCAAAAAGGGAATCATCATCAAAAAACCGGTTACGCTTGGCTCCAGAGAAGCGGTTAAAGCTGGTGTCGCAGCAGGGTATGGAGTTTCGCTGTTGCCAAACTCGGTGATTGAGACAGAATTAACGGCTGGGATGCTCAAGACAAAGGCAATTCATGACCTAGACATTACCTATCCGATGAACATTATCTATCATCGGGACAAACAGCTCTCGATATCAGCGCGGGCGTTTCTCGAAGTTTTGAGAAAACAGGGTGTGCAGCTGCGCGCGTCGCTCCTTTCTCATCGCGATCACAAAGATAAAGCGAGCCGGTCTTCTTGATTTTCATTTTCGTCACCCTATTTCCTCTTGTCTTCAGCTCAATTCCGGCGCTGGAAATGCGCGTCGGTTCATGCAATCGCATAGAGGTTTAACTATATAAGCGATAAAAATTATCAATTTGTCATAACGGTAGGCCCTAGGATATGGTCGCGGCCGGAATGGGGTTGCTTTGCGTTGTTAGCTCGTTCGATCGAAATATTATTGTCAGAGAAGATGAGTATGAGGTGCAATGCGGACGATGCCCTTCAAGGGTTTCGTTTAACGGATGCGGAACGAGCCGCGATCAAGAGCAGGGAAGTCGCCCCCCTATATGGCATGGGCGTGCACGCTTTTCTCTTGAGGGGGCTGGCGCGACATAACCTTTGCGGCGTTAAGCGTGACAACTACCTTGAAAGAATCCGAGCCGTCGCTTCTAAGCGCCCCCGCGAAAAAGCATGACCAACTTGAAGAATAAATGCGCCATTGTCGGAATAGGCGAGACTGCCGTGGGAAAGCTTCCTGCGATGAGCAGCATGGGCATTCAACTCGAGGCCATTCGTTTGGCGCTTAAAGATGCCCAGCTGCGACCTGCCGATGTCGACGGTCTCCTTGCAATCCAACCCGCTGACGATCCGCGTCGATCTTACGCGCTGTCGATGGCGCAGGCGGCGGGCATTCGTCCTAATTATGCAACCGATCTTGCTTTGGGCGGCGCAACTCCGGTTGCGATGATAGCGCATGCGGCGATGGCGATTTCTGCCGGCCTCTGTGAAGTTGTCGTGTGCGTTTTAGGCCACAAGCAAGCCACGGGACGTCTCGGCGATAGACGTGGGCGCCTCCGTGATGGACTGGAAGACTTTGAAGAGCCGTTCGGTGTGTTGGGAGCTCCCGCGATACATGCCGCCGTAGCCGCCCGCCACATGCATGAGTATGGGACGACAAGCGAGCAGCTGGCGGCAGTGGCCGTGGCCGCCCGCCGCCACGCCAGTTTGAACGCTAACGCGACCATGCGCCAGCCGATCACGGTAAAGGACGTTCTTGAATCGCGCTGGATCGTTAAGCCATTTCATCTTCTCGACTGTTGTTTGGTCTCGGACGGAGGCGGTGCGGTTGTCGTTACATCGAGCGAACGGGCTGGGGACTTGCCGCAACGGCCAGTTTACATTCGGGGCTTCGGCGAGGGACATACGCAGGGGCCGCTGGAATCGCCGACGTTGACGACTCTCGGCGGTACGCACTCGTCGGAAGGAGCCTACAGAATGGCCGAGGTCGCCCCAAAGGACATAGATTTTGCCGAGCTCTATGATTGCTTCACGGCGATTACGATCGTGACACTGGAGGATTATGGATTTTGCGCCAAAGGCGAAGGCGGCCCGTGGGTGGAGAACGGGCGCATCGAGATCGGCGGGGAGTTGCCGGTAAACACGCACGGCGGCCTTCTATCGCAGGGCCACATTGAAGGAATGCTGCACATCACAGAGGCGGTCAAACAGCTTCGCGGCGACGGCGTGGAAGTCGAGCGGCAAGTTAAGGATGCGAGATTAGGTATCGTCAGCGGGCATGGGGCGAATCTCGGCGCGCACGCAACGTTGGTACTGGGTAGGCATTTAAACTGACATGTAGGATTACGTAATTTAATGGTTGACTATCTAAAGCCGCTGCCGGTGCTCGATATCGAGGGTCGGTTTTTCTGGGAAAGTTGCAAGAAGCACGAAATGGCGCTGCAGCAATGTCTCTCGTGTAAACAATTTCGCTATCCCCCGCGATCCTTGTGCCCCAAGTGTCACTCTCGGGAAGCGCAATGGACTCCAATCAGCGGCAGGGGTCAAGTCTATGTAGCGCTCGTGATGTGCCGCAGCTATGGCCCCGCATGGGAGAACGATGTGCCGTACAATATTTCGTTGATTGATCTGGACGAGGGAGTGAGGATGTGGAGCAATGTCATCGGCTGTCTCGCTGAAGAGGTCAAGATCAGCGATCGCGTTGAAATCAGCTACGAAGATGTGACTGATGACATAACTCTGCCCAAATTTCGCAAAGTTTGATCCGAATTCGAAAGGGGACTGACAATGGCTATTTGTGTATCGCACGGCGGCACAACGACTTATTTGTCGAAGGCACCATCATCCGAATTGTTCGTCGGAACGGTCGATGGCGTGGCGGTTCTGCGAAAGGGCGGCGATGGGCGTTGGGGTGTTCACGCCAAAGCGCTGGAGGGCATGCATGTGCACGCGCCCCTAATCGAACCGACGAGTGGGTTTATCTTTGCCGGTATTCACAAAGGAACAGTCTATGCCAGTAAAGACCGAGGCTTGACCTGGGAGAAAAAGGATAATGGAATAAACCAAAACGACATTTATTGTCTTGCGGCTGCCGTCGTTGATGGCAAGAGCAGGCTTTATGCCGGCACCGAACCTGCTCATCTTTTTCAAAGTGACAACCTGGGTGAAAGGTGGATTGAAATTGAATCGCTGCGCTCCGTCCCCAGCGTGTCCAAATGGACTTTCCCGGCGCCTCCTCATATCGCGCACGTCAAAAATATCGCCTTCCACCCGGAGGATAGCCGAAGGATTTATGTATGTATCGAACAAGGCGGCCTCTTGAGAAGCGACGATGGCGGTTCAAATTGGGAGGAGGTCCGTGGCTTTGATACGAACTTAAAGTTCGATCTACCGGAAGGCGCGTTTCCCGACGATATTCATCGGGTTCTTATCCCTCCAACAGATCCGAACCTGACGTATATTTCCAGCGGCATTGGCGTCTGTTGCAGTCGGAATCAAGGAAAAAGCTGGGAGCATCTCACAACGCCGCAAGCGAGAATTGGATATCCCGATCCGCTTCTACTCCATCCACGCCGAGCATCCCTTATGTTTGCCGCCGGTGCGCGAGAGAATCCGCGTGCTTGGCGCACAACTCATGACGCGGATTCAACAATCGCCCGAA
>JBFWZL010000613.1:0-3501 GCA_050185455.1 Binatia bacterium | reverse complement strand
GTGACGCCACAACTCTTTGAGCGGAGCGGGCTCGCCAAACAAGCCCTGTGTGATGACGGCGAGGAATTCCGGCGACTGCTCGTAGATGACATGCGAGCGCATAAGGCCACCGCCGCCCTTCAACGCATGATTCCGAACCTCGCCCCAGTGGTCGAAGCGCGTGAGTTGACCCGAAACGACATCAAACCGATGACAGAAATTGTCCCAGCGAAACCGGCAGGAGGATGCGCCATGTCCGACCACGCGCCGCGCCTGTCCATCGACAAACGCCAGAGACCCGACAAGCTCCTCGCCGATGGTGGTCGGCCAGAAGAAGCGTATTTTCTCCAATGGACTGCCAATGGTGTAAAGTTGAGTCAGCTTGGGAATGGGATTGTAGCTTTGCGCCCGCGACTGTGCGCTGTCGATCGCATTGAGACCTTGCCCTGTCAAACCATGATAGGAGATCACCGTTCCCAGACTATGAGAGAGGATCTGAATCGTTCCGCATCCGTCGTCAATCGCCGCAGCCAATGCGTAATAGAAGCGGTCAAGAATCGCCTCGCTGGCCCTTCCCAGTTCATCGCGATCGTGTTCGATTCCTGCTCGACCAAGAGAGGACATGTAGTTAGTCACGTCGCCCGCAAATGTATCCAGGATTTCTTCGACCACCGTGCGTCCCTCACGGGCATGCGCCGCGTAGGCCTCACTGGTGGCCCTGAGTTTCGCCCATCTGCCTTGCCCTTTGACTTGCACCTCGGGTGCTGTGTCTTTTCCAAGCATTGCGTTAGCCATTTGGGCAAAAAAACGCGCGCCCATGTAGAGCAAGTATAGCGTCAACGTCGCCGGTATTAAGAAGACGCTCCAGGCGAGGATAAGACGCTTAGAATATAACGGTGAACGAAGCAAGCCGCTCTTCCAATTGAGCCACGGAAACCAGCCCAAGGCCTGGACGACTTCCCAGCGAAATGTGCCTTTGACGCGTTCGCCAGACAGAATATCCGCCCAGTGGACTTCATAGAGACGAACCGTACGCTGATCCAAGTCCAACTGCACCGGCGCTCCGGAGTCCCCGCGCGTAACGGTCAGGCGACCGCCGTAAGCCTTTGACAAGCCCCTCACGAGCTTGTCCGCTGTTTCTCCCACTTTCTGTTCGCCAATGCCGTGAACAATCAACAGGCCAACAGTAGGATTGAGGTCCAACTCCGAGGTTGTGTTGTCCAAATCACATCTCCCCGCTAGCGAATTGATTTGCTGAAACCTTCGCGCCTGGAGGCGCGAGACTACCCATCCAGTCGGTCTGACGGATCGTACAGACAAAGAATACGACTTGTGTCGGCCTGAACAACCAGATCATGGGAAGACTCGCTGTATCGCAACCGCTGGCCCCCCCAGCACACCGCGAACTACCCAACCAGACCTTTGGGGTTTTTCGGAACCGGGCGGCGATGCGGTGCTGCGCAACGTTAGGCGGGCTTCTCTTCCCTTGTAGTTTCAGACTCCCAGCGTCGGGCGCGAGCAAGGAGCGCATCAAAATGTTGTGGCCAGTCATGTAAGGTCGCGGGGTCGAAATCGGCCCCATTCGGCCATACTACAGTATGCACTTCAGGATCAAGTTGCACTTGGTCGAATATCGCCAGATCACGCAACAGTTCATAGAGTTCCCCTGCCAGAATAGGCCGAAAGTCAATGAGGCGTTCTGTCTCATCGTCAAATCGTATTCGTAGCGTGTAGGGGGCAACTTTCTCAAACGCCAGCACGCGATAGATTGGATGACTCATGAGTGCTTCCTTACTTTAGTGGTTCAATAGATTGTGGTTTGCGACCCTCCTGTAGCCGTTGCCAATCCGCTAAGAGTTCCGCTTGGTGCAGCTCTGCTCATGCCTCGACAAAGCGGTGTTGACGTTTCGGCAATGCTCCGGCAATCAGTTCTACAGGGTCGATGGTATAGATTGCCACATGCTCTTGGTAATAAGCATGAAAATGAGGCGAATGATGAGAGACATCGGCTTCGGCATACATTCGAATGATGATCCCAAAGAAACGACTCAGTTCAGGCATGACCGTATTGTACGCGAACTATGCGAAAGCGCCTAGACTTGAAAATCCCCGCCTATTGCTGAGCAACGTCTAACGTTCCCGCTCACCACGTGTAAGTGCATCACTTGGTCAGCGACGGGTGGCGCCGCGCTAGGTTCCCATTCATGTTCTTCGATAATCAGCGTTATGGTCTTCTTCCGTTTTTTTGCTCCGTACCGTATCGGCGTCGTACATATACCAGACGATCTTCGCACCGTGCAAAAAGTCGCTTGGCGCCGCACTGAGAATCTATGACAACTATAACGACATCGGTCATAGACATAGAGTGTACGAGTGATGCTGGGAAATCATTTCTTGTGTTGCAATATTGACAACAGACCTTTGGTTCTTTAGGTATGGGCAACAGTTATGACGAAAGAGCGACAACAATCATGGTGGAAACGCGCGGCTGCCTTCGTCGGCTTCATGAGTCTGCTCTGTTTTTGGACCGCGTCCGCCGCCCACGTCCACAATGTTGCGAAACAAAGCGGCGTGCAGCAAGAGTGCCAGCTCTGCATCGCCAGTAACACGAGTCACGCCCTCCAGGCAAACATCCCGACCGCTGTTACATCTATATTGCTCTTCACTCTTCCCCCTCCATGGCCTGAACACCCGTCTATCCTTCGTCCTCATCATTCTTTTCCTCCCCGCGCCCCTCCCACGCTCTCCTAGCTTTCGCTCTTTTTTCCTTCTGTCTTTATGCGCAGGGCAGCGCGCCGATTCTGACGCGCTAGTGTCCTGACTTATTGCTGCACGCTTTTTTTACGCGGGAGGTTGTTATGCGGAACATTGTGGCTGCTTCACTTCTGCTTGTGCTGGCGACACTCCTCTGGGGGCCTGTCGTGGCGTATGGTGGAGAATCAGCGGAAATAACGGCTCTGAAAAAACAAGTACACGCTCTCCAACGAACAGTCGAAGAACTCCAACACACAATTCAAACCATGCAGAAGAGTCCGTCAATTTCAGAAGACCGTCTACAACAGCGCGTGGAAGAAGCGATACGAAAACAGCAAACTGAGTTGCTTCAGTCTCACCACGAATCCCCCCTCGACCAAGCCTTGAAGGAAGCTGGAGTAGAAGAAAATTTAGCGCCAATCTCGCGTGAAACGTCCACGCGGCAAACCGGTCTTGGCGCGCAGCGACTGATCGATCTTTCCTTTATTCCGACGTTGCTCATGGGCTCTTCCACAGCGCGAGACAAGACGTTACAGACCTTACAAGGCGGCGGCCATGACCCACACAAGCGCGGCTTCACTTTGGCCGAGGGTGAGCTCGGGCTTGTCGGTGCGGTTGATCCCTATTTCAGGGCGCAAGCCTATATCACCACGTTTATTGATGCGCTGAGTGGAGAAACCGGCGTTGAGTTGGAAGAAGCCTTTTTGACAACTCAAAGTCTTCCCTATGGGTTGCAACTTGAGGTTGGTCACTTCTTGACAGAATTTG
>JBFWZL010000612.1:0-3516 GCA_050185455.1 Binatia bacterium | reverse complement strand
ATAATAACGGGATTCATCGTGAAGTTTACTAATGACTGGAACATGGTGTTTTATATCGCTACCGCAGTCATGCTGTTCGGCGCGATAGTGTGGAATATGTTTGCCAGCGGGAAGAAGCTTTTTGATTAGGTGAGAAAAAGGAGGGGCGGAAGCATTTGCCTTGTAGAAATCAAAGCTATGGGAGCCTGATACGCAAATGCTTCGCCCCTACAGGGCTGAGCCGATCTCGTGTGGGTTGAGTTAGAATGATCAGCTCGCGGCGAGGAGCTGCTTTTCCGAGAATCCGTACAAACGGAGACAGTTCCCCCACATAATTTTTTTCTTGGATTCGAGACTGACACCGGGCAGTTCCAGAAACTCTTTCACGCCATTGGGAAACGGACCATCCGCATGCGGATAATCAACGGACATGACGATGTTATTGTCCCCGATTTCATCGACTACAACCTTGAGCAGTTCTTCGTCAACATCGGTGCCAATGAAGCACTGGCGCATGAAGATTTCACTCGGCTTGACGGACAGTTTGATTTGCTCGCCGCCGCCATACTTTTTCCACTGGTCATCCAAGCGATGCAGCCACCACGGCAGCCACCCGCAATTGCCTTCTAGAAAACCGACACGCATGTCCGGAAAACGCTCCAACACGCCGCCGACAACCATCGCGCTTAGCGCGAGCATGAGTTCCATAGGGAAGGCTGACGCGTGATTTTGCGTACGGAAGTTGGGTTTGCCGCGAAAGCGATTACTCGCGTAATCTTTCGACGCGCCGCCACTGGTGCCATGAAACGCCAGTGGCACGTCGAGACGGGTGATCTCTTTCCAGAGCACATCGCATTCTGGAGAATGTAGATAACGATCGTTGACTGGCATTGGCAGTAATACCACGCCGACATGCCCTCTCTTTTCCACCGCGCGTCGCGCTTCCGCGGCCGCCAGTTCCGGGTCATGGAGCGAAACAATCGCCGCCGGTTTTAGGCGCTTCGGGTTGGCGCTGCAATAATCCGCCAGCCAGTCATTGAAGGCCGCGCAATAGGCCGCGGCATACGCTGGTTCGAGATCGTCGATCGAAACCACCATGTGAGCGAAGGTGCGGTACACGACGCCGATATCAATGCCTTCCGCATCCATGGCTTTAAGGGTAGACTCGGCATCGTACCCTTTCTCACGCACGGATCTGTATGTCTCTTCAGTCGGTGCATCGAGATACTTTTGTACGCTGACTACCTCTTGGGACTTTGCCCAAGGCGGGATCAGCTGTCCCTGGACATCCCAATGCGGGAAGTTCGTAGGGCTCCAGCCGAGATACTTAGGCATCTTATCCCGGTATTTATCGTCGAGATATTTCTCGTACACATCGCCCATTTCGATGATGTGTAAGTCGCTGTCGATGACATGGAAACCGTCTTTCATATCTCTCCCTCTCTTTCTCAAGGACGTTTAAGAGATTTAGTGGGATTCATGGCCCATACGGCGGTCCGACCGAAAGAAATAGCCTTCACAAAGACAGTGATCGTAACCTGAGCTGACAGCACGCCAGCCCTCCGATGCAGACTTTCAGGACCTTGTCCCAGCTCAAATACGTATCTGGCTCTCGGAGAGTTGTCCAGGGAAGCTTGACACTATACTTCGCACGGTCATAGGTTGCGTTTTTGCCGAATGCGCCCGCGCACAAACGCTTCATCCTAACAAAACGGAGAAACAATCATGACCCCTCCGCACTTCCAGCATCATTACGCCAATCTCAAAGATGTCCGTCTCCATTATGTAACCTTAGGCCAAGGAAAACCGGTTGTACTGCTGCACGGCTGGCCGCAAACCTGGTACGAGTGGCGACTGGTGATGCCGCGGGTGGCCGTTCAGTTTCAGTTAATTGCGCCGGACCTGCGCGGCTTAGGCGATTCCTCCCGCCCTCTGAACGGTTACGACAAGAAAACGGTGGCCGACGACATCTGGCAACTCATGCACGATCATCTAAAACATGAGAAATTTGCCGTAGTCGGTCATGATGCCGGCGCGGTGGTGGCGTTTCGTTTCGCCGTTGATCATCCAGAAGCGGTCACCCATTTGGTGTTACTTGATGTCCCGGTTATCGGCATAGAGACAGAAAAATTGGGCGGCCTGGCGCCCACTGGACAACTGCCGCGTTGGCACCATCTTTTTCATCTCGTGCCGGATTTGCCGGAAGCATTGACTTTTGGTCGCGAGCGCCTCTATCTAGAATGGTTCTTCAATTGGGGAACCGACCAAGCTGGCGTGTTCAGTGATGCCGATATCAATGAATATGTCCGCGCCTATGCCCAGGCTGGCGCTATGCGCGCGGGATTTAACATGTACCGCGCCCTGCCCCAAGACATTGCGGACAATCATGCGACGCTGTCCACGGGCTTCAAACTGCCTATGCCGACATTAGGGCTTGGCGGCGGCGGTTCACGCGGACGTGGGGATTTAGTGGTCGAATCGCTGCGACGAGTGGCAACGCAGGTCGAAGGTGGGTCCGTCCCGGATTGCGGACATTTTATTCCGGAAGAAAAGCCGCAAGAACTCGTTGAGCAGCTACACAAATTTTTGGTGGGAGAGTAACCCTCCGTTAACGTAGAGAGGCAAGCATCAAACCAACGGAAAACTGTAAGGAGGTAACATGGATATTGGTCTCATCTTGGTTGCAACGACTCGGACTGGAGATTTAGCCGCTCTTTCCCGTCGCGCGGAAGCAGTGGGCTTCGATTCGCTATGGATACCAGAACATCCCGTGATTCCGAGCGGTCCCCTCACCCCATTTCCTTTTGCTCCCGCGTTGCCGGAGCACTATGGGCGCTGGGTCGATCCATTCGTGGCGCTCACCGTGGCGGCTACTGTTACCACACGGCTCAAACTGGTCACTGGAATTTGCCTGTTGCCTGAACGAGACCCACTGGTGACAGCCAAAGTCGTGGCGAGTCTCGATTACTATTCTGGGGGTCGCGTCATTCTGGGGGTGGGCGCGGGCTGGCTCAAGGAAGAAACCGAAGTGATGGGTACGCCGTTTCGCGCGCGTTGGCAGCGGCTGCGCGAAACAGTGGAAGCCATGCGCGTTCTCTGGACTGAGGCAGAGGCGAGCTATACCGGAAAGTTGGTGCAGTTTCCAGCCGTTCGTTGCGAACCCAAACCGGTTCAGCCTGGAGGTCCGCCCATCCTGTTAGGTGGGCATGGACCGAAAGCCTTGGAGCGCGTGGCCAGAAGCTACAATGGCTGGTGTCCAATCGTCGAGGATCCACACAGCTTTAAAGAGGCTGTGACCACCCTACGCCAACTTACACGGGAGGCGGGACGCAATCCGGACACTTTGCAGTTCAGTCCTTTTGTTGACCCGCAAGACGGAAACCTCTCTCGGGAGGCGATGAAAGCCTATCAAGAGGCAGGAGCCACACGGCTCGTATTGTTTTCCCAACAGATCGGGTCCGAGATGGCAGACGGCCAAGCGGCGGCGTGGATTGAGCGGATGGCCCCGGCCGTCGAACGCGCGCAGCCTTTATAGAG
>JBFWZL010000611.1:0-3527 GCA_050185455.1 Binatia bacterium | reverse complement strand
TCTGCCGGCGGTGCGGCGGGTGCTTCTTCATATTAGTTGGGCCATCGTCATTATCGGGCGAGGTCAGGGCGTCACACAATAGCTACGCCACGAGCGCATCGTAGATCCGCTTGGCAACTTCTTTGTCATCAAGATAGCCTGCGATGCCGTGACGATTTTCGGTCTTATTCCGCACGTCGGTCTTATTTTCGATAGCAGGATTCGTAGGATCGACGGGGAAATGGCCCATATTCAGTGGATAGAGTGCGACCACGTCACGCTCGTCCATCGCGTTGAACCACTGCGAGACACACTGCGGGCAACGAGCAGGGGCAAAGCTCCTGAGAGTCTTGCGGATCTCGGTCACTGCTAGTGGCGAACCCACGGTTACCAACAAAGGGATTTGCCATCCGAGCAGATGGCCCTGCTGCCGCAAGAGATTGTAGGCAACCACGGTTCCTAACGAATGGGAAACGACTACGGTTTCCACTCCCGGAGTGATCGCTGTGCTTACTCCTGTGTCAATCGTTTCGCGGATGGCGGAATTTTTGAGATATCGGTAGACATCGTGCGTGAACAGGGCAATGCTCGTCCCGCTGGCGAATGGTACGAACCGATCCAAAGCTTTGACAATGCCTTGAAGCCATTCCCAGTTTAGTGGGCCGCGATTGACTACATCTTGTCCGACAACCTCAGCAAGTTGGGTGTCCGTGACACCAGCCTTTTGACGGATCTCTTCTATGAGCGCCCGAGCGAAGCGTTTTTCATCGTCATCCGGGTTTTCGCCGCGTACGATTACGGCCGCCGCCTCCCCCGCGGACTTTCCGTCGACCATATCGTAGAGGGTGTCGCCATAAAATGGGAACCGTACATCTTGCTCCGGGATGGGCAGCTTGAGATTACTCTTCGCTAACCCTTCGGAGAGGGTATCAAGCCATTCCGCTTTGAGGGCCACGGCATTTTTATGTTCCTGTGCACGTCCATGTACCAATACGAGTTGGCGCATTATCGAACCTCCTGTGTTTGCATCGCAGTTTTTAGCTTTTCCATGCCTGCAAGATCGAAAAGCGACCAGAGCGATTCCTGCATCGAACTCTCAATCCCGACGAGTGCTGGATGAAGTTTTACGCGATGTGCTTTAAGAAGCGCCCAGCCTTGCGAGAGCAGTGGAACAAATGGGACGATGTCATCCTTTAGCCCGATAGTCTTGTCGAGCAGGGCACGGCTCAGCAGAGCTAAATCAAAGAATGTTACACCAACATCACTGTGCAAATATCTGGACATTTGCTGAATGCGTTCGATCGCTTGAAGGTCATGGTAGGCATACGCCGCATAGACAGCGAGCGTGGGATCAATCCCTTTTGCATATTGCATTTTTTGTGCGACCTTGATTGCCTCTTCCCCGTCAAGGCGAAAGCGCCCGTGCTGCGACGATGCGGCCGCCACTGCTCGAATCGCCCGCACCTCATTTGCGCGATCCTTGTAGAGATCCCAGCGCCAGCTATTCACCGAGGGCTCGTACGCAATATCTACTAACTCACCCTCATCGAACGTCAGTGCGGCAAGGAACCCAGGAAGAACCGGCACGACGGCGCCCACGTTTCCTTCGAAGAAGAGAAGAACACTCGCTGCCGGCCCCTCGATGTTGTCAATGCGCAGAAGGTCGCCGCTATTGCCAAGAAATTCAACTGTTGCACGTAGTGCAAAGAAGTTGATGACACGCGCCCCACGGACCTTTATGCCGCATTGGGTCTCGAAGTGATCGGGACCAAAGGGTATTACCAGTTGCTCTGTCGTTCCGGCGAGTTGTTTGGCCCCTGCGACGAGTCCAGTGTTGGCTTGGTGAAGATTCTGATCCAACACTTCTCGATTCCCTTCTACAGCAGACTGGACTAGCCTTTCCGTGACAATGCGAAGGTTCTCTAGCCTGGGAAACGCCTCGGAAGATACCAAGAGCGGAGAACGGGTCGCCGGAGCAACTGCTGCTTCGATACGCGCTATCCAGCGCCCGCCGAGCGCGAGGAGTGCATCCGGATTCTGGTTGACCTTTTGTGCCAGCCCCATTGCTTTCACGCGACGCGGAACCTCACTTTCGAGGTAGTTCTGCAGTTTACCAGGTTGCACGTAGAGCGAATTATCACCGGCCGTGTCGCCAGGTTCAAGCACCTCAGGGCGTGTTCCCATAAGGGCGTCAAGCAGAGCGTTCGTGTACAACGCCGTGTAATTTTGGGCTGCGATCGTCGGGTCTTTGATCTCGGCGGCGGTTCTGCCTAGCAAGCACGCAAAGAACTGGTCGACGGGTTTGGCTCTGTCGCCAGTACCATCGTTCGGGAAAACGTCCACGCCGCGCACGTTCTGGGCCTGGATACCTTCAGGCGCCACGCGGCAAGCATCCGAGATAAAAACGACGTGCTGGATTCCAGCGTAACGGGCTAGCTCGACGCTTCCCGAGACATTGATCGCGGCACTCGTTCTCACCGGCGCATCGGTGAGAAGCCAATGCTCGGTGCGATTGATGTTCACGCCATGTCCAGCGAAGTAGACAATGAGTTGATCAACGCCCGGTCCGTCGATAATTGCCTTGATTGCGTCGTAGATGCGATCTGGATCCACCTTTTTGTTGTCGGCGTCGGTGATGAGTTTCGCGTGGGTTTGGTCAGCCATTCCCTGTGCGAGCGACCACTCGTACATACGACGCGCCCCGCTAGCTGCGTCATGGAGCCTCTGAAGGTTGCCTGTCTTATCGACGCCGATGAACACGCCTGCTCGAATCACGACTGTTCCTCCGTAAAGCAAAATCAAGGGCGGAGTATTTTCTTACCGGTGAGAGCGCATGCCTTTTGGGTCTGTCTTGTCACTTCTCTGTGAAATATCGTCCGACCTGCGCTTCATTTTCTTTCTGGAAATGGATTAATCGCCTCCGCTGCGTGAGTCGCTGTGGATTTGCTTCCACTCTCTCTTCCTCAACTCTGTACGCCTTCGAGAAGTCTTGTGTCCTTCCTTATCATTAAGCGAGGAAATTTTACAAGAGAACAAAAAGATTTGAGTTTTCAAGGAACAGCCAACCTTCCTTCGTAACGTTCAGCTTTCGATAACTTGACAATGCGTAAATCCGTTGCGAAGCTGAAGCCGCGAACTCGCGGTGAGCCCGAGAAAACAAGAATCTGTACAAAAAGGGGAGGGCGCTATGGGGGAACAGACGATCGTTTTTGCCCAAGGAATCGAGCTGCCGCCGGACATTCTCGATCTGGTGCGACAAATGAAACCGGCGGGATTTACCCTGCATATGTTGCCGCCTAGCGCCAGCGCCACGGAAATTGCCGCAGAGATACGCGAAGCTGAATATCTGACAGGTTTTCCTCGGTCCTTGCCGGATGAAGCCTATACGGAGGCGAAGCGACTTAAGCTACTCCAGGTGCTGAGCGCAGGCTACGATTACGTTAACATTGCTGGGGCGCGCAAAGCCCGCATTCCCATTTGTTCGAACGGCGGCGCTAATTCCGTGGCGGTGGCCGAGCACGCCATCATGCTCATGCTGGCGGTCTATC
>JBFWZL010000610.1:0-3546 GCA_050185455.1 Binatia bacterium | reverse complement strand
AATGAACCGATGCGAAGGAAAGCTGAAGGTAGAATCTTATTGGTGCTGGGTCATCATCGTTTTCATGGAATCCGCGCTCGCATTGTCTTCGCCAGTCGCGAAGATGCTCACGTCGATCGTCCCATCGGCCGCGACCACGTTGGCGAGTTGTTGGACGCGAGCCAACCATCCCGCTGTCGCTTTAGGACTAATCCCGTATTGTTCGCGATTAAAACCTTCCACCTTAGCGCGGATGCGATAGGCCTTCCCTTCGCCAAGAGAACCGGAGGGAAGGAGCACGATCGTGCCTTGAATCTTCTCCGGTTGACCACCTTCCCGTTTACGACCGCAGATCGTAAACGTCCCCTCGGTTGAAAACGCGACCGGCTGTTTTTCCTGCAACGCGGAAGGCAACTTTACCTTCGGAATATCCAGGTCAAACGTACACTGCTGCGGATCGCTTTTCTTATTTGTCGACCACTGCTGAAAATGCTCGGTCTTGATCTCGTCGCTATCCACTTTAATCGAGGTGAGCGGCACAGAACACGTAGCATGTCCTTCGCCCTTCCCCTCATCCGTTTTGATCGTACAGCCAACCATCGAACTCACCGCGGTGATGCGCTCGCCCAGGGCGGCGTCAAATACCGCATTGAACGTATTGTTTCCAGCATCGGGATCAACCGAGAATGTCGCCTCACCAGCCCAGACCGGCTGAACCAGGGCAACCACCGCTAGTGTAGCGGTAAAGGTTTGAGCAAATATTCGCGTCTTCATATTACAGCTCCTTTCTCTTTTTTCTGTTGTGATTTCTCTTCGCCACGCAGTGCTCCTTACAATGCCGCAGCGCGGATAAAGGTTTCAGTTTCATCGCATTTTCCGCAGCTGAAACCGCTTGCCTCGCGCTCGCATCCAAACGGGCATATACGAGCGCCTCATACAGAAAGGAGACGTAAAAAATGAAATTTTCACCTACAGCAACAACGGCGGCATTGAGTCTTCTACTCTTTACCGCTACCAGCCATGCCCAACTCATGGATAAAAAAACGCTGTCCCTAGCGGCGGCAAAGAAAATCGCGGCAGCGGCAGAAGCAGAGGCACGAGCGAAAAGCGCGCGAGTCGTCATTGCCGTCGTCGATGACGGCGGCAACCTTCTCGTTTTGCAGCGCCTTGACGACACCCAAGTGGCCAGCGTCGAAGTTGGCATCGGCAAAGCGCGCACGGCGGCGATTTTTCGCCGTCCGAGTCGCGAGTTTGAGGAACAGGTCAAGGATGGTCGAATCGCCGCGCTCGCGCTCCCAGGCGCTACACCGTTACAGGGCGGGGTGCCTATCTCTTATGCAGGAAAAGTCATCGGCGCTATTGGTGTGAGCGGTGAGACGCCAGCGCAAGATGAAGAGATCGCCGTTGCCGGGGCGAACGCGGCGAAGGACCTAGTGAATGGTGAAATGACGAGCGGTCCGGGAAAGATCAGTTACTTTCCCAAAGAACAAGTGGATGACGCGTTCGCGAAAGGAGCTGTGCTTTTCCATGGTAGCGATAAGTACATGGTGCACACCAGTCGCCGCGACAAAGCCGGCGTCGCCGAAGTGCATACCAAAGATGCGGACATCATCTATGTGCAGGAAGGATCAGCGACCTTCGTCACGGGTGGAACGGTTGTCGAAGCCAAAGAGACGGCTCCGGATGAAATTCGCGGGACGGAAATTCAGGGCGGTGAGACGCGAATGATCACGAAAGGTGACGTGCTCATCGTGCCTGCCGGCACACCGCATTGGTTCAAGGAAGTCCCTGCGCCCATGACCTACTACGTGGTGAAAACGCGATAGTCCCACCCCTCACTCTGTCCCTCTCCCACAAAGAGGAGGGGACCGATAACCGAAAGGCCATAAACATGCGAGTGTATCACTTTCTTTTACTTTCGAGTTTTATTGCCGCGTTAGCAGCCTTCCCTTTCCCTGCTCCTGCTCAACTTACCAGTGATGCGCCAGTCGTTGGGCGACCAATGGCGATCATCAACCTGGCTACCGAAGAAGGCGTTAAGCTCCTCAAAGGTCAGTGGCGCTACAGCGACACGAAAATTATTGAAGTGGACCACCGTAGTGTTGGACCGGATCTACGTCCTTCAGGTTCACCAAATCGCACGAACGATATTACGCCTCGGGCCGGAGCCGCTGAGTTTGACGATTCTCAATGGGAAACCCTAGCACCCGCTCAACTGGAAACGCGTAAGTCAACCGGACGGCTTTGCTTTAATTGGTATCGCATTAAAATCACCGTCCCGGAAAAAATTGGCAATTTTGACCCTACCGACTCGACCGCTGTTTTTGAGCTGGTCATCGATGATTACGCGGAAATTTGGGTCAATGGTCAATTACCGATTGTTCTCGGACAAACCGGTGGGCAATTGGTAAAAGGCTTTAACGCGCCTAATCGTGTCGTGTTGGGGCGGAACGTGCAACCCGGACAGCAATTTCAGCTCGCCGTCTTTGGCATGAACGCACCGGTTTCAAATCCTCCAGGGAACTTCATCTGGATTCGTTCCGCTACACTGGATTTTTACAAGGCGGATCAGGGTTACAAACCGTCAGAATTTACTCCTCACATTATCAAGAACGATCCAACGCTTGATACGATCATTCCAGCCAACGCCAAGCTAGAGAGACTGGCAACCGGGTTTCTCTTTACCGAAGGTCCGATTTGGGTCCCGACATCGGAGAGTTCCCCTGGCCACCTCCTTTTCAGCGATCCAAACGCCAATACCATTTATCGATGGGCGCAAGACGGACAAGTGACGGTATACAAAACTAAGAGCGGCTATACCGGCTTCGATGTGGGCGAATACAATCAACCTGGCTCAAATGGCTTGACTCTCGATAAAGAAGGACGAGTCGCGATCAACGAGCACGGCAACCGACGTGTGACGCGTCTTGAGAAAACCGGATTGCTGACCGTTTTAGCGGACAAATACGAAGGGAAACGTCTGAACAGCCCTAACGATCTTGTGTATCGCTCAGACGGCGCATTGTTCTTTACCGACCCTCCATTCGGGTTGCCTAAATTCTCCGCCGATCCGCGTAAAGAGTTACCATACAGTGGCGTTTTTTGTCTACGCGACGGTAAACTCCAGTTGGTCAATTCAGACTTAAAGGGTCCCAATGGCATCGCGTTTTCACCAGACGAGAAGTTTCTCTACGTCGGCAATTGGGACCCGGAGAAGAAGATCGTCATGCGCTACGAGGTCACTGCTGATTGTACAGTGACGAACGAGGAGCTCTTCTTTGACATGACCAGTGCTACAGGAGAAGATGCAATTGACGGCGTTAAAGTCGATCAACAGGGGAACGTGTATGTCTCTGGCCCTGGCGGACTGTGGATTTTCTCCTCTACAGGCAAACATTTGGGTACGCTGCAGGGTCCAGAGCATCCGCATAATCTTGCCTGGGGCGTCGATGATGGAAAGACGCTATACTTAACGGCTCAGACGAGTGTGTACCGGATCAGGCTCAATATTCCCGGCGTTCGGCCCGGGGCCTGAGGACTTGTTTTTATTCTTTTCCCCGAATCAAC
>JBFWZL010000609.1:0-3550 GCA_050185455.1 Binatia bacterium | reverse complement strand
CGAAAACACTCAGCGCTACGCGCCACACAGTTGGCATGCCTGAATGGCTGCTCCGAAAATGTCTCTCTTTGCTCGGTAGTTATTGATGTACACATGCAGGTACTTCTTGCTGACTTTATGAACCGCGCCGTTAATCTTACGATTCACGATAGCCTTCGATAGCGTTGCTATGAATCGCGCCACAGACGTAGTCCCCATAGACATGGCGGTAGGACGGATCGAGTCTCTTATAGCCCTGATGGTCGTCAGTCGAAAGTGGGCTGACATTACGATACCGTTTCTTAGACAAGACAGTTCAGGCTGGCAGTGTCCGTGCGCTCGATCACGCGAGCGGTCACGTTACCCTTGCGTTGGACAGCTCCCACCATGATAAATTTTCCCGTTCTGCCAGTCCCACCGAAGTCTCCGCGTCCGCCCTTCCCTTTGTGCTTATTCTTGACCTTTCCTCCCACATAAGTTTCATCTACTCCCACGTATCACACTAGTTTCTTGAACTCAACAATGCCCAGGGCCACCCGAACCTTGTTGTACATGAGCCACCCGGTTTTCCGGTTTTATAGGACTAGAACCATATTCTGGCAAATCTGTTACGAAAGGGATAATCGCCCTGTCTAGGCGAGGCTGCGGCGAGCCGCCTCCGCTGGTTGCGCCTTTGGCATGAAGTTTGGGATGGTTATGCGGATCATAGCCGGCGCGAAGTTGGGGATGTGTATCTGGAACAAATCCGCCTGCTCTTGTGGGCCGCGGTGCCAGTCTATGTGGTCGGCAACCCACGCTGCCTGCTCCCATGTATGATAGCCGCCATGCCGAACGCAGTACTCTACGTAGGCCACAGCGTGGGGATCAGGGCGCGGCGATCTATTGACCCAGTCGCTGAACGCGGTCTCTTCGGCAATCTTTGCTCGTTTATTACGCCCGGTGTTGTATACAATGAACCCAAAAAACAAGATTCCGAAGATGGCGCCACCAATCTCAATGATTTCCATATGCATCTCTCCCTTGAACTCCTGGCCTCACAGGGCCGCCTATATCACACCCGCAGCCGCTCGAGGAACACGCCCGCGAGCTATGTCACAGCGCATTGCATGGGGAAACGAGCGAATCGAGGAGGGCATGGGGGCCTCGCAGGAAGGCTCATTGTAGGAGGGCACGAGTGGGAGGCGCAAGAGCCGGATGGGCGAATGGTTGTTTTTCGCTGAGACAATGCTTTGAATACCTTAAGTCAGGAACTTGCCACAAGTTCAGTTAATCTACGTACTTACACTGTGGCTACTTTTGTGCCAGAACCGATCAGGAACCACCAGAAGCAGTGAAGTCATTGGAACATATAGAAAGCTCTGAACTCCGCGCAATTCCTCTGATTAAAGGGGGGGAAACCGTTGCAACAGCGAGCAAATTGGAAAACCTATCTTTTTATATTCACACGGAACGATCTGTTCGAGAGGGCTCGGCCAATCGCCCGGCGGGCCGAGAACATTGCCATCCTTACCGCGAAAAGACCTCCAGGATTTCATCCAGCGAATGGATGGTGCCAAGCAGCGTCGGGCTGCCGAACTGCGTGTTGTGGCGGTTCTCATTGACTCGCTCCAGCCCGATAACCAGGTTGTTGAAATCGTCCAGCTTGGCGGTCTCGAAATACGTGATGAAGTCGAGGTCGTCTAGCCCGCTCGAATGATAGAGCTTACGCTTGACCGTTTTGAGGTAGGTCACCGTAGCGTCCGCGTGCTCTTTCATCATAGTGCCCCGTCCGTCCTGTGCCGTGATCCACCATTCCGCGTCCTTTCGGATCGGTACGACGATCACATAGGACTTAGGACCGGGATCAGGCGGGGTCTTCATCGCCTCTTTCAGGTCGTCGGGAAAGGCCGGCACATAATTGGCCATTTTGGTAATGCCGTTAAACGTATTGGTGTTGTGTAGATACTTCCCGAACGTGGTCCCCATCAGGTCCACGAGGAAGTTCTGGTTGTTCAGCATTTCCATAGAATGAACGCGGACGAAGAAGTCTGCTTTCTCAGAAAGCCCACGAAGGAGATAGGTATCGGTCGTGACGGTGTCGGCATGCTTCTGGAAGATAACCTTCACTTCCGCCGCCGCCGAACCTCTCGCCGCCTTGTCCAACTTCCACCAGTCTCCATCTACCTTGAACACTGCGAAACTTCCATAGACGCCAGGATCTTTGAGCAGCTTCTCTCGATCTGCTGCAGCCTGGGATGTCTCCACACAAGACCAAGTCAGCAGCCCGACCATGACAACCGTGAGAATACTTCTACTCCGCATTGGTGCCTCCTTTTGCCGCACATGGACCACCGCTCTATAAGCTATCGTCGACCAATGTTCGATTTTATTACAGGGTAAGGTCGTGATCGGGCTTTCCTGCTCCAGAATCGCTGAAGGAGTTCATCGCGGACAGCTGATGGGATAGGCTCCATCGGCAGCGTGCCAAGGTGCGGAGCATTAGTCGCATCTGTCGAAGGTACCGCCGGCAACCTCGGCAAAAACCTAGGTGCATCTGGAACTTGGTATCTCCATGAAGTCTCTTGTGACAGGATAACTCACAAGGCCACTATCCTTCACGAGGGTTTATTTAGGTGCTGAAAAGTAACTTACTTTCACCTGCATGTTTTAGTCGTACCCGTTTCTGGCTTGAGCAAAATCGTCGAAACCATCAAAAATAAAGGGCGAAGTCGCAGTCAAATTCAAACACGGGTTCGAATCCCGTTGGGACCACCACACTTTCTCTTCATTCTTCCGTGAGTTAGCAACTTTCCTGTCTCCGGTCCACTCTTCCAAAGCCGTTCAATAGGACAATCCATTAGACAAAAGAGCCTTGTGGAGTAGAGAAATGGCGGCCCGCAGCTGCTGATTCCAGCCATAACCGCCATGAGAATACGCAGCAGTCATAGCGTCGCCACACGCCTCCAGAAGATAATAAACGCCACTGAATCCAACTCCTGAAGATTCTCCTGTCTCCGGCTGACCTCGGGTTGGCTGCCAAGCTCCCTCTGATCCTCGCCTATCGCTTCGATCCAGACGCTCCCCCGCGCTCAGCACCGAGCATACGTTGCAGCGCTTGACACAACTCAAGTTGATCCCTAGTCTGCTCGCGATTTCTTCCCCGTAGGCGGGAACGGAACGCAGTTCAAATCAGGAGGTAAGCCATGGCCGATCCTGTCCCGATCGCATTGAATCGGTTCCGAATACAGAGAAACCGGGCGGAGCTGTTCTTGCCGTATGGATCGAACCGTCCGATTGACCAGCCGGATCCAGCGGTGAAGCGGATTCTCATCTCGCTACATGGCAGTGGAAGCCATGGGATGCTTTATCTGGAAAACGGAGTGGAGGCCGCGCAGAAGATGGGAGTAGAGGCGGAGACACTGGTGATCGCGCCGCAGTTTGCCCATCCTTCACATCTGGACTCGCTGCCTCCGCACGACATGTTGCTCTGGATGAGCAATCCGTTCTGGGGCGACGTGTCGGTGGCGGATCGCGACTATCCAAGGCCGTTTCAGGTGAGTTCGTTTGAAGCTCTGGATCTACTGCTAGCGCA
>JBFWZL010000608.1:0-3554 GCA_050185455.1 Binatia bacterium | reverse complement strand
GATCCAGATGTTGCCACCAGAACTCTTCCAGACGATACGCGACCAAGAGCATGCTCCTCTGACTCAACCGTCAACCCTCTCACGCCTTTCTCAAGAAGGAGAGTGCGACACTGAGGAAGAACGTCACTGGCGCACGTTTTGTGAGCAACATCGCGGCGACGTCTATGCGATGGCAAACGCGCTCGGGGTCCATCGCACAACGATCATCCGCAAACTAAAAAAATATGGCTTGTCCTACGCCCGCAAACCGCGGGCGCGTCTGACTCCCCCGAAAACAAGTGTCTCTTTTGGGCGGTGAAGGGCCTTTCGCAAAGACAAAGTCCGACCGCAAGTTCCCTTTTCGAGGAAATCGCATTAAGCGCACACTGAGCGCACAGTGTGCACGGTGCAATGATTTACTGTGCAAAGCACTCCCGCCGCCTCACTCTGATCGGTCGTTCATCATGCTAACCGCCTGATTTTCTACCAGATATACTCTCCGCACTCGGCCCCATGACGCTGGCATAACCCTTGCGTTTTTCCTGCTTGGTCCCCTAATTTCACTGACGCAAGACCGAGGGAGAATGCATGTCAGGAAAAGCGAGCAAGATTGAGTTACCAAGCTTTGGCCCTGGAGCAGAGAAATCTATTCAAAAAAAGCTGCGTGCACTCGGTGGGCGTGAGATCAGCGTCGAGGAGGACTGGCGCGCCGACGAGCACTATGGCGTGAGCGTTAAAGGACGACGATTTGTGTTTCGTGATCCTGCCGCTTTCTACCGTTTTGAGGAATTCGTGCAGACGGAATTAGCCGCAGACCGCGCCTCACCTACACACTGAGGAACAAAAGCAAAGGAGGGCCGAAAATGGCAAACCAACACAGCGGGGAACTTGAGAAGATAAGCGAGAAAAAAACGCTCAAGGGGATTTTAGTCCGAAAGGTGCAGTTCGAGTTTCCTGAAAACTTCCAGCCGCACTGGAACTCAGCCAAACCTGAGTTTAGCCAGTTAGCGAACGGCGCATCTATTCTCTTGCCCTACATGGAGCCTTTCATCATCAACGCCATTCGTGAAGCGACCAAACACATCACCGATCCGGTGTTGTTGGAGGAAGCCCGCGCCTGGATGGGCCAGGAGGCGCAACACTTTCGCCAGCACCACCGCTTCAACGAAGCGCTCATCGCCAAAGGTTATTCCCAGGTGCGGGAGCGCGAACAGCAGATTGAACGCGAGTATCAGGAACTGCGCAAACGGTCCCTCAAATACCAAGTGGCCTACACGGCCGGGTTTGAGGTGATGGCGCTCGCCATCGCTCATATGCTGATCGAACAACGCGAATATTTCTTTGGCGACGCTGATCCCAACATATCTTCTCTATGGTTGTGGCATCTGATTGAAGAAATCGAACACAAAAACCTGGCCTTTGATGTCTATCAGCATTTGTATGGCGGGCATTGGTACCGCGCCTACGGCATCCTCGCTGCGCTGATTCATATGATCGGACTTATCCGCTCATCTTATATCACTTTATTGAAAACCGATGGGCTATGGGGAAAGTGGAAAACGCGCTGGGCAATCAAGAAGATCGCGTTTCGATTGTTTGTGTCTTTTCTGCCTCGGACTCTTCGTTACGCTTTGCCGGGACATCATCCTGCGGACGTGGCCAACCCCGCGTGGATGCGGGAATGGGTCGCCCTGTATGACAACGGCGAGCAAAGATTGACGAGGCTCGATACGGCGAAGATGCAACTCTCCCCTGAGGCAATGTTGCCTGCGTAACGCATATCGAGCAACTTTGCAAAGGAGAGACTATGACGACACGCGAGGTAATCTATGCGGTGCTTGTTGCTCTGGGAGTCATTCTCCCCATGTATTACAACCTCCAGTATATGGGGGCGGGAGGAAATCTCTTGGTCGACTTCTTCACCGTGCCGTTGGGGAATGCGGTAACGGCGTCACTGTTGTTCGACATCTTGATTGCCTTTGCGGCCTTCAACGTTCTGCTCTTCACGGAAGGCCGACAATTAGGCGCCCGCAACTTTATCGTCTGTGTGGCGGTCTCATGGTTGGTGGCGTTCGCGGCGGGGCTGCCGCTGTTCCTCCTCCTCCGCGAGCGGCGGCAGCGACTGGGATACTAGCCACACGACAAACGTAAAGGAGGATCGTTCCGATGGACTACAATCCACTTGCACCCGAAGTGATAGACAATCCGTATCCGTACTATGCCGAGCTGAGAAACAAGGCTCCCGTATACTGGGTCGAGCCCCTGCAATGCTGGGCCGTCAGTCGCTATGCCGATGTGGACTTCGCCTTACGCAACCCACAAATCTTTCCCTCCTCCGTGTTTACCGCCCAGGCTTTAAGTGATCTCAATCCCGTCCCCGATGTGCCCTGGATTCTCGATATGAATCCGCCTGACCATACCAGATTGCGCAAGTTGGCGAACAAAGGGTTCCTCCCCCGCCTGATCCGTAATCTTGAACCGCGAGTTCAGGAGATTACGCGCCAGTTGATCGCATCTCTTAAAAGCCAAATCGAGGGAGACTTGGTCTCGACATTCTCCGGGCCGCTCCCAACGATCGTGATCGCGGAAATGCTCGGGGTCGAGCGCGAACGACTCAGTGATTTTAAGCGCTGGTCAGACGATGTAGTGTTGGGAACGAGTCGTCCCACCGACGAGCCCGTTCGGGCGCGCGTACGACAAAGCGGCGCGGAGTTCCGCGCCTACTTCGAGCAGATGATCGAACGTCGCCGCACAAACCCTGGAGAGGATGTCATCAGTGCCCTGGTGCGGGCCGAAGAAGAGCGCGACATGCTCTCTTCCGCTGAGATTCTCGCTCTAGCGGTATTGCTGCTGTTAGCAGGGAACGAAACCACTACGAACTTAATTGGTAACGCAGTACGAAACCTGCTGAGCCATCCGGCAGAGCTTGCTAAAGTTCGGGCCGATCGCACGCTCGTCCCGGCATTAGTCGAAGAGGTGCTGCGCTATGAATCTCCCGTCCAAGTGATCTTTCGCCAAACCGCACGCGAGGTAGAACTGGAAGGGGGGAAAATTCCCGCTGGCGCCACGGTTTTCCTACTCTTAGGCTCGGCTAACCGCGACGAACGAAAATTCTCTGAACCGGATCGTTTTGATGTGGCGCGCAATCCCCAAGAGCATGTCGGGTTTGGCTATGGTATCCATTACTGTCTTGGCGCGCCCTTAGCGCGGCTGGAAGGTCGCATTGCACTGGAACAACTGTTATTTAATTGTCCGTCGTTTACGTGCACCAGGAAGCAACTGCCGCAGATTGCGTCAGTCATCGTGCGTGGCGTGCAGACCCTGCCGCTCCGGTTTGCGGCATGAGCGCCTGATAAAGTCGATAAAAAATCATAATATATGAGGAATCTAAGAAGGAGAAACGACATGGCAAATACTGTACAGAATACACCGACGACCACGGATGGGACAGTCGAACAATTTGACGCAATTGTCATCGGCGCCGGAGTGTCCGGCTTGTATCAACTGTACCGGCTGCGGGAGCTGGGGCTCGCGGTGCGATGCTATGAGGATGGCAGCGGCGTGGGCGGCACCTG
>JBFWZL010000607.1:0-3579 GCA_050185455.1 Binatia bacterium | reverse complement strand
GATCACAAAAGTGTGGGAAAAATTTCTTCGGTGCAAACAGAGAATCAACAACAAACGGGTCCATGCTTTACCCAGATAGAGACCTCGACCAACGACACTGAGCAAGCGAAAAAGTTCAGCGACAAAACTGAACAACTCCGCGCCGAGCAAATACGACTACTCTACAAACAAGCTCCTGTTGGCCTTGTAGCTTCTCTTTTTAATGCAGGCGTAACCTCCTTTATGTTCAAGGACACGACGTCTGGGCTTGCGGTGGTGAGTTGGGTCGGACTCATGGTCGCGGTGATTGTGGCGCGTGCTCTGCTCGTCCGCGCCTATCAGCGCGTCGCTCCAAACGCAGCGCAAGCTGCGCCGTGGCGCGTCTGGTTTATTGTGGGCGCTGGCGCTTCTGGCATCGTTTGGGGAATGGCTGGGCTTCTCTTTTTTGCAAACGAATCGATAATCCATCAGGTCTTTCTGGCATTCCTCTTGGGCGGGATGGTGGCGGGAGCCATGGTTACGTTAGCGGCGGATCGGCTGGCGTTCTGCGCGTTTTTCTTCCCAGAATTTATACCCTTCTTGCTACGCCTCTTTATGCAGGGAGAGTCCTTCTCGTTCGCAATGGACTTCTTGTTCACATCTTTCGGTGTTGTTGTTTTCGTTGCCGCTCGGCATCTCCACTTTTCCGTTCTTGAGTCTCTGCAGTTGCGCTTGGAGAATTGTGACCTGTTACAACATCTGTCCGTGGCAAAAGAGCAGGCTGAGGCTGCGAATCAGGCTAAGTCCGAGTTTCTGGCCAATATGAGTCATGAAATCCGCACGCCCATGAATGGCGTGATCGGTATGACCGGGTTGTTGCTCGATACTCCTCTGAGCGCGGAGCAGAAAGACTTGGCGCTGACTGCTAAAAATTCCGCCGAAGCGTTGTTGACGATCATCAATGACATTCTTGACTTTTCCAAAATCGAAGCAGGGAAACTAGAGTTAGAGCAGGTTCCTTTTTGCTTACACGAGATAGTGGAAGAGACGATCAAAACCGTTACGTTTCGGGCGCGGGAGAAAGACCTCGCTCTCCGTTGCCAGGTGGATGCCGAAATTCCCGATGTTTTTGTGGGAGATCCAGGCCGTTTGCGCCAAGTGCTTCTCAATCTCATTGGGAATGCGATTAAATTCACCGTACAGGGAGAAATCGTGGTTGAAATCAAGCAGGCGGGAAACGGAAGCCAAAGGGCGCAAGAAAGCATGCTTGCAGGAGAGGACAACCTCCAGTCTCCTTCTTGCCTACTCGAGTGTACCGTGCGCGACACTGGCGTTGGCATTCCTCCAGAAAAGATACAGGGCATTTTTGATGCATTCGCTCAAGCCGATGGTTCAACTACGCGGAAATTTGGCGGCACTGGCTTGGGGCTAACGATTAGCCGGAAACTGACGGAATTGATGGGTGGACGGATTTGGGCCGAAAGCATCGTGGGACAAGGCAGTACTTTCCACTTTGCCGTTCGCTTCCAGACTGGTCCTTCAGCCTCGTTGAGGCAACCGGAGACGGCAAATGCTCTTTCTCCGGCTCAATCTGCTGAACCTGGAGAAATGAGTGGGTTGTCCCGTATTTTGTTGGTGGAAGACAATGCGGTTAATCAGAAACTTGCCGTACGACTCTTGGAAAAGCTTGGATATCAAGCGATTGTAGCCGCAAACGGCAAAGCCGCCCTCGTTGCGTTCGAACAATCCGGTCCGTTCGCTGCGGTGCTGATGGATTGCCAAATGCCGGAGATGGACGGCTTCGAGGCGACACAAGCGATCCGAGTGCGGGAAGCGACTGTTGATCCTACGCTTCGTGGCTCTGAAGGCCAGGCTCTAGATTCTCAGACGCTGAATGCTAGACGGATTCCCATCATTGCCATGACCGCTAACGCAATGCCGGGCGATCGAGAACGGTGTGTAGCCGCAGGGATGGATGATTATCTGAGCAAACCCATCAACCCTACCGAGCTGAAGGCTATGCTTGACCGTTGGGTTATTATCTTGGAGGCAGGAAATACAACCGGACGTCCTTCGATTCCTACCGCTGCATAATCAGCCGCCAGCACTTTTTCTGGTAAAAAGCAGTCTGATGTCATCTCTTGGCTGCCGCACGACCAGCAAGAAAACCTGTCGCCCACGCCCAGTGAAAATTAAATCCGCCAATGCGACCGTCGCAATCAAGCATTTCCCCCACGAGATACAAACCTGGAACTTTGCGAGACGCCATTGTGCGATAGTCAATCTCTTGCAATGGCACGCCGCCGGCCGTGACCTCGGCGAAATTCCAGCCGCGTTCGTGTTCAACCGGTAGGAGAAAGTTTGTCAACGCATGTACAAGTCTGCGCCGTCCTTCACGGGAAAGTTGGTTGAGAAACGAAGTCGGCTCCAGATCCGTCCAGCGGAGCAGCGTCGCCGCAAATCGTTCGGGAACATGCTCACCCAGCATACGCCCGAGAGAAAGTCTGGGGCGAGACGAAGCTGTATCCAGCATTTGCTTTTCAACATGTGCAAAAGACTGTCCCGGAAAAAAATTACAACGCAGCTCGGCAGCTTGCCCCTTCGCTCGCGTGCGAATCCAGTGTCTGCTCGCGTCCATAACGACCGGTCCACTGACGCCAAAATGAGTCCACAAGAGACTGCCCGTGCGTCGGTCGACCACTTTACCGTCGGCGAAAGTTGAGACCTCCACCTCCAGTGAGATGCCTGAAAGTTCAGTATGGAACGCGCCGTTTCGTAACACTACAGGAACAAGGGCTGGATAGGTTTCCGTAACGGTATGTCCAAGACTTCGAACGATCTCCCAGCCGGAGCCATCACTGCCAGTGCGCGGCAGTGAACGTCCACCCGTCGCCATGATAACCCGACGAGCATGCAGAGTGCCTTGTTCATGTTGTATGAGAAATGGAGCTTCGTGCGCAGGCCCCTTCTGCCTTTGTGAGAGAGGGCCAGGGTGAGGGGGGCTTGGACAAGATTCAATTTGTGACACTCTGCCATCCCAGCCTTCCTCTGCAAGGGGGGAAGGAGAAAGCGTAAGATTCGGTGAACTGACCTTGAATACGCGATGCTGCGTCAGGAGGGTAATCCCCAGTTCCGCGCAGCGGCGCAGCAGAGCATTCAGCACAATGCGTGCGCTATCTGAAACAGGAAACAACTTTCCTGTCTCTTCCTGTTTCAAAGAAACGCTGAGTGACTCGAACCAGCGCACGGCGGCGTGAGCATCAAACGCGGCAAGGACGTTGCGAACGATGTTTCGTGATCCGTTAAAGTCTTCGGGGTGAACCTCGTGATGCGTCACGTTACATCGCCCACCCCCAGACACTAAAATCTTTGCTCCAAGTTTTTTGGCGGAGTCGAGCAATACGATCCGGGGGGCATGGCTCACAGCTTGCGTCGTCTCGGCAGCGAAGATTCCGGCGGCGAGGCCAGCAGCCCCAGCGCCAATGACGGCAATATCCCAAATTTGAGTCACGTCGATTTGCGGATTCATTCGTTAGTCGAGCGGCTCGGGTGCGCGTCCAATAGAATACGCGCCTGGCGGTTCAGTGATCGAGGCTCGTACAAAGAGAATGGACCGACAAA
>JBFWZL010000606.1:0-3600 GCA_050185455.1 Binatia bacterium | reverse complement strand
TTTTAATGGATTCTGGCACGAGGGCCACTCGTGTTTCCTGTCCTTCATTTTCTTTAAGTACGCAGATTTGCATTGTTTTCCCCATTTTTGTAACGCTCTTCTTACGCGAAGGTCGTGGATACGTCGGGGAATGTTCCCCCTCGTTACTGAGCTGAGGATGAACTATCTGTCAAGGCCGCAGGCGTTGCTAGCATGTTTGCTCAGAGCACTCTCTCTTGCTTGTCCTGTTCCAAGGGCTCGCTGATTTTTCAGCGGAGGGAGGGTGAGCACAAATCTTCTCTTAAGGGCACTTCCTCTTCTCACAGATGGAATTGTTCGGGCGCTTTGACCTGAAATGTATTTTCTTCCCCTAGAGATTCGCCGTTGTTGGCCGATGTCTCTTTTGGGCGTCAGTGGAGTTTTGTGACGCCCTTGCTCCGGAGGTGGAAAAAAGATGAAGACCTATACCGCTGCGACAGGCAAGAAGCCTAGCCGTGACCCTCACCTGCCATCCATACCTTCCAAAGGCTGGAGGCAATTCCTGAAAGAACCGACTGTTCAACTTATCACCACCGCTTTTTTGGTTGGTATGTGCGTGCTGTGGTGGCAGTCTGCCCGTTTCCAAAAGCAGCTAGTCGAAACGATCGCAATCGAACAGGCCCGTTCCTATGCTTACACACTTCAGGAAGTAAGCAGTCTCTATATGGACGAGATAGATACTCGCGCCAAAACGATAGGCGCGGATCTCCCAGCTGACCATAAGAAAAAGCTGAATCTTTTCCCCAACTTCTCTGCTTTGCTAACGAAATCCAGCGACAAGCGCGCCAGAATGAGGGAACGTTTCTACAGCCTGGAATCAACCTCTGGACAAGGCGGTGAGGGTGATGCTCCAGATGACTTCATCCGGAGGGCTTGGACGAATTCGACAAAATCTCTTGGCCATGAGCTGACTCAATTCGAGGAAATCCAAGGACAACCAACCTTGCGTTATGCCATCGATTGGAAAGGAAAAGACGAAGACGGCATCCTGGAAATCCTCGTGCCGCTTGACGACCTTATGGCGTCTAGCGGGGCATACGGAAAGACGCTCTTTGGTTTCTTTGCCGGTTTCAGTGTTGTAGGCGTCTGGTTGATGGGGATGATGCTCGGCAAAACCCGGCGCGACGCGAAAGCATCCGAGTTGCAAGTCCTTGCTTTAGAAAGTGAGTTTACCGAACAAGAAAAAATCATTTGCGCCTACGAACGAGAACGAAATGACCGGAGACGGCAAGAAGAGGAAATTCTACACGCAGTCAACATCCTTGCTGCGGTGACAGGCGACCTGCGAAAAACCACTAGTGAACTTGCGTCGGGCGCTACTGAGATGGCTGCCGCGGTGAATGAAACGACCGCGACCGTCGAGGAAGTCAAACAGACGGCGGCGCTCTCAAGTCAGAAAGCTCAGCAAGTGTCAGCTTCCGCGCACAAAGCCGCGCAGATTTCTCAAACCGGAAAACAAGCGACGGAAGATACGATCGCGGAAATGCAACGCATTCGCGATCAGATGCAGGCGATTGCCGAAAGTATCATGCAACTGAGTGAGCAAAGCCACGCTATTCGCGAAATTATTGACGCCGTGAACGATCTTGCGGAACAGTCGAACGTGCTCGCGGTGAACGCGTCGATTGAAGCGCAGAAAGCCGGCGTGCATGGCAGTGGCTTCGTTGTGGTTGCTCAGGAAGTTCGAAGTCTCGCCCAACAGTCGAAAGATGCAACTTCACAAGTACAGACGATCTTGAACGATATTGAGAAAGCTACGGGCGCCGCAGTGCAAATGACGGCCCGAGGCGCAAAAGCGACTGAAGTGGGGATGAAACAATCGGTAGAAGCTGGTGAGTCGATTCGCACGCTTACTCATACCATCAATGAAGCCGCCCAAAGTGCAACGCTTATTGCGACGTCGAACCAGCAACAAGCGATCGGTATGGACCAGTTGGTGCAAGCCATGCGGAGCATGCAAGAGGGAAGCGAACAAACGGTCACCAGCGCGCAGCAAGTCGAAACATGCGTACGACAACTCCAGGAGTTGGAGCAGCGATTGGCGAGTCTCAGCGAACAACTCGCTGGCGTGAAACGAAAAGCGTCTCTGTCCGAGGGGACGCCAGTCGCGGAGGCGGCGTGACGCCATGAGCTGTGTACTTTTTTATGAAGGCAGTGTGGTGCCATTTTAATCCGCCCTCTGGAGCGCCGATCAAAGGAAGAGGGAGTGCCCCGGCTATGCGGACCCTTGGGAATATCGTGGTTTTTTCACTTGGCAACAAACAATGCGCACTGCGGCTTTCCGCCGTCGAGCGTGTTCTACGCGCCGTCGCCGTGACGCCGATGACCGAGTCTTCAGAAATGATTGTTGGTGTTGTCTCCATGCCTGGGCGAGTCCTGTCAGTTGTGAATCTTCGTTCTCGCCTTGGTCTGCCGAGAAAGGAGATCGCGTTGAGCGATCGATTTATCATCACTCGTACAAGCCGCTCCTCCCTCATTGTCATTGCTGACGCCGTGGTTGGCGTGGTCGACTATGAACCGGGAGACCTCGTCCCCGTTCGCCGAGTTCTACCCAAAGCGGCTGCGGTTGACGGCGTCGTCTGTTTCGCCGATGGCTTGAGTTATATCCACAATCTTGACGCCTTCCTCGCGCTGGACGAAGTGAGAGCGTTGGCGCGCGTGGAGCTGGACGCATGAGAGGTGAGCTGTGAATGTCGACATGCCCTCCTCTTTGCTCGCCGATCTTAGCCAGCGCATCGAGACGTGGATGGGTCTCTTTTTCCCTCCTGACCGCTGGGCGGATCTCCTGCGTAAGCTGGATGCTGCGGCGCCGGCGTTTGGGTGCGATGATGCGGAAGCCTGTGCTCATCTGTTAACCGCCTCGGTCGTTTCAAAAAAACAGATTGAGCTTTTAGCTACATATCTTACCGTCGGTGAGACTTATTTCTTCCGCGAACCACGTAGTTTTGAGGTGTTGGAGCAAGAAATTCTTCCTCCACTCATACAGGAGCGTCGCAATGACGCCCGGCGGCTGCGATTTTGGAGCGCCGCCTGCTGCACAGGAGAAGAGCCGTATTCTATCGCCATGCTTTTACACCGACTTCTTCCGGATCTTGCTGCGTGGAAGACTGACATCCTGGCTACAGACATCAGCCCTCGTTTTCTCTGTAAAGCGGCGGAAGGAGTCTATGGTCAATGGTCTTTCCGCAGCATTTCTCCGGCGGTGCAAGCGCAACATTTCCGGCAGACGCCCAAAGGCCTCTACGCTATCAGTTCGGCTCTCAAGAAAATGGTCAGCTTCACCCAGCTCAATCTCGTCGAGGACGTTTACCCTTCTCCGACAAACAACACCACGGGCATTGATATTGTCTTTTGTCGAAACGTATTGATTTACTTTACTGCCCAACGGATCAGGCGCATCCTTACGCAACTGTACCAGGCCTTGAATGAGGGTGGATGGCTCATCGTCAGCCCCGTTGAAACTGCGTTTGCGATGGATTCTCCGTTTACTACCGTGCAGTTTCCGGGCGTGACTCTTTTTCGAAAAGGTTCGGTGCAAACGGAGAGTCTCTTTTCGGTCAACTCTGTTTTTATGTTCTCCCC
>JBFWZL010000605.1:0-3602 GCA_050185455.1 Binatia bacterium | reverse complement strand
GGCGGGGAACTGTGGCTCGCCGGTGGTCTTGAATGAACGATCACAGTCGGGGCGGGCATACGGACGAATTGTGCGGCGGATTCTCGGTGAAGACGTACCGATTCCCGAACTGAACGGGTATGGCGGATTCATCCACCGTATCGGAAAACTCTTCTTTAGGAGATAGGCTCATGGCATGGACTCTCGTGCAACGATGGTTCGGGACAAAGGGTAGCAAGGGCGAAGCCAAAAATCGGCTCCAGGTGGTCCTGGTTTATGATCGTCTGGGTCTCACGGCCGAGCAGATGGACGCTCTGCGCAAAGACATTATGGAAACGATCAGCCGCCATATTTCCATTGATCCGGAAGGCGTCAAAATCGATTTCCAACACGAACATTCTCCAGCTGAGGTGGTCATTAATGCGCCGGTAAAACGCAGGGGGGGAACTGAGGGCGCAAAACAGCAACCGACCGCGGGGTAAAGCATTCCCGCTTCCTGATCGGAGAAATCTGCGTTTGCCAAAGGGGAGAGCACCTGGGGGAAACGCTGCCGAGCGATGGGACGTAAAGTCTTCCCCTTCTTATTGTCGGTCGCCAAGCGTCTCTTCGCAGATGGATTTTCGTGTGAGCAAGTAGCGGAAGTCCTCATGCTGGCTTGAGTCTCCTCTCTCCCTCCTGGTAGTCCGTGAAACCTTCCAAGTCATGTAGAACAACTCCACCTGGGGTTGAGCCAGTTACGGGCGATACAGGTAGAGACGGCAAGACCCTTTTATCTTTCTCTTTTAGCCGAGGTATATGGAAGCATCGGACAGCCCGCAGCCGGGTTGTCTGAGCTGAGCGAGGAGCTAACTCTCGTCGAAAAAACCGGAGAACGCTGGTAGAAGACAGAACTGTGGCGGCTCAAAGGCAAGCGAATACCTCAATCTGGCGTCCAGAGAGGAGCAGGCAATAACGTCGGCTGTTTGACCGCTTACGACTCCCCAAGTTTTCGAGTTGCAAACGTGAGTCGCAACAGTAGTTTCTTTTGCAAAGACTTTTGCAAGCCGGCAAAAAATCGGGGAACAATGGAAGAGCAAGGCTTTCTCTGAGAATCGCACCAGAAGTGCAGCATTCCCAGAATAGCGCTCACAGCCGTGCGTCCCTCCCAACCCCTCACCTGCGAAACTCGCGCAAAAACTCCAACAACGTCGCGTTCACCTCCGCAGGCTTTTCTTGTTGTGTCCGGTGACCGGAGCCTTCAATCAACACGGTTTTGCGCAGATGCTGGCGCCATTCGTTTGGATATATACTTGTGGGCGAAGTCCATACACGATACTCCCGCGTTGAGTTCACGTGTCATGCGTGATGCATCAGGCGTTGCGTAGCGTGAATCTCCAGAGTGTCTTCTTTCTTACGCCCCACGCCGGACGTTTCACGTTGTTACCGTTGCACTTGTTGTTGGCGCTTCTTGATCTCTTTTTCTTGGGCTTCAGCCTTTTCCACGCCGCCGCCAAGAAAAACGGGAGCCTTTTCATAATACTCTCGCAGATCGATACGGGCCGCGAGGTTTTCTGGGTTCAACTCCACTGCTCGTTCAAAGTGAAATCTCACCTTTCTCGCCAAAAGAAATTGGCGAAAAACGCCGACCCGTTCCGCTAGACGGCCGCACGCTCGTCCTAACCACAAGTGATAGTCTGAATTGCGTTCATCAAGTTGTACGACTCTTTCAAAATTTCTCATGGCGTCCTCGTAACGTTGTTCCTCGAATGCGATTTGTCCGAGGTAGAATAGACCACTAGGGCCCTCCGGATATTCTTGACTGTATGCCTCAAAGAAACGGCGCGCTTCCGCCAACTGACCGCTTGAGAGCAATTGTAAACCTACGGCAAGCCGGTCTTCAGCGTAAATGGTCGCAGAGGAAAAAATGAAACACACGAAGAGGCTGAGAAAAACAAGACGTCCCTTACAAGCCGGGCAGTGGCAAAGCAGGGGCAGCCTCATTTTTTCAAAGGCAAGAATGACATAACGTGTGTCTTTCATATCGTCCGCTCAAGACCAAGTGAACGCGTTTTGACACAGCTTCTCTCTTGAAGTTACCGGCAGGCCTCCAAGGCCAAGGCAACCAGTGCAGTGGAAAACTGGAAAAAACCAGCATAATCCTTTTGTCCCGTGTTCAGAAAAGCAATAGATAATTCTTTATCGAGGTCGGCAAGACAAATCTGACCTCCCTTGCCAGGATGGCCGAACGTGCGTAGAGTCGCGCCTTGCGCGATGTGACCAAGCATCCAGCCTAATCCGTAAACAATGGGGATACGGAGAGAGCGGTCGATGTCGCCAATCTGGTTGGTGGGAGTGATGGAGCGCTCTAGGGTATCTGACTGGAGATAGCGCTTGCCTCCCCACAAAGCGCCCTGGGCTAGCATCGAGTAGACTTTCGCCATGTCTCGCGCACAAGCAATGCCGCCTCCCGCGGGCAAGACGATCCGATGGACTTCCGGACGATTAAAAATATTTTTCCATTCGGGAAACGGCAAAGAAGTTTTGTCTACTTCTTCTTCAAAATTAATAGACCGTTGGAAGGCGAAGTATTCCGTATCAGGCGTAAACCCCATCAGTTTCGCCATCTGCATGATTGATTCGTCATCGGCTGGCGATTCATAGACACAGGCGACGCGCGACTCTTCTGACTCCGGCAATCCGACAAAGACACTTTTCAGACCAAGTGGGGCAAAAACTTCTTCACGGAGGAACTGACCACAGTCGCGACCATCAAGCCGGAACATCAATTCATTGAGCATGAACCCATAATTGAGGGGGTGATAGCCGTTCGCTTCTCCAGGCGTCCAACGAGGCATCAATTCTTCCATCGCCTGCGCGCACTTCTGCCGATCGCCCCACAGCTGAGAGGTCAGCCATTCTGGTCCTATCGTGATGCCAACTCGATGCCCTAACATATGAGCAATGGTCGCTTTCTCCTTGCCATGACGTGCAAATTCCGGCCAGTAACGAGCAACCGGATCATCATACTTGAACAGACCCCGATCATAGAGGATATGCATGGCAAGAGCCGCGAGGCCTTTAGTCGAGGAATACAAGACGAACATTGTCTCCGGCGTGACCGGTTTTTGATCACTCGCTCGGGCGAAGCCGCCGCCAATATCCAAAACTTTCTTCCCGCGTCTATACAGGGCAAGCTGCGCTCCCCAAAAGAGCTTCTTCGCCTCGACCTCGGAGCGGAACATATCGACAAGTTTTGTAAGCGCGGCTTCATTCATGCCGACTTCACGCGGTGCTATTTCTGGATCGAGTTGATAAAAGAACATAAGAGCCTCCTCGTACTCAATCATGAAGTCATCACGTCACATCTTGAACACTTTTCCCAATTCTGACTTGAAGGCCTGAAGACTTTCTCACTCAGGCATTGCCCAGTTTTGTCTTGGAGTTTACGATACTGACCGTGTACAAGAACGACAAGGGGCGTCCATGACTACCAGGCGCCGGCATTCCAGAAACAGGATAACCTCCCTACCGCTCGTCTTGGCAACGGAGTTCTATTAGCATACTCTTCTCCAAAGAGTCCAAAGCATTGCTGCACCGTAGAACCAAGATGCGAAACGTTGGGTCGACAGAAAGTGGTATAAATG
>JBFWZL010000604.1:0-3614 GCA_050185455.1 Binatia bacterium | reverse complement strand
TTGAGCGCCTTTTATGTGCGCGTCTTGAGTCGTGCTCGCGACGTGCGCCAGCCGGCGGCGCTTCGTGGCTGGTTACGCCAGGTGCTCGCGACCACGATTGCTGACCATTACCGCCATCGAGCCGCGACAAGCAAAACCGAAACTGACTGGGCGGTAATCACCATGACCAGCGCCTTGGAGGAAACGGAAGGGATACTGTGCACATGCTTTTATAAGCTGCTCCCGACCCTCAGGCCGGACTATGCCGCAGTGATTCAACGGGTGGATCTTGAGGGAGAGCCACGCAAAAACGTGGCGACCGATCTAGGGACGACAGTCAACACTCTTGGCGTCCGTCTGCACCGTGGTCGAGCGGCGCTCAAGCGACGGCTCGAACAAACCTGTCTGACCTGTCCAGTTCACGGGTTCTTCGATTGTCACTGTGAGTACGCCGAGCGAGTGCGGGACGCAGTCCAGCACGCAAGGAGGACTTCAACGGTGTAATGAAGAAGCAACTTTTCCGTCTTTTCTAAGGAGACTCTTACAACGCACCAGACCAGCAATGAACGTATGAAAATGACCAAGAGAATAAAAGGGCGGCTGTAGACCAAAGTCTCACACGCAATGGAATGACAATGAAGATTCTAATGACCCACAGAATTTTGTTTCCACGAGTCTTCTTCCAGTGGAGAGCTGTCAGCGCCATAAGACACGTGTGCACTCCCAAGAGCGTGAGGATGACCTGTTGCTTCGTGCTTGTGGTGCTTCTGGGCAGTGGGTGCACGGCGCTACCCAGTTCCTCTGTCTCAGCATCACCGCTGTCTGGCGCGCCAGACCACCCCAGCCTGGCGCGGTATTACCAGGAAGAATCCTTACGGCTCATCTCGGATTCCGGCCGGCATTCGGCGTTGGCCGTGCAGTATACGGGGAAGGGGGTAAGCGGGGCAGACGCCAGCCTGTGGCGCGATTTAGCGGACTACAACACCGCGTTGGCCCTCTACGAATTCAACGCGGCTCGGGCCATGATCGCTATTGCGCTGATTCACCAACAGCTTGAGCAAAACCTCCGACGCCCCCTGGAAGAAAGAGAATCGCCATGAAGAAGTTCTACAGCAGTAAAACGAGCGGCGTCCGTCTTACCGCGCAACTGAAAGCGGAACCGTGCGGGAGGGAACCTCAAAAAGCCGAACCTCCGTGATGGCAATGGCTTGGCCAAGAGAGAGCGGTGCTCACCGGGGGTAACAAACTGTCTTCTGGGGAATGGGAAAAACGTAAACAACCATTGTAGTGAAAGGAGAAGAGTATGACGAAAAACAAACTATTGACGCAACTCGCGGTTTCGGGCTTTTGCACTCTCGTGTTGCTGCTTGGTGTTAGTGCGGACGCCTGGGCTCAGCCGACCGGCATGCTGAAGGCCTACGGATCGTCTGTCGCGTTCGGGGAGTATGAAGGCACGTTATATTGTCTGCGCCACGATTTCTCACAAGACAAAAAAGACCAGGAGATGTGCACGAAAGAAGGACGCCATCATCATGCCTTACTGATGGCTGACGGGCATGTCCACCCTCTGTACGGAGACACGGAAGAGTTGAACAAGCAGCTCAACGCCGCGGACATGAACGGTAAAAAGGTGAAAATTCGTGGCAAGTATTATCCGGTCTCAAACGCCATCTTGGTGACGCACATCACGCCAGAGGACAAGTAAGAGAGGAAGCCTTCCTTCCCCAGGAGTGAGCGACAGGATTTCAAGGCTTCTTCGGGAGCCGCCAGTGCAATGGAAAATCAGGGAGGGTGCTATGCCCGCACGACGCCAGAGGACCTATCAACCAAAACCGCACCCGCGCCCAGCGCTGCCCGTAGGTCTCTATGATCTCAGAGCAGCCAGCGCGATGTTTTTCGCTGCTGCCGTACTGCCCGAGCAGTTCTTCACTTCATCGAAGAGCGCCGTGAACGCGCGCGGGACGGTTGCGCTGATGCGCGCTGTGCTCGAAGAGGCGATTCATTGTTTGCAGCAACAGTCCCTAAAGAGCGGACGACGCGCCCGGCGCCTGACCAGAGAAACGGAAGCGTGGTTTTTCACCGACGATCCCTGCTGGGTGTTTTCCTTCGTGAACATCTGCGCGGTGCTGGACCTTGATCCAGCATACATTCGCTGGGGGCTTATGCAGTGGCGCCAGCACCATTCGCTTACGCCACAGAAACCAAAGCGGCTCATCGTGCCAGCGCATCGGCCGCTCCGGCGTGCCGCTTGAGCTGGGGACGATCCGGATGCACACAGGCCGTCATTCACGCACGGGAGCGACAAAGAGGAAGTTATGAATCGGACACCGACAGTCAGTTTTGTGTGCTCACCGGCTGCCGCTCAGCCGTCACGTGGCGGGCCGCTTCCGATCCCGCAGAGGAAAAGAAAGCGCCAACAGCAGGAAAGCAAGCGCGAAGAGGCCGCTCCTTCTTTCCCACCTTGGCGGCAGCGGCTGGAAGAGCAGGAACACGCGCTGCGTCAAGAGGTCGAGCAGTTTCTGGAGGTGCTCAAAGTTGTCGGCACGCCCATGATCGAGGAGCATGCTGTCCACTTTATCTATTACAGTCCTGAAGCGCGACACGTGAGCCTCTCTGGCGAGTTTACTCAGTGGAACCCGCCCGGCCTTGCCATCACCCCTCTGGGGCGCACGGGCATCTTTTACCACACGCTTGAGTTTTACGAGGCAACGCGGGCAGAGTACAAATTCATCGTGGATGGGCAGTGGGCGGTGGATCCCCTCTGCCCGAACCTCGTCGACAACGGTATCGGCGAGCAGAACTCCTTCTTTGTAGTGGGAGATGTTCAGGAGCCGCCTGAACTGCAGAACGTCCCAACCATTCCGCATGGGCGGGTGGAGGAGTTTGACGTGAAGAGCAAACTCCTCCGGAACCAGCGACGTGTCTATGTCTACCTTCCTGTCGGCTATGACACGGACGCGCAAACTCGTTTCCCCACGCTGTATGTCCACGATGGCGGCGAGTACCTGACTCGCGCTCATCTCCCCACGGTGTTGGATAATCTCATCCACAGCCACGAGATTTCGCCCCTGATCGCCGTGATGGTGGATCCGGTTGATCGCTTGCGCGAGTATCAGGTCAACGAATCCTATGCGCGTTTTGTGGAGAAGGAACTCATTCCCTATGTCGATGGCCGCTACCGCACGCGGGTGCAGCGCGAGGCCCGTGGTGTGATGGGGGCGTCGTTGGGCGGATTGATCGCGACCTACCTGGCCCTCTCACGTCCTCACCTATTTTCCAAGGTGGGCGGGCAATCCAGTGCGTTGTTCCTGGAACAAGAGAAAATCATGGCGCTGGCGAAAAAACTCACAGCGAGCATCGCATTCTACTTTGACGTCGGCCAATATGAGCCGCGATTCCTGCCTGCCCACCAGCAACTCGTGCCGCTCCTGCAATCCACAGGTGCGTCGTGCGTCTTCCAGGAACTGGTCGGTGGGCACAACTGGACGAACTGGCGGGCGCACCTCAAAGATCTGCTCACCTGCCTGTGGAAGGGGAGCGAGGAGAGCACCGGAGGGGCGCCAGAGATCAAACCCGTAAGATCGCGACGGAGGAAGCAATGAGTCATAGAGTAGCAGACGGAAAGCTCTGGGGTA
>JBFWZL010000603.1:0-3622 GCA_050185455.1 Binatia bacterium | reverse complement strand
ATCTGAGGAAATTTCGGCAACGCCGGGTCCATGGCATCCCAGGGTTGAGCGCTGGCGGTATAAATGTCCCGAACAGGCCGGACCCAGCTCGGATCATCCAAACTTCCTGCATATAGCACTACCAAAGTGGGCCGCACCGAATTGGTTAAGAAGGTGGGCGACCCACACTGAGCGCAAAACGCTCGTCGCATGGTATTGCCGCTGTCAGCCAACATTACATAAAACGCAGGCGCACCAGTCGTGAGGCGGAACGCGGTCGCGGATATTCCCACAGCTGCAAAGTAGGCGCTACCAGTGGCGCGCTGGCAATCGCGGCAATGACAGTTGCCCATATAGAGAGGTTCCGCCGTACATTCGTAACGAATCGCGCCACAGGCGCAGCCGCCAACAAAAGGAACAATCATGTGAGACCTCCTGAGTCAGTATGGAGTCAGGGGTAACGGATTCCCTGAGCGAAGGGAAGAGGAGCTCTGGCGAATGCGACATTGACAATTCGCCATGCTACAAAAGTTGCTAGAGGCAGCGCAGGTGGTGTCTTTTCTACCGACACTTTCTGTGGATTGGGGGTAAAGTGAAACCTGACGCGAGCAAAAAGGAGGAGAAACATGAGTACAATTCCAAAATTTGCCCAATTGCCCACCATCGGGGCTACGGGAGAACGACATGCGTGGGAAGTATTCGGCAAATCCGATCAGCTGGGAACAGTGAATCTTCTGACGCCTGAGCGAGTGAAAAGAGCGGCTACACTCATCCGTACCGGTAAAGTGATCAATCTGAATCTGCCGCTGAATTTTCCTATTACGCTGTATGGGGGATTTCGCTCCGGCTATCGCCATCACATAGAAATCGGTCGTGGAAGTCGAGATGACTACGTCGATAATTTTGCAATGCAAGGCTCGAGTCAGTGGGACAGTCTGCGTCATATCCGCTTCCGTGAGTTTGGCTATTATGGCGGACGTCAGGACGAGGATCTGGATGACAAAGGTGAGTTGGGGATTGAGAACTGGGCGCGGCACGGCATCATCGGTCGGGGAGTGTTACTTGATGTAGCCGGGTACATGGAGCGCCGAGGCGCCACGCTCGATCAGACGAGGAAATTCACGATGGACGGAGCATTTTTCGAAGATGTGGCAAAAATAGAAAAGGTTCAGTTTGAACCAGGTGACATTGTCTTGCTCCGCACCGGCTGGTTGGCCTGGTACAAAAATCTCGATGACGCCGGACGTGAGGCATTGCGAGGGACGTTGCATCCAGGAGAAGGCGGCATGGCGTGCCCGGGGCTTGATCCTAGTCAGGCCACGGCAGGATGGGTGTGGGATCATCAACTTGCCGCCATGGCCGCGGACAATGTTGCGCTTGAGGCGTTGCCCGTGGATACGAGCGTGGGCTTTCAGCACCGCAGGTTAATTGCGTTGCAGGGGTTGCCGATCGGGGAAGTGTGGGATCTCGACGAACTCGCGCAGGACTGTGCGACAGATGGAACCTATGAGTTCATGCTTGTCTCTGCGCCGTTAAATCTTCCGGGAGGAGTAGGATCTCCGCCGAACGCATATGCAATAAAGTAAAAACCTCTTCGCAGGGAAACCGGCGAAGTCTTCACAAAAGAGCGCTTGTGTCCGCGCTGATAATTTCTTTGTATGAATGGATAGCGAGTTCGTACGCCTGGCGTATGCGAGACGCCCCACTTCCTACTTCGATGAGTTGCTCAGCCTCGGCCTTACAGCGCTCAAAGCATAGCGTACAGACCCACCCCAAGATGCTCGTCCACGTCTTGCGTCGCGAGTCGCACGTAGGGCAGTGCTCAGAAGAAGTAATGCGTCGTTCCCGAAGCACCACCACTCTTTCTGAATTATATTTTTCTTCCGACACAAAGCTGACTGCCGCCATAAGTGAGGTTCCTTTCTCAATGCTCTTTTGTCTTTTTCTCCAATCTCCACGCTGCATCTCAAAAGAGCAAAGCCTATGAAAGCAAGACGTATGCCGTAAGATGTGAAGCCAGGCGAGCGACCACGAAAATAGGAGAACTGCAAAAATTCCCCGGGTTTTTGTGTTGTCGTGCAAAACGTTCTTTATTGCCGGAAAGAACGCGTTAAAAAAGTTTCGTCTGAAACGGCATTGCGACAACAGTGATCGTCAAAGACTTGACGGTGCTGTCGAGGTTGCGACGTGATCTCGGACGTCATAGATCGAGAGAAAAAAGCGGGAAAACGCTCCGGTTTCGTTGTAATGGGAGTGCTCTGGCTGACCGCTTTCTTTCTTTTCCGTCTAAACAAAAAAGGGAGGATGAGCAGATTCCGATTTTTTAAGAACGGAGACAATCCGCCAAGAATTGGCGAGGTGAGCAAAGTTCCCCACCGACGCGACGCACGCGCTCTCGTAACGGACGATCGGCGGTTACGACCGTAACGGCGCGGTGACCGGAGAGCAGTGCGACTTGTTCAACAATCCAGTCATCGGCTGAGGGAGCATAATTCACTCGAATACGACTATCCGTGCTGGTCACGTTAGTAGCTCGCCCCTCTTTATCCGGACGTCGATCGAAGACAACCCAGAGTTCCATATCAGCCGGATTGGCAAATTCTTCTACTCGTTCGATGAGCCGTTGCTGCGCCGCCTCTTGCCACCACCCGGCGCGGTCGCGTCCAGTAAGAACGCCGGCATGCAAAACGTTGAACCCGTCGATGATCAAGAGAGGCTTCATCCTTCCGTTTCTAACACGGCGTTGATTTCTTGTCCGTTCTAGTGGTAAAGCCCAGGCAGACGTTCGTAGTGGAGGCGTTATGCTGAAAACCGCACTTTGTTGTCAGCTTGGCATCGAGCACCCTATCTTTTCTGTCGGCATGGGAGGCGGCATGGCGGGGCCGGAATTGACAGCGGCGGTGTCGAACGCGGGGGGATGTGGGGTGTTTGGCGGCGGTGGATTACCTGCTCTTTATATTCGCGAACAGCTCCGACGTTTGCGCACCCTGACGGATAAACCATTCGGTGTCAACATCATTTTGCCGCTTCTACAAGAAGGGCAGATCGAAACCTGCCTTGATGAAAAAGTTCCCATTCTCGTGCTGTTTTGGGGTGATCCAAAACCCTACGTTGAAGAAGCGCACCGTCGTGGAACGAAGGTGTTTATTCAAGTCGGCTCGGTTGCAGAAGCACGGGCCGCCGCCACTGCTGGCGTCGATGCAATTATTGCTCAAGGCGTGGAAGCTGGTGGGCATGTGAAAAGTACGACCTCGCTCTCAACCATCGTTCCCGCCGTCGTTGAAGCGGTGAAACCACTTCCTGTGATTGCCGCGGGCGGAATCGCTAACGGGCGAGGCGTGGTCGCCGCGCTCAGCTTAGGAGCACAAGCAGTGTCAATGGGCACTCGTTTCGTCGCGAGTGAAGAAACCCAAGTCATTCGTGAATATAAAGAACGCATTGTGAAGAGCACGGCTGAGGACACCGTGTACACCCTCCTTTTTGACATTGGCTGGCAGGATGCCGCGCACCGTGTCTTGCGCAACAAAGCCTACAACGAATGGGAAGCTGCAGGGCAACCGACAACCGGAAAACGCCCAGGTGAAGGGAACATTGCTGGAACTATGCCGATGGCAGGAACTACTATTGACGTGCCGAAATACGG
>JBFWZL010000602.1:0-3637 GCA_050185455.1 Binatia bacterium | reverse complement strand
AGAACGCAATGAATCCAATCAGACAGTTCACGAAACTGGCGCATACGCTCCCCGCCACCAGGACAACCGCAGGAAAACGCATGCCTTTCACTAAACCACTGTAGTCGACTATTACAGAGGCAGCCCTTAGGACGCCGTCCTGGAAAGCTAACCACGGCAACAAACCAGCGAGTAGGTACAAAGCAAAATCTCCACCGCTCGCCTTCTCAGTGAATTTCACTTGGAAGATCCAAGAAAATACAACAAAATACAGCGCGAAATGAAGAAGCGGCTGAAGAATCGTCCAGATCATGCCAAGCGCGGAACCGGCATACCGCGTGCGTAGATCACGTCGGATGACGCCGCTCAACATGATTCGGTGGAGCCAGACTTGCTTTAGCATGGGCAGTGTTTCCACATTAGTTGCTCAAACCTCTTAGAGGATGGAGAGATCCTATCAGCATGAGATGGGTTTCCCTCGGTTTTGTTTTCAGAGTCCCCTCCTCACTACCCTTACTCTCCTCAGGGAGGAGGGTAGCAGACGCAAACCAGTTGCGGATGAGGGGAATCTCGGACAGTATCGTGCGTTCCGCGAAGAAGTTCATTGTTCATTATGTTAGCCCCTTCTAATCCCAAGACGGAGAATCAGGCGACCTCTTTTGAGAGAGGCTATGTCGCTTTTCCGCCCACCGAGCCGCCATTTCAGCGTCTCCTCGCTCTTTTGCAACAGTTTCCAGTCCGGTATAGATGGGGAGATACCTAGGTCTCAATTTCATAGCCTGTCGAAAATATATTTCCGCTTCATCAAGCTTTTTAAAGGCAAGATAAGTCCAACCGAGAAGATATTGGACGCGGAAGTTGTGCGGATTGATCAAAACGGCTTGATTTGCGTATCCAAACGCTTGACCGTACTGTTTTTGTTCGAAGGCGATTTCTCCGAGACCGACAAGCGCATTCATATGATTGGGCAAAATTGCGAGAACGGTTGTGAATTCACGTTGCGCATCACCAATGCGCTTTTGTCGTAGATGAACGCCTGCTAAGTTGTAATGCGCTCGTGCGCAACGCGGCATCGTTTGGGCCGTTACTGTCCACAGCGTTTCTTCATCAGCCCAATCGCGATTGCGGATCACAACGCGCGCCCCCGCCAGAATTAACAACACAACCGCAAGGCCGTACACGACAAGAGCACGGCCGCGCCAGAGTCCGCCCCCTACAATAGTTCCACACGCCGCATCGAAAAGGATTCCACAGATAAGAGCGAACCCAAACAGGGGCACGTACAAATAATGCTCCGCCATAATTTCTTTGATCGGTATGAGATGAGAGACCGGCAAGATCGCGATAAGCAGCCAGAAAGCCCCGTAGCCAATAAGCGAACGCCAGCGAGAGAGCGCCCACGCCGCTGCACCCATACTGACAATAATAGCTAATGCCAAGAAAACTTCAGGTTCCAGGAACGACTGTGAAACGGGAAAAGCGTTGTAAGAATAGTCCGCGCTCAGCGTTATCGGATAGACCATCAAGGAGAGGTAATGAAGCCAAATCCGTGTGACGGTGGCAAAGTTGCCTATCACGCTGCCGCCATACCAATCAAATTTGAACACCAGTTGTTCGATCCACGCTCCAGCGAACCACCAGAGCACGGCGAAACCGCCGAGTAGCACGATGAAATACAAAGCCCAACGGCGACGAAGCGACATCCAGACTCCTTCTCTCAAAGCGTCATAGAACCAACATAAAGCGGGCAAAACCAAAACGCTTTCTTTACTAAGGATGCCGAGCCCATACACCAAACAGGAGAGCGCGAGCCAGCCGAATCGCCAAGATCCAACGGGTGGTGCGGCCCGAAACCGGAGGTATCCCCAGAAAGCCAAGAAGAGGCAGAGTCCTCCGATAATATCCCGGCGTCCAGAAATATACGAAACGGAATCCGTCTGCACGGGATGAATCGCCCATATAAAGGCGACAAAGAGCGCGATCCGCCAGCACCGAGCCTCCCTACCCGTAGGACTTTCTTCTGCCGCGCTCCGCTCAATATCGCGTGTCAGACGTATGGTCACCAAGAACACTAGGCAGGCCGTGAGCCAATGGTAGAGGATATTACTTAAATGAAAGAACCATGGATTCATTCCCCCCAGACGGTAGTCTAGAAGATAAGATAACGTGCGGAAAGGACGATACCCAAGAACCGCCGGCGAAAGGGCTAACCAGGGATTCTCCGCAATCTGTGGAAAAATTGACCTATTAACGATGAGCAGGTAATCGTCAAAGACAAATTCACCTGATAGGGCGTTATAATAGACACCGCTAATTGCCGCCCCAAGCAACAGGCACACGAGGAATGTTTTCATCGCGACCGCACTGTCTTTTTTCTCTCGTTTGATGTTCAGCGAATAGTGGCCGGTTCCTGCGAGGCCTTCAGGCTTTGCACCCGGTCCAACATACCCTGGAGGCCGTGCATTCGGCTTTTAAATTCATCCGTAATAGTTTGCGCCTCTTGGCGATCACGGATGACGTAGGGAGTAATCAGAATGATTAACTCGGTACGGTCAAGCCTTTCACTATCCGAACGAAAAAGCCGTCCTAGCACGGGAATGTCCATCAGGAACGGTACGCCGCTGCGTGAACGAGTCATTTGATCATCGATAATACCGCCGATCAGGATAGATTCGCCGTTCTGCACGACCACGGTAGTTTCCGCTTCACGGGAGGTAAAGCTTGGCGAGTTCGTGTCGCCAAAAGACGGAGCCCCAACCGCGCTCACTTCCTGACGAATTTCCATGTTGACCAATCCAGCGGAATTCACCTGCGGGATGATCGTGAGAATTTTACCGGTGTCGCGATACTGAATACTATTGACTGATCGTGCGTCGTTAGTGATCAAACTCGTTGACGTTGACGTTAAGATTGGCACTTCTTCACCGATCAAGATGTGCGCCTCACGATTATCGGCGGCGATCACATGCGGCGTCGCCAGGCTCTTGAGCTGAGACCGCGACTCTAAGGCCTTGAGCAGGACGAGAAACTGGCGGCGGTCGGTAATAAAACCAAAAAGCCCTTGGCCGCCAATATTGACCGCACGTTTCGACGCTCCCAAGAGGGCATTATCATCGATCGACGGTCCAGCCGCGTTAACTCCATTTAATGTTGTTGAAGTATTCCCGTTGGTGTTACCATTGGTATTCCCGCTATCAGAGATGCCCAGAATATTATTCAAACCGTTATTGGCTAGCGCATATTCCAGGCCAAACTCGAGTGCGCCTTTTAAACCGATCTCCGCAATCATGGTCTGAATTAGCACTTGGCGAGGGACCACATCGAGCTTTCTGAGAACCTCTTTGATCATTTCGTAGTCGCGCGCGGTAGCAAGGATAATCAGGGAATTGGTGATCTCATCTGCAACAATACGGACCTCTTCCTTGAAAATAGGTTTCTCGCCTTCTTTGGGGGCAATGAGAATGGTTTGCGTACCACCACTACCACCGCCGCCACTGTCGCTACCTAAGCCGCCAAGATTACCTCCTCCACTACGTCGACCGCCGCCAATACCGCTGCTCGACCCGGTGCGAGAACTGCTGCTACGACTTGAACTACTGCTTTGTCCAAACCCGCTCGACGCCGAACCCGAATCAGACCCGCCAAATCCGCCAGCACC
>JBFWZL010000601.1:0-3656 GCA_050185455.1 Binatia bacterium | reverse complement strand
CTCAGGAAGTAGGTCGCCGAACTCTTTTGCTATACTAATCCAGATTCATCAACGTAAAAGCATAGCGAAGGGTTCAGCGAACAGTGCGTACAGCGCCTTACCTCGTTACCCTTTCTTCTCAATCTTCATCCCCAACGCTTTCTGCGTTTCTGGCGGAAGGCCGGTGGGGTCCAACAACATACCGTAGAGCTTCGACCAATGAGTATGGGCGAGCTGATGCAGCGCAAAGGAGGTTTGCATGGCTTGGGCGCGACCTTGCACGTCCTGCGCCACGTTCACCGCCTCTTTGGTCAGCTTGAGCGCAAATAACGATTTCTTAGCGATCTTCTGCGCCATCTCCAGTACGGCGTCTTGCAACTTCTCACGTGGGACGATCTGATTCACCATGCCGAGCTGCTTTGCCTCTTCGACAGACAGCCAATCCGAGGTAAAAAGCATTTCCTTCGCTTTGCGCGCTCCTACTTCCCACGGGTGTTGGAAGAATTCCACGCCGCCGATGCCGAAGCTCACCACGGGATCACAAAACTGCGCGTCGTCACTAGCGACGATAATGTCGCACGGCCAGATCAACATGAGCCCGCCGGCCACAACTTTGCCTTGCACGGCGGCGATGGTCGGTTTGGGAACATTGCGCCAGCGTTCACAGAAGCCGATGTAGATTTCTTTCTCACGCGCCATCTGCGCCTCGGCGCCCGCGCAGGTGAACCCACACCAGGTGCCTACGGTGCGAAACTCGGACATTTTTTGATAAGAGTTCTGTTCACGTAAATCGTGCCCGGAGGAAAAATGCGGACCGTTTGCCGCCAAGATAATTACTTTTACTTTGTCATCTTGCGCGGCAATATCAAACGCGTCGTTCAGCTCGTAGAGCATTCTCGTGTCTTGCGAGTTGCGCGTCTCCGGCTTGTTCAACACAATGCGAGCAATCTGTTCGGCTGGATTTTCGTAGAGAATCGTCTCGAACTCTTTCATATACCCTCCTGTTAACTGGCACAGAAGGGGACAGGTATAGAAAACGACTCCGCCCCCTTCTCTTTGTTTCAAATCTCTGTCTCGAATTTCTATCTCGAATCGCTATCCCTTCGGCTTAAACATTGCTTCTTCTTCGGTGATGACCGCTTTAAAAGACGGGCGAGCATGCACGTTTTCAATGTACTTCGCTAACTTGGGCCACCGGCTGGCATCAATCGTAAATTTTGCATGCCGGAGATTTACGAATTGCGTGGCTATGCCGATGTCACCAATCGAAAACTTACCGCCAACCAGCGTCGTGGCGTTCTCCGTTAATTGACTTTCCAGGTAATCGAAGATTGGCGGCACGTCTTTCTCGATGCAGGTCTGCACCGCCGCTTCATCTGTTTGCTGCTTGAAAAATAAGGGCATGACTACCCGCTGACGAAAGATCACGCCCGTGATCGTGGAAATGCCTCCATCACCATATTCCTCGAACCACAGCGCCCGGCCATACTCAGCCGGGTCAGTAGGATAGAGTGGAGGTTGAGGGTTCTTCCGTTCGAGATAGGCGCAAATCACGGAAGAGTCCGCTAGCGTCACGTCACCATCTTGCATGGCTGGAATCTTTCCCAAAGGACTAATCTTGCGATATTCCGGGCCGGCAGCAAACGGATTAACCGGCTCCAGCTCGTAAGGGATGTTTTTCTCGGCCAAATAGACTCTGGTTTTTCTCACATACGGAGAAACATTCGCTCCATAAATCTTTATCATTACATGACTCCTTTCCTTTTGCCTTGCAGTATTATTCCCCTTCATTTTCGTTTCTTTTTATTTGCCTCTCGTTTTTCGCCTTTGTCTCCCTTCTCTGTCTTTTCCACCTCATGTCCTACACATGATGTTTCTCGCCCCATCTTTTACTTGAACGGGGGTTCAGGGACTAGCCCGGAGGGAGGGTCCCACGTACAGTAAAAGACATAGACTTTTGAGGAGGGTGGTATGAAAATCTATGATAGTAAGACCGCTCCGAATCCGCGTCGCGTGCGTATCTTTCTTGCCGAAAAGGGCGTTCAAGTCCCCTATGAAGATGTGGATATCGGGAACGCCGTCAACCGTGGTCCGGAATTTCGCAAGAAAAACCGGATGGGCACAGTACCGGTGTTAGAGCTCGACGACGGGACGTGCATTGCCGAAAGTGTCGCCATTTGCCGATATTTTGAAGAATTGCATCCCAATCCGCCGTTGATGGGCGTGGACGCCAAGGATAAAGCTCTGGTGGAAATGTGGCAACGACGCATGGAAATGGAAGTGTTTATCCCAGTGGCCAACTCGTTTCGTCATCGGCACGAATTTTTCAAAGGCCGCATTCCCCAGGTCCCTGAGTTCGCCGAAGTGTGTCGCCAACAGGCCGAAAAAAGTTTCGCCTGGTTGGACGAGGTGTTGGCGGACCGTCCTTTCATCGCCGGAGAACGTTACACTATCGCGGATATCACCGCGCTTTGCGCCGTGGATTTTGGGCGGGTGTCAAAAATCAAAATCGCGCCTGAACAGAAGAACCTCGCGCGGTGGTACGAAACGGTGTCGAACCGGCCGAGCGCAAAAGCATAAGAGTACCGAGCACTGAGTGCTGCGTGAAAAGTGGAACGCTTGGAGGAACAGCCAAGATGGCCGCGAAAGACACTGTTCTTGATGAGCTGTTAACTCTTGCACAGGAGGGAACAGTCGAACGGCGTTGCGCCGCGCTGCTTGTTCTCGGCGCTTTGCAGCGGCAGGACGATCGAGTTGTAGAAGTAGCGGGACAAGCATTGTCCCATGCCAATCCGGTGCTCAAAGACTACGCCCTGCGTTACTTTGAAGACGCCCGTCCCAAAGCGAGTTTGTTACTCCTCCCGCCACTCTTGGAAGACCCGGACAAAGACCTACAAGAACGCACCGTGCGCCTGCTCGTTTCCTTTGGGCAAGCCGCGGTTCGTCCCACGTTGCAAGCCGCGCTTGGCGGCAGTCGCGCGCGCCAGCTCAACACCGCGCGCGTGCTCAACGCCGTTCGCGGCCAGGCCGCCTGGAAAGGTCTTTTACAAATCGTGGCGCAGAATGATGTTGAGTGTAACCGCACGGTGTGCGACCTGTTGACCTCTACCCTGCGGGAACTTCCGGAGAAGGAACAAGATGCGCTGTATAATGAGTGCGTCTCCTTTGCTGAATCGCTTGACGAACAAACGCAACGCTCCGCGGCCATTTCCGTGATCCGTCTTCTTGGCCAACTCGGCCGTCCGCAATCTCGTCAATGGCTCTTCCAGTTCGTCGACGCCGATCATCATCCCAGCCTACGTTTTCACGCCAGCGTCGCACTGTTGCATTGTTTGCGAGACCAAAAGTTACAGAAAGCCGAGGTCAATAAACTCCTGTCGATTCTGGGAGAGCGTGACTACTCCGACACCGTGCGCTTGACCCTGGAGTTATTAGAGGCGCATCCCTTACCCGAAGACGCACCACCGTTGCTCTCACGCCTGGTCGAAAGTTCCCATATTCCTATCCAAAAGTTTGCCCTGAGAAAACTCGGCGAGTTTGAGTCACCCGCCGTAGTCAAAACTCTGCTCCAGCAGCTGGGAGACCTCGACGTAGCGCGACGGGACACTGCGGCCCGCACGCTACGCAAGCTGCCAACGGCGCGCGCCGCCCTTACGAAAGAATTTTTGAGTTGTGAC
>JBFWZL010000600.1:0-3687 GCA_050185455.1 Binatia bacterium | reverse complement strand
GAGTAAGGGGGAAGGAATGGCTGCTCTTTCCCCCCTTCCCTGCTGTTCCCTCTTGCATCTAGCCAATTGACAAGAGAAAGACACACGATTCACGGTCTAACGGCCGGTATGCCCTTGCGCCTCCACTTCCACAAGCAACGCGCGAGGAACGATCACTTCTCCAGCGGTAAGATCTTTCTCGGAGGCGCGCTCGACAGCCAGCTTACACACGGCTTTGAGATCGATCCCATGGAACTCAAGATCAAGTTCATCAGTAGACACCCAGACATGTATTTTCTTATCGCCCGCTAACGTACAAAGATATCCGGCATAGCGCCGAGCTCGGTCTCTCTTTTTCTCCATATCCAGCACTTTCTGCCTGGCCATCGCGTCCTCCTTTCTTGCTATTTTACACGACGAAGGAATCCTGTCAGATCCACACGCGTACGCAAAACGCACAACTCCTCTTCGGTTGGCGGTTCAGTTGTCAGCACTGGAGCAGGCATTTCTAATGCAAATCCTGTTTGCGCACGCACTTCGGCGTCGCTTACGCCAGCATGCACGGAACGCACACGCATTCGTTTTGTCTCGTCCGCAAAATCCATCACACAAAGCGGTGTCACACAGTACTTCGGCCCACCACCCGGCAGTCCTAATTTCGTCCGCGCGTCCGCTCCACCGGTTCCCCACCCATATGTACTCAGAAAATCACAACGCTCAACGAAGATGCGCGGCGAATGCGAATTCAGCACGATGTAGTATCGTCCGACATGAGTGCTCAACGTGGGTGTGCCGACGGAACCTGGACCGCGAAATTTTAGGCGACGATAATCGTCACCAACTCCGATCAGGTTCGTGTTGCCGTAGGGATCAATTTGCACGCCGCCAATAAAGAACACATGCCGACCCCAATCTTTTACACGCTCAAAGCGATGTCCAGTGTCGCTATAGGATTCCGCCCAACGCACCACCCGCCGATCCCACCCAAAAGCCGGCAGCGGTAAACTATGCAAGTGAAAAACATTCATGCGCGCGCCCAGGAAAATGAGTTCCATATTCGGTCCATGCCTGAGATGTGCAAGACGCACGGCCGCTTCCACAACTGGCATGGCTACGCCGACTCGTAACACATCACCATCTTGCAACTCACGCGCTAGGACAACAGCCATCAATTCTTGGGGAGTATATTCGTCTGGCATACAATCCTCAGTCCGCAACTGGCACGGACACTTCCGGCGTTTTCTCTTTTTCAGATCTCCACCGCGCCCAATCCAACGCGTTCTGTCCCCAACGAAAAGTCACTGCGTAGTGCGCGATCACATAGCCCACCGCGGCTCCCACCACAACATCGGTTGGGTAATGATCACGGAACAACACGCGACAGCAGCAGACAAGCACGACCATCGTCACGGCAAAGGGACGTAGGCGCGGATACTGATAGACCAAGAAAACACTCATCACGGCGGCCAGCGCCGCATGACTTGACGGCATAGACCACAGATCCCACGGATGGCGAGTGGTTAGATCCCATGAATATCGGTAGGCAATCTCTCCCGTTTTGGTGGAAAATGGATAGGCCTCTAAGATCCCCACAAAGGTGGTAGGATCAGCGAACTTTGGACGAGGCCGCCCAAAACAGATCTTCAAAAGAAAACAGGATGGCGTCGCAACCCCAATCGCAGCCAACCAGTCGAGCAGGCTTCGCCGCCGTTGCGAATCGATCAGCCAGATAATCGCCAGCCCGATCAGCGTGGCGCTCAATTGACCATACTGTTGTACGGTTTGCAGTTCGACCCGAAAGTCTGGTCCGAATGTCAAGTCTTTCAGGCTACTGCTAATGACGCCATCAAGAGGAAAAAAGAGCACAACGAGTCCAACGGCAAGCGTGGCTGGCATTACCAAAGACCACGCCCACCGGTAAGTTTCAGTATTCATATAAACTAAGTAATCGCTTGATTCCCACACGTTCCAGGTAGTCGCCGAGCGAGGCCGGCTCTCGACAATAATGGTTGAGATACTCGGCAAGCGCCTCAGGGCGGTTGTGTTGCGCCGCCGCCGTCGCCGCTTCCAGATATTTGCGCAGATGGTCGTTATCTTGAACGTAAAATCCCCGACTGTAGAAGGGGTGAGCGCCGTAAGGAGCGCGTACAACCGCATCAACGCCGCCGATGGTTGTCGCCCAGGGATTAGCGCGAACCTCCTCATTCGTGATGATGCGCTCGATTTGGACAATCGTGCGATCCGCCGCGCGATAGAGAAATAGATCAAGCCATCCTGGGCCGCCCAGATGTTGCACGTTGCCATACGCATCCGCGGTCGCGGCATGCAGGAGTGCTATATTAGGTTTAATCGGTGGGACAGCGAGGAGAGTTTCTCCTCGGAGTGGGTCTTGAAAGACTTTCAGCTCAGGATTTACTTCGGGAAGCGAAGTGCCAACACCACCGCGCCACGGCAAGAACGGCAGAGCTTGGGCAGCCGCTTGCAGTCCCGTGGTGAGAATACCTTCTTCACATTCCCAGACTTCGATTTCTCCACGCTCAGCGGCGCGCCGGAAAGACGGGGCCACCGGTACGCCAAAACCACCGCCAGCGTAGTAACTCACGGTTTTGCGGACACACCCCGCAGCAATGAGAAGATCAAGACTGAGTCCGCTATCAACAATGGTCAGATTTTTCACGCCACGCCGTATGATCTGTCGCAGTAGCGCCATCGGCGCGGGCGAGCCTACGGCGAGGGTCATGCCGTCTTGCACCCAACTCGCCGCTTCCTCTTCCTCAAGAATGCGCTGTCGCCGTTCTGTTTCCACCACAAACAACCCCCTACTTTGAAACAATATGCTCCAATGACACAGGTAGCAATGCCTGACCCAAGAGAACCGAAAGGGAGAAAGGGGAAAGTAGGGTGCGCTTCGCGCACCATTCATCCGTGGTGATAGCATCTCCCTTACGCTTACAGTACAGTCCCGCAAATGTGGGGGTAGTTCAGTGTGGCCGCCCTACAAAAAGCAATAAAGGAGGAACGCAAATGGCTCAGGATAAAGTCGCTGTCGTTGCTGGCGTCGGACCAGGGATCGGCGCACGTTTTGTGGAAACATTCGCCCGGGAAGGCTATCGCGTGGTCGCGCTTGCGCGTAACGCCAGTTCTCTAGAGCAAATCCGCACTGGGCTGGGGGCGACAGCGGAGCGCTGCGTTTTTTGGGCGACTGACATCACGGACCAAGATCAAGTCAAACAAACCTTCGCCCGGGTGCGTAAAGAGTTAGGGTCAGTGAATCTGTTGATCTGCAACGCGGGCGGAGGCGCCAAGCGCGGCTCGTTTCTTGACATCACGGCGCAGGATTTTCTCAAGAACCTACACGGCCAAGCGTTTGGCCCCTTTCTCTGCGCCAAAGAAGCGATTCCTGACATGCTAGCGCATGGCGGAGGAACAGTCGTGTACATCGGCGCCACGAGCTCAGTAAAGGGCTATGCGAAATCCTCGGGCTTCGCCACAGGCAAGTTCGCGCTCCGCGCGCTCGCACAGTGCAACGCACGTGAATTCGGGCCGCAGGGCATTCATGTCTTTCATGTCATCATCGACGGAGGCATCGACGACATTCCGCTGGGAGAGGACCGAGATCCGAGATCCGGCATGCTTGACTCTCGCTCTATTGCCCGTGTCGTTGCCCAAGCCGTCGCACAGCCGCGCGACACCTGGATGCATGAGTTC
>JBFWZL010000599.1:0-3694 GCA_050185455.1 Binatia bacterium | reverse complement strand
GAGTCTTCCGACGTAATGGACCTGGACGGTATCCCCTGGCTTTGCTTGCTTCACGCGTCTCCTGTTCATATCTCTCCTTTCTGGCAGGCGTGCTGACCCTTGTTGCCTGAGAGGTTGTTACTCCAGAATAGGCGTCTGGGACAGCTGAGAATGGAAAAACTATTATAGTCATAAATGACTTAAAGGTCAATTATTTTCATTGGGTCAACTTTAGCGCTTGATCTTCTGACTCGCTCTTTGTCACTTCAGAGAAGCTTCAGGTCCGTCGCACGAAGCGGTCAATGTCTTCATCCTTCCCAAGGACAACCAGTACGTCCGAATCCGCTATGGGTTTATACGGATCTGGATTCACATGCAGTTCATCTCGCAACATGTCTCGGCAAGCGACCACGGCAATGCCATATTGTTTGCGAAGATCGAGTTCGGCCAGCGTCCGGCCTACGACGCCGGTCGGGGGAGCAATTTCCACCACGGCGATATCTTCTCCTAATTGTAGGGTGTCCAGAAAGCCCGGGCTCGATAGCGTTCGCGCCGTGCGCTGCGCCATGTCCGCCTCGGGGAAAATCACCTCCTGGACGCCGAGATGTTGTAAGAGGCGACGGTGATCTTCACTAGACGCTTTGGCCACAATATGTTGGACTTTCAGGTCTCGTAAATGCAGCGCCGCCAGTAGACTTGCGTCGAGTGGCTCTCCTAACGAAAGCACGACAGAATCATAATCTTGCAGGCGCAGCGCTTCTAAGGCTCGTGAATCGCGCGCATCGGCAATGACGGCTTCGTCGGCCAATTCTCGAATGCTATTAATTTTGTACTCGTCAAGATCGACGGCCAACACGCGACACCGCTGCTGCGCGAGAGCGCGCACGAGCGCCAGCCCAAAGGCGGACAATCCTATTACCGCGATTTGCCGCATACGGTATCCTTTCAGCCCACCATCAGTTCTTCCTTGGCGTAGCGTATCGGAGGGGCAGGGGGAAGGTGTTCAAAGAAATCCATGAGGAGTAAGGGACCTAACCGTCCAATAAACATGAGCCCGATAAGCGAGAGTTTAGACCACGCGCCGAGCGTGGGGGTTAAGCCCATCGAGAGTCCCACCGTGCCGAACGCTGAGACGGTTTCAAAGACGACCGCTAGCAATTCTCCCCGTCCGACCAGGGTGGGCGGACCACTCGAGCGCGCCACTTCGATAATGCAGACGGTGGCGCCAACGAGAAGCGACGCTAAAACCGCGAGAACGACCGCGCGTTGGATCGTGAGGTCGCCGATGGCGCGGTGAAATAGACTGACCTCGCGATTGCCGCGCATACGCTGCACTACCAGGGCGAGCACGACGGCGGCGCTTGTCAATTTTATGCCGCCAGCCATAGAGCCCGGACCTGCTCCGATAAACATTAAGCCAATAAGCACGAGAAGCGAAGGATTTGTCAGAGCGCCAATATCTATCGTATTAAACCCAGCCGTACGCGCGCTTGCGGATTGAAAAGCGGCGATGAGGAGTTGCTCCGTCCATGGTCGATTCACCAGGACATTGCCTAGTTCCAGTATAAACAACAACAAGGTCCCGCCCAGAAACGCGACGAGCGTCGCCGTGAGAATGACCCGTGAATGGAGAGACAGGTGTTCGTAAGCTCCACCGTTCCGTAGACGAGAGGCTGCCCATAGTCGAACTTCAACGAGAACGATAAAGCCAAGTCCGCCTAAGACTGTCAAGCTGGTGATTGTCACGTTTACGATGGGGTCCGCCGCGTAACGGGTGAGTGAATCCGGCCAGAGGCTGAAACCGGCGTTACAGAAAGCTGACACACTGTGGAATATCGCCAACCAGGCGGCGTGCGCCGCATCGTGAGTATCGACAAAACTAACAAAGAGGAGACAAGCTCCTATAAATTCGACGATGAACGTAGTCATGATGATCGTACCGAGAATATCGCGAGCGTGAATGGTTGGGCGGTGACTTGCCAAGCCGCTCAAGAGATGACGGACAACCGCTGTGGGCCGCTGTCCCAAGGCGAACAGCACCAAGGTGCCAATGGTCATCACCCCTAGACCGCCCAGCTGAATAAGCAGCAAAATGACCACCTGTCCAAAAAACGTAAAGTGGGAACCGGTATCAATGACGACTAAGCCAGTGACGCATGCCGCCGAGGTGGCGGTAAAGATAGCGTCGAGCCAGCTCAGTGTCGGAGTAGTTTGGGTGAAGGATGAGCGTAACAAGGCTGCGCCGCTACAGATTGTGAGAAGTAAGGCAAAAGCGAGTAAGGCTGGAGGTGGAAAGCGGTGGCGCAGCCTTCTAGAAATTGATGAGGCCGCGGCGACGCGAGAAAGCGAGCGAAGACTCCGCCACCCCAGGGTTGATTGATTGTTGCTCTCTTGCTTCATGCTTTGGGCGCGCTCACCACGGAGGGTTTCAGCAGACTTTCCGTGGGAATGCCAGAGCGGAGGCGTAGGTTTCGCTCTGGGAGTGGGGACAACGGTCGGCATTTTTAAAATGGAGAGCCAACGGAGACATAGAACTCATTTTTCAAAACGCTCCCTAATGTGGTTTACCAGGATCTTTATGGGCGTTGGATTACTGGTTACAACGCCAAGCTACGGGCAACCACAAGCTGGGAGCCATAAGATTCAGCTCTCGGGCGGTTTTTCCCATGCCCAAGGGTTGGATACCGGCACCGCTACCGGGGATGTCTCCTACGGATGGTCTCTTCAGAATCCAGCATGGCAAATCGGCCTCCGTATTTCTACCTGATGGGTAGAAGGCCGGAAGAGCCGCGTCCACCAAAAGCGAGGGACGAGAGGTAGAAGCTAACAAACTAGAGGGTGTTATCAGAATAACGTCCCCTCCGGTCTGCCGTGTCCCGGTAGCGACACAAAGGTTGGATGGTTTGAGCCGTCGCGAATTGCTAAGAAGGAAGCAGTTCGATTGTCAACGATGGAGGGTGGAGTCATGAAAATTCTTGTGCCGACGGCTGGCGCTAGAGCCGCTAAAGACAACGCCGAATACATTTTGCGAATTGTCGCGACGCTTAACGCGGAGTTGGTAGCGTTACATGTATTACGGACAGGAGAACCGCAGGCAGTGGGAGAAGCGGCCGTAGGGGTGTTCGCCGATATGGGAAAAAAGGGTAAGGTGCAAGTGAAGACCATAGTCAAGCGCGGCGATGTAGTTGCAACCATTTTGGAGACGGCGAAAGAAGAAGATGCACAACTCATCGTCATGGGGGCTAGTCTTGGCAAAGTTGTTGACGAGTGGATGAGCGCGGATGCATTGAACAAAACCGCTGTGCCGGTCGTGGTGATTCCACATGGGATTCGGTGAGCGACGACGTTTCTTCTGTCCTTTTCCCATTAACAATAATAAGAGAAAGTACGACTCCCACTCAGTCGAGGAGACTGAGGAGTGGAGAGTAAAGAGAAAGGAGTCTCACGATGCGCAGTGAGAAGAGTAACAAGTGGAAATATGTTGGGTTCTGGAGTCTTGTCTTGGCTGGCGTGATGATCGTTCCTGCCCTGACAAAGGCTTCCGAGTCGCCCTTGGCGACGATTCGCACCACGGTGGAGCGCTCAATGGCGGTGCTCAAAGATCCAACTTATCAGGGGAACGCCAACTTTCAAAAACGGATCGCGAAAATCGAGGAAATTGTGCTGCCGCGGCTTGATTCTGTTGAATTTGGTCGCCGGTGCCTGGGGGTGCATT
>JBFWZL010000598.1:0-3723 GCA_050185455.1 Binatia bacterium | reverse complement strand
AAGCCGATCAATTGGCTGAATCTGAGCCATCGGCTGCGTTATATGCTGCGCGCCAGCCAATCCATACAAGAACTCTATCACAGCAAGGAAGCGTTACGCGCTGCGCATAGTAAACTCGAAATTCGAGTCACCGAGCGCACCTCCGAACTTCAGCAATCCGAAGAACGCTATCGCACGCTTGCAGAGAACATCCAGGACCTACTCTGCGAACTGGATCACAAAGCGCGGTATATCTACCTCAGCCCGAACTACTCGGAGGCGTTCGGTTACACCCCTGAAGAAATTTTGGGACGCTGTACGTTTGATTTCATCCACCCGGACGATCTTCCCGAAGTGTTCACTCAGCTCAACAAGGGAGCGGTCAAAATCACCTTTCGGGCTCTGCATAAAAATGGGCAATGGCGCTGGCTTGAAAGCACCGTAAAGCCCTACGCGACCCCGCAAGGAAAGTTTCACGCGGTTGTTGTGTCTCGTGATATCACTGACCGTTGCAAGGCGGAAGAAGACCTTGCGCTACGAGATCGAGCGATCGCTTCCACCTCGGAAGGACTCTGTATTACGGACCCTCACAAACCAGACAACCCGGTGATCTACGTGAACGCCGGGTTTGAGCGCATTACTGGATATAGCGCCGTGGAAGTGTTGGGCCGCAATTGCCGCTTTCTCCAGGGCCCTGGAACGGACCCGACGGCGCTTGAAAAACTCCGCGCGGCAATGCGAGAGGAGCAAGAGTGCGTCGTGGAACTGCTGAATTACCGGAAGGACGGCGCCCCGTTTTGGAATCGTTTTTCCATTACTCCGGTGCGCAATGCACAAGCTCAGGTAACCCACTATATCGGCGTCCTTTCCGACATCAGTGAACGGAAAGAAATGGACCGACTCAAGGACGAGCTGGTCTCGACCGTCAGTCACGAGCTGCGCACTCCGCTCACCAGTTTACGCGGATTCGCGGAACTCATGCTCAAACGCGATTTTTCCTTGGAAAAACAAAGGGAATTTCTCAGCATTATCCATAGAGAATCCTTACGACTGACGGAACTGATCAATGACTTTCTCGATCTCCAACGGATCGAATCCGGTCGGCAGCAATATGACTTTGAAGCGAGAGACCTGGCGCCGCTCCTGAACGAAACCATTTCGGTCTTTAACCAGGGACTTGGCAAGCATAACCTTCGCCTCAATGTTTCTTCCTCGCTGCCTCTCGTGTACGTCGATACCGCAAGACTGCAGCAAGTCATAACGAACTTGCTGTCAAACGCCTTGAAGTTCTCTCCACAAGGAGGCCAAATTACGGTGGGCGCTCGCCTTGAAGGAGACGTAGTGAAAGTGTGGATTACAGACCAAGGGGTCGGTATTCCACCGGAAGCCCTCCCTAACCTCTTTCTCCGGTTCTTTCGTGTGGACAACCAAGACACACGGAGCATCGGCGGCACGGGGTTAGGCCTCGCCCTCGTCAAGGAAATCGTGAAGGCGCACGGCGGTCGTATCTGGGTAGAAAGCACGGTCGGCGTTGGGAGTACATTTTTCTTCACCCTTCCGCTTGCGGATACATCGACGGAATCGCAACCTCTGCCACGAGCACAAGCATCAGTGCACGAGAGGCGAACAGACTCCAAATCTGAGACAGACGAGATGTACGTATGATAAACAAAGTTGAGGAAAACAGTCATTCCACGATTTTGGTTGTCGATGACAGCCCAACAGTACGGCTGCAGCTTCAGAAATCGCTTGAATACGCGGGATTCACGGTTGCCAGCGTCGGAAGCGGCGCAGCCTCCCTAGAGCAGTTCTCAACCTTGCATCCGGCTCTCATTCTCTTGGATGTCATGATGCCCGACATGGATGGCTTTGAGACCTGCCTGGCGTTACGTAAGCTGCCGGGCGGAGAGCGGACGCCGATCATCCTCCTCACCAGTCTTGAGGATATTCATTCCATCAATCGCGCTTATGAGGTAGGGGCGACGGATTTCATGACGAAGCCGATCAATCAGATCATTTTGACGCATCGGTTACGGTACATCCTCCGCGCCAATAAAGCATTTCAGGAACTATATCAAAGCAAAGAATCTCTGCGTAGCGCTCAGGTGGAACTCGAATTGCGAGTAAAGGAACGCACCTTAGAGTTGCAAGGCGCAACTGAACTCCTTCAGCAAGAGGTGCAGGAACGCCAGCGCACCGAAGATGAACTCCGGATCACTCATGCACGTCTCTGGACTCTCATCGACAACTCTCCGTTAGCAGTAGTGGAATGGGACAAGCAGTTTCGCGCGCAGCGGTGGTCGATGCAAGCCGAGTCCATGTTCGGCTGGCGAGCGGAGGAGGTGATTGGCAAACATCCCCATGACTGGTGCTTCATCGCGGACGAAGAGGTGCAGACGGTGGAGGCTGTATTTGATCAGCTGCAAAAGGGACCCAATTCGCGCAGTGTCACGCGCAATCGCAATTACAAAAAAGACAGAACAATCATTGACGTCGAATGGTATAATTCCGTCCTCCGCGATGAATCCGGCTCGGTCCTCTCAGTTCTCTCCCTGGCGCAAGACATTACCGAACGCAAACAGGCCGAACGACTCAAAGATGAATTAGTGTCTACCGTCAGCCATGAACTTCGCACACCGTTGACCAGTCTGCGCGGATTCACAGAGCTGATGTTACGACGCAATTATCCGGCACACAAACAACGGGAATTTCTTGCGATCATTCACAACGAGTCCGTCCGGCTGACAAATCTCCTCAATGACTTTCTTGATATTCAACGGATGGAATCGGGCCGTCAGAATTACCGGTTCGAGCCAGTGGCTCTCACGAGCGCAGTCCAGGAGACAGTCGCACTCTTCTCCCTAAGCGACCAAAAGCACAAGTTCTTAGTGGACATACCGGTTTCGCTCCCGCCTATTCACGCGGACCACAGTCGGCTCCGGCAAGTCTTTACCAATCTCCTTTCGAACGCGATCAAATTTTCCCCACACGGCGGAGCCATTACCATAGCGGCAAAACAACAGGGAGCGTCGGTCACAGTCTCAGTCGCAGACCAAGGCGTCGGCATTCCCCCTGAGGCGCTCTCTCAGCTCTTCAGCAAGTTCTTTCGTGTAGACAATCAAGAAACGCGCAGCATCGGCGGGACAGGATTGGGCCTCGCCCTGATTAAAAAGATCATCGAAGCACATGACGGACGCGTATGGGTAGAAAGTGAAGCAGGAAAAGGCAGCACCTTCTTTTTCACTTTACCAACGTTGGAACAGCCATATATGTCTCAAAAACAGGAATCCGCCTTGCTATGAAAAGCGTACGGAAATTTCTCCATGACTTCTCGGTGGCGGTGAGCGGAAACATCGAGCAGCCGCAACTTTTGCGAGCATCCCGCAGCATGCTGCTCATAGGAATCGTAGTCTACCCACTCTTTGGTTTCGCCCATCTCCACACCCATCCGCAGGCAGTTGATCCGCTAGAGCTGCGGTTCGGCTTTGCCGCCCTGACCCTGCTCGTATACATATTTTCGCACTGTAGCTCGTGGGCTCGGACGCATATTAATACGCTCTTGATTGGACTGTACTATACTCTGACTTCACATCTCTTACTGTTGCTTACGTGGAATCATTTCAGTGTAGATTACGTCATAGGATTCTTCATCATTCTTTTCTGTCTGGGCGTCATCCTCATCAGTAGACGCGCCCTCCTCTATTATTGTGCGTTTTTACTAATTGGCCTTCTTTTTGCCATCAC
>JBFWZL010000597.1:0-3748 GCA_050185455.1 Binatia bacterium | reverse complement strand
CACTCACTGCACGCTTCACTTCCCGAGCATCTCGTGCCTCATTTATGATCTCATCAAGCTCATCCATATCGCTCGTCGCCTCCACCGAGCGATTATAGTCCACAAATCAATTAGGATCCCTATATACTGCCACGCACCGCCACAGTCTTCTGGCGGACAGGCGCGCTTGCCATCGCTGCAAATGGGATACGTCTTCTTCGGAGCGGGGTCCAAGATGGCTTCAATCCGCAGGTCGTGCTCCCAGTTATCACCGAAGTCGTATTCGTATGTAAAGCGATCGTGCACGCGGAAGCCAAAGTCCACCAGGCGAACGGTCCACGGATTATCGGAAAAGCCCATCCCGCCCATCTGACTGATGCCATAATCTTTGGCGTAGATCTGAAACCGATGGAGGTGATAATCTTCCCAGCCCATAGCGATCTGCAGAATGTAATGGAGCTCGGCAATGCTGGTGGTGTCCGGAACTAACAGCCGCCGCCAGATCAGCGGACTGATCCCAACCAAAGACACTTTGATTTGATAGATGCGAGAGGAAGCGGCGGGTGCCTGCGCTGTCATGTGGCCAGTCTAAAGCAGAATGTCGTGAGGAAGGAAAGCCGCTGTAACTCAACGCGTTAGGCGAGTCCGGTACAGATCAGGATCAGCGCAATCACTAATAACCGGAAGCGGATGATACCGCGAAAAAAGGACTCCATCCCGTGAGAGCCTCCTTTCTTTCTGTGTGGCGCAGCGCCCCAGGCTGTATCACTTGGGCATCGCGTCGCGGGCTTCCAAGTCGAGGTGTGAGGAAGCGAAAAACTGGTTAGTCACCAAACAGCCCCTTCGACAGCCCGAACTGCGCCTTGGCGAACATAGGGGCCAATTCCTCGATTTGCGCCGAGACATGGCCGCGATACATGGCCAGGTCTCGGAAGTAGCGCTGCATGCGCTGCCCTTTCTTTGCTGCCCCAGAGCTGGCCGTGCGGAACAGTAACTCGGTGGCTTCCCACGACAGGCGACCAGCCTGTAGCAGGGTCGCCCAGAGCCGCATATCGTCCGCCAGCGTGAAGGGGATGCCCTCTTCCACCGCCTTCCAGCAGTACGTCATATACTTCTCGCCGACCTGCATGAGGATGGCTTCAGCCGCGTCGATCATCCCCATGGCCATCCCGTAGGACCGCTGCGAGTCGAGGTGCTCAAGGCGCTGCACCCGAGGCGGCAGCAAGGTCTTCTTGGTTTTCATGATGCGCTCGTACTCGTCGAGGGCAGCCTTGGCCGCTCCGACTTGCACCGAGACCAGCTCGCCTTGGTAGAAGCCCCCCACCCGGCCGAGATACATGGGATTGCCGTGGAGCCGAGAACCGGGGGTGTCGGTCAGAGACTCCATGCTGAGCCAGTTGAACGGCACGGCGTGATGGGAGGGTACAAACACGTCCTTCAGTACGACAGAGTGGGACCCACTGGCTTGCAAGCCTAAGGTCGTCCCGTCGCCCCAGTCGTCCAGCATGGTATAGCTGCCCTGCGGCGCCACGACCACGATCACCTCCCCTGGCGGCTCTTGCCCTTCCGGAGTAACCAGCGCCGTGCCCATAAAGTGCGTAGCATAGGGGATACCCGAGCAGTAATCCCATGTCCCGTTGACCCGGTAGCCACCAGAGACCGGAGTCGCCGTACCATTGGGTGTCGCGCGGTGGGGCGCCCGAAAGTCACCGTCCGGCCCAAAGATTTCTTCCTGTGCCTGTTCAGAAAAATGGGACGCCAGCGGAAGGGCGTGGCCCGAGCCGAGACACAAGCACCAGCCGGTTCCTGGGTCGCCCCGCGAGATTTCCACCATGACCTTGAAAAAGGTGGGGACATCGAACTCGTAGCCGCCAAACCGACGGGGCTGAAGGATGCGCGAGAAGCCAGCCTGCACGAATTCCTGATGGATCTGCTCACTGTAGTAGCCCCGAACCTCAGCCTCGTCTTACTGCTCAAGCAGCAAGGGGCGCAGGGCTTCCGCCCGCGCGATCATTGCCGCTGGGGTCAGGTCGGGTTCACTAGTTTGGTGCGTTGCTCTCATTGGCGATGTCCTCCTCGAATGCAAAGGGGGGCGGAAAGCACAAAGCAATCTTCTGTGTGTCAGTACGCCCTGAACCCTTTATCTTGCCGCAAAGCCACTTGTCTCTCTCATGTGACGTCAATCCCGGGAGTTGCCTCGGGCCGTCACACCAAAGGGTTGTTGGGTGGGAGCCCGAGGCAGTGGCGACCGTATTGTTCGCGGCCCACCTCCCAGTCGACAAAGACGTGGGAGGCGAGCGAGTTGAGATCGCGGAAGTAGCGCTGCAGCGACCCGTCGCTGCGGAAGGCCCGCGAGCCCACCCGAGACATCATGGCGTTCATCGCCTCGCGGCACGTGTCGGCGATGTAACCTGCGCGGAGCTTCAGATCGATGCGGGCGTCGAGGTCAAACGCACGGCACTGCTTGAGCTCGATCGTGTCGGCCACCAGGCGCTCGAGAAGGATGTTCGCCGCTCGCGAGCGCGCACGGGCGTCGCCCAGATCGACGTGGGTGACCTGCCGGTTGGCGAGCTTCTCGCCGGTCCAGAGCGTCACCTTTTCCGAAACCAGCGCTTCATACGCCGTGGTGGCTCCCTCAAGGCCGCCGCAATACACGCCCAACGCCTCGCAGTAGATGAAAGGCATCAGGGGAACCGCGTAAAGCGGGTTTTCGTGGATCGAATCAGTTCCGGCAAAGAATTCGATCGCGGAGACGCTGCGGTGCTCAGGGACAAAGGCACCGTCGACCAGGATGTCGTTGCTCCCGGTGGCTGCCATCCCCGCCATAAACCACACATCTTCGACCTCATCGTCTGCGATCGGCAGCAAAAAGATGCGCGCGTCTTCGCGCCCGATGCCCCCGGCCACCATGACCCAATCGGCGTGCATCACCCCCGAGCCCCAATTCGCCCGGCCGCTGACCTCATAGCCCCCCGGCACGGCCTTGAATTCCATTGTGGGCGAGGTCTGGACGGGCATCAGCCCAAAGGGTCGCTGCGCAAAGAGCTCTTTATGAGCCTGCTCGGGAAACCTCATCGCCATCCAGTTGTGGCCGATGTAGAACGCGGTCACCCAGCCCGTGGACATGCAGGCGCTGCTCACCTTGCGCGCCACCTCGGTCAGGGTGTCGAGGTCGAGTTCGTGACCGCCAAAGCGCTTGGGCACCAGGGCCTGGATCACCTCGGCGTCGATCAGCTCCTGGATCGTCTTGTCGTGGGGGCTGCGCTGCTGCTCGCTCTCCTCGGCGCGAGCGGCAATCCCGGGAAGCAGCCCCTCCACGCGCTCCAACAGCTCCTGCTTCGTTGCCATAGATTCCTCCAATCGTTCGGGTTTCTGTTCGCTCTACGACGATAGGTCAACCCCGCAGTGGGTGCGAGGAAGGGTCCGGTTCTTTCGAGACGACCAAGGCGAGACAGCGGGGACCGTTCTCGGGATCGTCGTAGTAGGCGGTTTGCAAGACGTAGTCGGCACACGCGCTCATCGTCCCAAACCCAGCGCGTCCGTTCACCCGAAACCTGCCGTCTACCCGCTCGGCCGTGCGCGTCATGTTGATCGTCCCGCCCAGGCCCACCTGGGGGCGGATCTCGGTTGCGACACTCAGCGTGGACCTCCTCTTGATTTTGCGGCGCGGGCTCTTGCCTCCTCCACGAGGCGCTCGCCGGTCGCCTTCACACCGGTGGCGATCAGTTCAAAGGCGCGCGTTAGGTTGGTCGAATCGGACTCAATTTGA
>JBFWZL010000596.1:0-3754 GCA_050185455.1 Binatia bacterium | reverse complement strand
TTTGACAAAGTTCCGCTCTTGTTCGCGGAAGATCTCGTGCTCTTCAGTGTAGTAGCGTTATTGTGCAGTAAGTTCAACCAATTGCAGCCTCCTTGAAGGATTCCAGCAACAGTAGACGGCAAATTTTCGACGGTCAAGCACCGCCTTCTGTCTAGGCCCAAACCCGAAGCGGTTTACAAAACATACCCTCCGTTTGGACTTAGCACCTGACCAGTGACATAGTTCGCTTCATCAGAAGCAAGATAGAGATGCGCGTAGGCAATATCCTCAGGCGTTCCCAACTTACGCATGGGAATGCGACGCAGGAAGAAATTCATCACTTGTTCTGCTTTACCGCTGGAAATGTTTCCCGCGACAGTTGACTCTTCAGCCGTTCCCTGCACAGCCTGCATGATGTTGTCGATCAGTCCCGGAGCAACGGCATTCACCGTGATGCTGGAACGGGCAAATTCTAGCGCTAAAGAGCGTGTAAAGCCGATAATCGCGGCTTTAGCGGCGGCATAATGCGCGTTCTGTGGACCGCCTTCCATGCCGGCAACGGAGGCAGTGTTAACAATTCTCCCCCAATTCGCGGCAATCATGTCAGAAATGACCGCCTGAGAACACAAAAAGGTTCCTTTCATGTGGATGTCAAGCATGCGTTGCCATTCTTCCGGAGAGATATCCAGAAAGTCTTTAATCTGCCCAATGCCGGCATTGTTGATAAGGATGTTAATCGGCCCGAATCGCTTCCGCGCGGCAACCACCAGGGCGTCAACGTCATCCTTTTTCGCTACGTCAGCGTGGACGGCAAAAGCTTTCTTTTTTCGCGAGTCTCCGTTGATTTCGTACGCCACCGCTTCAGCGCGGCGTTGGCTAATGTCCGTCACTACTACCTTTGCGCCTTCACGCGCGAACAGTAGCGCGGTAGCTTTCCCTAATCCGGACCCAGAGCCAGTAATGATTGCCACTTTTCCTTTTAACCGCATATCAGCACCACTTCATGTAAGAACCGCCGTTAGGGCTGAGAATCTGTCCCGTCAAAAAGCCCGCTTCTTCAGAGGCAATGTACGCCACGGCATAAGCAATATCCTCAGGCTGTCCCAAGCGGCGTAGAGGAATAGTCTTCGTCATGCGCTCGACCCAACGGGTCGGACTCTCGTGCACCATTGGGGTATCAATCACGCCTGGAGCAACCGCATTCACGGTAATTCCCGTTCGCGCCAGCTCACTAGCCATGGCAATCGTGAGGCCGGCAATCCCCGCTTTTGCCGCGCAGTAATGCGAGAGCCGAACGCCTCCGGTGAAAGCTCCCATTGACGACGTGCTGATCAATCTTCCCCACCCACGTTCGCGCATCCCAGGCAGCACGGCGCGGAAACAATTGTAGGTTCCGTTTAGGTGTACATTAAACATCCGATCCCATTGCGCTTCCGTCATCTCGGGAAACGCAACTTGTTCGGCGATGCCGGCATTGCTCAATAATATGTCAAGCTTCCCCAGTTCGTTTTGCGTCTTATTGGCGGCCGCCTCCACTTCCGCAAGATTTGTCACATCTACTTGCAAGGCGAGCGCTCGCCGCCCTGCGGAAACAATCTCTTGCGCCGTTACTTCAGCTCCAGCCAGATTGATGTCGCAAATTGCTATGTCGGCTCCACCGTGCGCGAGCACTTTCGCGGTCGCGCGGCCGATGCCCGACCCAGCGCCGGTAATAAACGCAACTTTCCCTTGAACTCCAGACATTGTCCCTCTCCAGCGAACCACACGCCATTAGTTTTCAGTTTCCAGAGCTTGTCTGAAAAGAGGGAACTACACAAGTACAGATCCCGTGTGCGGAACCGCTTGCGGGCGGCGGTCGAATGAGAGGAACACAGGAGTGTCAAGGAGGCATCGTTCAGGTTGGACAAAGTGGGCTGCGCCTTCCGCGTCTTTGTTCCACGCCTCGTCATCACCGACTTGAGATGGGTCTCAAGGACAACGCCACACACGACACCCGCCACCCTTAAGATGGCCTGCCTTGAACAATTCGCGGACTCCGTTGAGATCTTGATCGAGGATCTCGCCCCGCAGCACAGTCCGAATATCGCGGAGAACTGAGGGCGCAACTTCACGGGCAGCACGGAGGATAGAAATCTGTCGTGACACGAGAGACATATAGACTCCCTTGGTGTCAAAGAGTGGTCTCCCCCCTGACTTACCGAGATGCCGTGGAGATAACCGCTGATCGTGTAGGTCTCCGCACTAATGTCCTTTCGCTTGTCACGCTTGGAAGCCTCTCCAAAATCAGTGGCGCATTCAGGAACGATTTGAGAGATTGCAGTGAGGCCTTTGTGTACCACGACTCGTAGGCGAACTGGAGTGTAGGCGGTCCCAGTTTTCGCTTATCGGTAGGAATGAGTTCCCACCCAGCCTTTTCGAGGGCTTCAATTTATTGGAGAATCTCTTCTAGGCGGCTCATCGCTTATCCAATCGAGTGGTCTGGCTTGATGTCAGAAAGTGGGTCGGACAGCAAAGTTGCATGAAGCCGAACTGCTGAGCCTGCGGTCGCCTACTTGGCCATCTATCTCGCTATTAGCCCACAGGATATCTCCGTCAGCAGGCGGGTCGGCGTACTGCGGACGCTCGGTCATTCGGGTTACCCTTTCCCCTGCAACCATTCAAATCCTTCTGAAAACAACTCGGAGTTTCCCCTTTTCTCCGCTCGTCTTTCATCTTCCGCCTTACGCCTCTTGTCCGCCGTTTTCCGCTCCCAACCTCTCGATCATCCGTTCTCGCAACTTCGCCTCATCAATGGCGATTGTCAGTTCTCCGCTGCCATCGACGGTGTATTTCGCTTCTTGATTAAATTCCAGCGCCGTTTCGGAGATCAACTCGAAGATCTCTTCTCTCTTCAAAACGGAATGATCGAACTCCTCACGACACAACTTGAGAATTCTATCAACGATGCCTTTATGTTTCTCAATGTAGAACAGCGCGTTGCCGATCACACATTGACCATACTGGAGTACTTTATATTGGCGTCCGTCTCGCTCCCATTGCAGCTCGCGTTTGGGAGGAGTGGGAAAATCGTTCAGCATCGCGCTGACCCATAGGTCCTCCGGACCTGGATCTTCGTTACAAAACATCAAGTTAATGTGTTGCATGCCGTCGGGTTTGGGATGAATTTCAATGCGCATGGAGGCTCTCCTTTACGAAACAAGGGGCGTAAGCCCCTTGTCTGTGCGTCTTCTGAAAACTTGTCCCTAGAATATTGAGGCGGGTATGAACCGCCTCGACTGTCCCTTATGGCTCGGTGCGCAACTCAACGACATTCCCATCGGGGTCTTTCACAAAGAGCACCAGCCCACCGCCAAATTGTGGTGGGGGAGTAAATTCATTGAATTGAATTCCCTTTGCCGTTAGTTCCTTCTTCGCCTCTTCGATATCTTCCACTTGTATGGCGAGATGAGTACCCACACCGGGCAGCCCTTTAGCCGCCATCTCATTACGCTGACCAATGATGTGAACTTGCGTCCCGTTGCATTCATACCAGATCCCAGGAATGCCGCGGATTTCGGGCCGTGGTATCTCTTGAAAGCCAAGCACGCTTCCATAAAATTCACGAGCCTTGTCCACGTCCATCACCGGAACACCAGTATGACGGATCGATTTAAGTTTAATCATTACAGGGTCCTCCTTTATGTTTAGTTAGGAGCGCAGCGCGCCCCTACTGTTATTTGACAATTTAGCCGCGGCTCTATTCTAGTAAGAAATTCGTCACCGCAGCCACAAAGAT
>JBFWZL010000595.1:0-3757 GCA_050185455.1 Binatia bacterium | reverse complement strand
CCTGATTGTATGAAGAAGTTCAGAAACATCAACCACGTTGACGAAACGCGGAAAGAAAAACTATAATGTCTAGACTATTTCGTCCACCTAGGATAACCATTTGCTGCGACTGTCGTTTATTATTGTTCTTTTTCGCTTGCTTCTGGTCGCCCTGCTGACCATCTTTTGGGGCGGCCCTGTGATCCTCCTGTCCTTTTTTGATCTGCATGCTGAACGCGCCGCCCTTCTAATCCGTTTCTGGGCGCGTGGGGTGCTCTGGGTTTGCGGGATTGCTGTGCGGGTGCGCGGACGTGAGCGGTTGGACGCTTCAACGTCGTACATCTTTATGGCGAACCATCAAAGCAATTTCGATATCCCAATCCTAATGGCTGCCTTTGATACGCTTCAGGTCCGTTGGGTGTCTAAGCGTGCAGTGCGCAAAGTCCCCATTATTGGGCTATGCATGCAACGTACCCAACAGGTATTGGTCGATCGTGAAAGCCCCACGCAAGCTGTCGCGGTGATTCGTCAAGTGAAAACGCTATTGAATGCTGGTATCTCGGTCATCTTTTTTCCGGAAGGAACGCGCACACGGGATGGGCGTTTGCAGGTGTTTAAACCGGGCGGGTTCGCTGTAGCGGTTGAGGCGGGGGTGTCTGTTGCTCCTGTTACTGTTAAAGGGAGTCGTACAATTTGGCCTCCTGGAGGCTTGGATATTCGTTCAGGCATAGTGGAGGTGGTTTTCAGTGATCCGGTCCAATTAGCTCCTCATCTTAGTAAAAAAGCGGCAAGAGAGGATCTTTTGACGCGTGTGCGCGAAGCAATTGCCGCTCAACTTCAGGATGAGTCGCCAGCTTCGTCTGCCGTTCTGACTCCTGTAGCGGTTCAACCTTCAACTGCAGCAACCTCGGAGCGCCCTTCTTCATGAGCAATGATGGTATTCTTCGTATTATTCCTCTGGGCGGGTTGGGAGAAATAGGTCTCAACCTGATGTTGATCGAATACCAACCTAACGACGATAGCGAGGCGGTGGCGGTCGCCATCGACTGCGGGTTGATGTTTCCTGAACAAGGGATGTTAGGAATCGACATCGTTATTCCTGACTTTAGCTATCTACGTGACAAGAAGCATCTCAAGGACGTGATTTTTACACATGGTCACGAAGACCATATTGGAGCGCTGCCGCATCTCCTCCGTGAATTCAAGGTGCCTGTGTATGGCACGCCGTTTACTCTTGGACTATTGCGCGACAAACTCGATGAACATGACTTGTTGAGTGAAACGGATTTGATCGAGATCCGCCCGCGGGAAACTTGGAAGATCGGACCGTTCTCTATTGAGGGTATGCATGTCACCCACAGTATCGTCGATGCGATGGCGTTTGCGATTACTACGCCGCTTGGGACAATCATTCACACGGGGGATTTCAAACTTGACCAGACGCCAATCGATGGGCGGCGGTCGGATCTTACTCGTTTCGCGGAATGGGGAGAACGTGGGGTACTACTCCTCATGTCTGACTCAACGAATGTGGAAAGAGCAGGGGTAACTCCCTCTGAACGTACGCTCACTCGTCCGCTGGAAGATCTCATGGCGCATGCGAGCGGTAAAGTGCTCGTGGCGACTTTTGCTTCCCATATCCATCGTGTTCGTCAAGTGATTGAATTGTCGCTCTCGCAAGGGCGAACGGTTGGTGTGATTGGCCGAAGCTTGGTCGAGAACATCGAGACCGCGCGCGATACAGGTCATTTGCGGATTCCTTCCGGCGCTATGATTGATCCGACCAAAGTCGCGGATCACGATCCACGCACCGTGACGTTGCTGACCACTGGTTCTCAAGGGGAGCCGTTGTCCGCGCTTTCGCGTATCGCGTTTGGCGCTCATCCCCAAATTAAGCTTGGCGATGGAGACGTTGTCATTTTGTCGTCTCGGGTGATTCCCGGCAACGAACGCGCAATTGGGCGCTTGATCGACCATTTGTATCGGCGTGGAGCGGAAGTTTACTATGAAGCTGTCGCCTGCGTGCATGTGTCAGGACACGCGAGCCAAGAAGAATTACAACTGATGCTCAACCTGGTACGCCCGCGCTATTTTATTCCTATTCATGGAGAGTATCGCCACTTGGTGCGACATTGCGATTTGGCGCGTGGCGTTGGCGTCGATCCGACAGGCGTCTTCTTGCTGGAGAACGGACATGTGGTGGAAATCAGCGCCGACGAAGCGCACGTTGTCGAGCCGGTGCGCGCCGGACGAGTCTTCGTCGATGGCTTGGAGGGCATCGAGCATGAAGTGTTGCGTGATCGCCGACATATGGCTGAGGATGGGTTGGTCGTAGCGGTCTTGGGCCTTGCCCAACACACTGGCGAATTGTTGAATGGGCCGGATTTGTTGTCGCGGGGATTTTTGCCGTCGAATGGTGATGCGGACTTTGTCGCGGCGAAAGAAGCGGTGTGCGCGGCGCTCAATGAATTGCCTCTGGAGTCGCGTACTGATACTGGCGTAGTGAAGGAGCAGGTGCGGCTGTCGTTGCGACGATATTTTCGTCGCACCTTTGGACGGCGGCCTGTAGTCCTCCCGTTTGTGATGGAGATGTGATGAGGAGGGGTGGACATGGCGGTGGGGCGCAAGCCACAACCACAGGTACAGGAGCGCGCATTTGGTGATGAAGTTATTGCTATTGCCTGCGTGGCTCTGGCTATCTTTTTCATTTTAGCATTTTCTTCGTATAGAGCGAACGACGATCAAGCCAATCAAATGGGGTTGATTGGCTATGTGCTGGCGGACATCCTCCGCCCGATGTTTGGTCGCATGTGCTATGTATTGCCGGGGGCGTTGTTCTATACGGCGGCTATCCTGTTACGCCTCTTGCCATTCCCGGCGCCGTTCGCGCAATCCGCTGCTTTTTGCTTTTTTACTCTCTCTTCCGCGGCGCTCCTTGCGCTGGGTAATGACGGCCATAGCAGTGTTGCTGAAGCTGGCGGTTGGGTCGGAGGATTCCTTGCGGCTAACCTACGAGCAGGGTTGAACCGTCCTGGAGCATACGTGGCGCTTACTCCCGTGATTTTAGTGTCGTTTATGATTATGACGCGTCTTTCCCTGCGGTGGGCGACCGAGATTTGCTCCAACTATATTATCGAGCTGTTTTCTCGAGCCTGGGAAAAATTACAAGGTCTGCCCGGCTTTTTGCCACAGTTCTCGTGGAGGCGGACCATCGAGGTTGAGGGTGAACCGACGCTAGTAAAACCGCGCCCTCAGAAAAAAGATAGCGTTGTGAAGAAAGTTCTAACGCCGTCACCATTTCCGGAAGAAGAGGAGGATGAAGAAGCGTCGTTACCCCCTATCATCATCAGTCGCCCGTCCCTGCCTCCAACATCTGCAAAGAGCAGTCAACAAAAGACCGTTGCTCATAAACCACCGGTGGAATCGATCAGCGGCGGAAAACCCTATGTGATGCCCTCGGTATCGCTTCTCGATCCTCCCGTGCGGCTTGCCGTGAAAGTTGATGAGGAAGCGTTGCACGCTAGTTCTCGCATCCTGGAAAGCAAACTGGCGGATTTTGGCGTCGAGGGGAAGGTCGTCGCTGTACGTCCCGGCCCGGTTATTACCACGTATGAATTTGAGCCTGCGCCGGGCGTGAAAGTCAGTCGTGTGACCTCACTGGTCGATGATTTGCAGATGGCGTTGCGCGCCATCTCCGTGCGTATTTTGGCTCCGATTCGTGGACAAGCCGTCGTGGGCATCGAAGTGTCGAATCCGCGACGAGAGAAGGTGTGTTTAC
>JBFWZL010000594.1:0-3771 GCA_050185455.1 Binatia bacterium | reverse complement strand
GACTCTCGAAGAGCAAGCTCAGGTTCCCATACAGCTCTCCAGTCAACTCTTGAAGGAAGAAGCGCTTGCCCCGGAGGCAGCTGCACAAATGTACCACGTGGCGCGAGAGGCGCTGAACAACGCCATCCGCCATGCGCAAGCAACGACAGTGACCATCACGCTCGACCATGTCGGACATGAACTCCTCATCTCTGTCCAAGATGACGGGAAAGGGTTTGATCTGACTGCACAGCTCAGCGCGCAAACGGTAGGGTTGGAGGAAATGCTTGCGAGAACACGACTCCTCGGAGGAGAACTCAACATTCACACAACGCCAGGACAAGGCACAGTAGTGCAACTGCGCGCGCCGGCAACGGCGAAAGGAGAACAGACTCGGTGATTACCGTGTTGTTAGCCGATGATCACGCCATCGTGCGACAAGGTCTGCGGCGGTTACTTGAAGATTGCAGAGATATTGCGATCATTGGGGAAGCGAGCAATGGACAAGAAGCGTTGCGCTTGATCCGCCAATCACAACCAGACGTTGTCGTTATGGACTTGTCGATGCCCGGCCTGGATGGCATTGAAACGACTAAACAAATCGTTGGAGAAGGACTGAAAACGCGTGTTGTAATCCTGACCATGCACGCCACCGAAGAATATGCTGCGCGTCTCCTCCAAGCTGGAGCCCACGGTTTCGTCGGCAAAGATGCCTTTGGCGAGGAAGTCATCGAAGCGATTCGGAAAGTGGCGAACGGCGATTGCTATATCCCACCCACGCTTTCACAGAATTTGCCCAAACGATATGCGCGCATCCAGGGAGACGCCTCTCCCTTGCAGACCCTGTCAGATCGAGAGCTGCAAGTGCTCAAGCATCTTGCCGAGGGGAAAGCCAGCCGCGCAATTGCCGAGGAACTCCATCTCAGTGTGAAAACTATTGAAACGTACCGCGCACGGCTCTCTACGAAACTCGAGTTAAAAACGACGGCGGATCTAGTGCGTTTTGCGTTACGCTGCGGCGTGATTGCCGATACCTGGTAGAATTTCCTTTCCTCATGTCAGGAAATCCCCTATAAGACTTTCCGCCTTTTCCTGACGCTGTTTTGCAGATTTCCCCGACAATGTTGCGCTTATCTGGCGGCAATCCTCGCCGATAGCACAGTCAAACACCGCGCGAGAAGCGGGAAACTCTCGATAGTCTCTTCGGAAAGGAAGGATATTTTATGGTACATTATAGAAGGCCGCACTTACTTTTCTCCTCTTTGGCCTTTCTGCTTTTCAATTTTGCTAATATTGGACTTCCCCTCCAGGCAAAAGCAGGCTGTGGTTGTCAAAAAACCCCACCCGCTCTTGCCGTGGTTTTTCCGAACGCGACGTATACGGGCACTCCGGTAACACTCATTCATTCCGGCCTGCAGGACGGCCAGTCTTATATGGTCACTTTCACAGCGGAGAACGGGGCAACGGCTGCCATGCAGACGCAAGCCGTTACCAAAAGGGACATTGCCGACGGGCAATACAAACCTCAGTTAACAGTTACTCTGCCGGACCTGCCGATCGGTCCCACGGATATTACCATCAAGCACAGTGATGGAATTATCGTCACCATACTTGATGACTCCTTTCTCACTATCGTGCCGCAACCGGTAGTGGTCCCCAATCAAGTCGGTCAGTCCACCTTTTCCGCTTTTCAAGCCGCCGTCAGCCGCGATGGGGTGGTGTACCTGAGCCTTGATCTGACCAATGTCACCATGCCCATGATTTTTCGCGCCCAAGCCAAGGGTTACCCTTTACGCTTCACCAGCCAAAGTGCGGTCTTTTATAATACTCAAGGGTACTTGATGCAGCTGCTGGACGAGAACATGCCTGGGTTGTTTTCCATCGACGCCGCTAATAGTGCATCCGACAGCGACATCCTGCAGTACTCACGTCATGAGTTCAACACGTTCTTCCTCCAGCACCAAGAGCGGCAGGCTCATACAGTTGATCCGACCGACTCCAACTGGCACGAAGATGGCACGCCGCACATTGACCACAACCATCTGATTCTAGCGTTGACCGCTCAGTTGAACGATGGATCTTTCCCCGTCCCCGGAGCCACTCCCACTTTTCAGCTCTCCTTTTCCACAGCTTCGCTTTTCCATAACGGGTTGGTTGGCGCTACATCGATCGAGATGAGCGGCGCCGCCTCCACGGATAGCTATGACTCCGGCAGTCTTCTCGGCGACCTGTTTGTCTCCAACGGCGATATTTTGAGTAACGGAAAAATCACGCTTAAGGGGCTCACTACTGTGAGAGGAAACGCCACCGGCGCATCATTCTCTGTAGCCTTACTGTCACGGATTACTGGGAAAAAGATTATCAGCAACCAGCCAACAGAATTCATGCCGGTCATGATTCCTAAGCTATTGCCGAACCTTGGCCGTCTCACCCTTGGTCTTGGCGCCATTCGTACGCTGGGACCTGGAAGTTACCAAGTCTCAGACCTCGTGATCAACGGTGGAACGTTGGTCATTAACAACAATGCAGGTCCGGTTACCCTCTATGTAACCGGGAAAGTGGACATTTCCATCGGCGCCATTTCCATGACAAATAAAGATCCAGAACGCTTCGCCGTCTACGTTGCGGGAAGTGATGGGGTAACGCTCGGGCTGCTTTCCAGCTTCCATGGCGTCGTCTACGCTCCACAGTCACCCGTGAACATCTCCGGCCTCGGCCAATTCTACGGTGCTTTTATTGGCAATACCGTCACAGTGCGAGACGCCGCCACGATTCACTACGACTCCGCTTTGCGGAAGGCTTCCACGGGAGGGTTGCTGGGGCTTGGAAATCTCCTCCCTTGAGGTGCTGACAAGAGAGCTTCCTCGCTGAGCACCTGCCTGTACACCTTAGCGGCTCCTTCCCATTCATGGGGAGGAGCCGTTTGGTTTGTGCTCATCCCATTTTCGCGATTTTTTATGCCTTTATGTCAGCTTTTTCTCTTGGCTGGAGCACACCTTTCCTCCTTACTCTTGTCAGGTATTTCCTTACGTCATGTTTCTCCTTTCCCTGACAAATTTTTCCGCAAATTCCTGACGTCCAACGCATAATCTTGCGCTCCATTCTGCCGATGAACACAGACAAGAACAGTTCTCATGACATCTGGAGGGCGGCAGCCTTCGAGGGTCGCAAAGGAAAAACACACAGCGCTCAGCCGATACCATTTTTGAGAAGTAGTAATATCTATGCTGTACAACAGGTCCTTTCTCCACACTTTCGCTTTCACCTTATTCTTTTCATGGAGCTTCTTGCTGGGACAACCTACGCGTGTACAGGCTGGATGCGGCTGTTCAAAAACACCTCCGTTACCCGCTGCCGTCAGGCCCGACGCCACGTATGCAGGGACTCCTGTAACCTTCTTTTCCTCCGGTCTGCACAGTGGACAGACGTACACCGTCGTTTTTACTTCCAGCGCGACCGGGCAGAATATGAGTGTACAGGGGGTCGCCGTGAACAAACGCGACCTCGCCGATAGTATCGAGAAGCCTCAACTTAGTGTCGCTGTCCCTTCTTTGCCCCTTGGTCCCACTAGCATTACGATCCAAACTAGTACTGAAGGTGGAGTCATAACCGCGCTCGATGATAGCTCCTTTACCGTAGTCCCAGCTCCAGTAGTCGTGCCTGCTCAACCAGGCAGCTACCGCTACAAAAACTTCCAGGCCGCCGTGAGCCGCGACGGTACAGTGTATCTGAGTCTGGATATGTCCCAGGTACAGCTACCCTTGGTCGTCCAAGCTCAAGCTAAAGGCTATC
>JBFWZL010000593.1:0-3776 GCA_050185455.1 Binatia bacterium | reverse complement strand
TAGCGTAGCGCGGTCTCATAGCGATGATGACCGTCCGCAATAATCAAGGTTTCCTGCCTCAGCTGGCGTGAGATCTCCTCGATCAGGGCGGCGTCAGTAACGCGCCAGAGTTGATGAACCGTCCCCCCGTCGTCTTCCACATTCACAAGCGGCGGCAAACTCAGCACAGGCACGTATGTCTGCTCTAAAGACCATCCAGGGCGAGAGTATAAACAGAAAATAGAACTGAGATGCGCCTGGCAGGCTTTGAGCAATGCTAAACGGTCAGCTTTCGCGCTTTCAAACGTTCGTTCATGAGGTCGGATCTTTCCAGAGGTGAACTCCTCTAGCTGCAAAGCGGCGAGCACTCCCGCGCGTTTCTGCCGGACGCCATTCTTGAGCGTGAACTCTTGCGTGTAAAAGTACAGCGCCGGTTCTTCTTCTTGGAGCAGCACTTCTTGTTCAAGCCAAGTGGAAAAGGTTTTAGCGGCGACAGCGTAACGCTCGGAAGCGCGATTCAAATCGAGATGCACGGCATTGTAGGGGCTACGTAGGTGCAGCAAGGTTTGCTGTTCGGGAGAAATCACATCGTAGGGAGGAGAAATCACTTGTTGAAGATCGCCCACCACTGCAGGGTTATACCGTACCCCGCGAAACGGTCGAATAATTGCCATAAGAGAGGGGAAAACGTAAAGCATAACGCGTACGAGCAACGACTCTCGATTACGTTTGACTTTTTACGTTTTATGATTCTTCTCCTTTCACTAGGTGCTTTCAGTGTACAAGGAAGGACAGAGACGAAACAATGTCGGACGCCGTTAACGGTTAAGCGCGCGATGACCAATATCACGACGATACTGCATCCCCGCCCAAGAAATCTTTCCCACGGCGCGATACGCCTCCGCAATAGCTTCATTGATACCGATACCTACGGCAGTAACGCCCAGCACTCGTCCGCTTTTGGTAACGACAGCATTGTTACTTTTCGCTGTACCGGCATGGAACACCATGCCATCTTTCCAGTCTCGTAACGTGTCGAGTCCGAAGATAGGCGTTCCGGTTTCATACGACCCAGGATATCCGCCGGCAGCTAACACGACGCAAACAGCAGGCCGAGGGTCCCACGCGAGCGAGACTTCAGCGAGGCGGTCCTCAAGCACCGCCTCCATCACATCCACAAGGTCAGATTGCAGGCGAAGCATCAACGGTTGACATTCAGGATCGCCAAACCGGACGTTGAACTCCACCACTTTTGCCTGGTCCTGTTGAATCATTAACCCGGCATACAAAATCCCTTTGTAGACAATCCCTCGCGCTCTCAAGCCATGAAGGACAGGCAATAAAATGTCCGTTGTGATGCGATCCGTCAGTGTAGGTGTCACCACCGGCGCGGGAGAATAAGCTCCCATCCCACCAGTATTGGGACCCTGGTCATTGTCAAAAATACGCTTGTGATCTTGAGAAGAGGCGAGCGGTAAGACGGTTTTCCCATCGGTGAACGCTAGAAATGAGGTTTCTTCTCCCTCTAGGAATTCTTCGACGACTACTTGACTACCAGAATCGCCAAAGACTCGTTCCCGCATGATTTGTTCAACTGCTCCCAAAGCCTCTTCCACCGTTGAGCAAACAAATACCCCTTTTCCCGCCGCCAAGCCGTCAGCTTTCACTACCACTGGCGCGCCAATCCGTTGTATGTAATCTCGCGCTTCTTCCGGGTCGGTAAAAACACCAAACGCAGCAGTCGGTACACCTTGCTGCTTCATCAATTCTTTCGCAAACGCCTTACTGCCTTCAAGCTGCGCTGCTTGACGATTTGGACCAAAGACGCGCAGCCTGTGCTTTTCAAATTCATCAACCAGACCAAGTGTCAATGAAACTTCCGGCCCGACTACCGTGAGATCGATGCGTTCGTGTTGGGCAAACTGTAGGAGCCCAGGAAGGTTATCTGGAGCAATCGCTACCAGCTCGGCGAGTTCACCGATTCCGGCATTCCCGGGCGCGCAGTAGACCTGCGTGACACGTGGACTTTGACGGATCTTCCACACGAGCGCATGTTCACGTCCGCCGCCGCCAATGACTAAGATTTTCATAAGAGTTAGTGCCTAAAATGCCGCATACCAGTAACAATCATGGCCATGCCGTGTTCATCAGCCGCGGCAATCACTTCTTTGTCGCGCACGCTACCGCCGGGTTGAATCACAGCGGTTGCTCCGGCGCGCGCCGCGACGTCGAGCCCATCGCGAAAAGGAAAGAACGCGTCAGAGGCAACGATAGTTCCCGCCGTCTCAAGACCAAGATCTCTGGCCCGCGACACAGCAATCTTCGCCGAATCGACGCGGCTCATCTGTCCCGCACCGACACCGATGACCTGATCCGTCTTCGCGAGCACGATGGCGTTCGATTTCACATGTTTACAGACTCGCCAGCCAAAGTCTAAAGCGCGGTATTCTTCCGGCGTGGGCGTACGTTGCGTTACAACCTGACAATCCTTGGCTCGCGTTTTCCCGAAGTCGCGATCCTGCAATAGCATCCCGCCGACTACATACTTGGTTTCGTACTTCTCCGGAGTAGACGCAGCTATGGTTGCAATCTCCATCAAGCGGATATTCAATAAACGCTTTGATGAAGCGAGGATATCCAACGCGGCTGGGGAAAACCCAGGGGCCAGTAAAATCTCGATAAACCCGTCTTTGTAGAGATCGAGAACCTCCTGAGCGGTCTCGGCGTCAACTTCTCGATTCAGACCGACGATGCCGCCGAAAATCGAGACGGGATCACACGCCCGAGCTTTACGGAAGGCGTCGGCAAGAGATGTAGTTGAAGTCGCCACCCCACAAGGATTCGTATGTTTGATCGCAACGGCCGTGATCTCATGGAATTCCTTGAGCAGCTCCAACGCCGCGCTTGCGTCCACGATATTGTTGAAGGAAAGTTCTTTCCCTTGCAGTTGCCGCGCATTGGCGATGCACGGTTCATTGATAGATCGCTGTCGATAGAAGGCTCCGTTTTGGTGAGGATTCTCACCGTAGCGTAAATCTTGCGCCTTCACGTATTGGAGATGTAGGGTCTCACCAAAAGGCCGACGTCGCGTGTCGCTATCTAGACTTCCGAGGTAATCAGCGATGGCGGCGTCATACCGCGCCGTCAATTGAAACGCTTTTTTCGCCAGGTCGAACTTAAGTTCAAAGGATAACGTTCCCTGGGTTTTCAGCGCTTCTAATACCGCTGGATAATCATCCGGATCGACTACCACACCAACATCGGTATGATTCTTTGCCGAAGCCCGTAGCAGTGAAGGTCCACCAATATCGATGTTTTCAATTGCTTCCTCAAACGTGCAATCAGGCTTGGCCACCGTCTGTGCAAAGGGGTAGAGATTCACGACCACCAGATCAATAGGCTTGAGTCCGTGAGCGGTCATCGTCTCCCGGTGCGTGACGTCGTCGCGGCGATGTAAAATACCGGCGTGAATTTTGGGGTGCAGAGTTTTCACTCGGCCGTTGAGCATTTCAGGAAAACCGGTAAAGTCCTCAACCGGCACGACCGGGACCCCGGCCTCAACCAGGGCTTTTGCCGTTCCGCCGGTGGAGAGAATTTCGATCCCGAGCGCCGCAAGGCCACGGGCGAATTCAACAACTCCACGCTTATCGCTCACGCTGATGAGTGCGCGGTTCACTTTCGACATGTTGGGCTCCTTGGGAATTGTTTGTGGAGGCAACGTCCATGACCGACAAAGTAGGAGATGAGGACATACCAAAAGGCTCCCGGGTTGTAAAGGTAAATGCGGGATACTATGG
>JBFWZL010000592.1:0-3777 GCA_050185455.1 Binatia bacterium | reverse complement strand
GAAGTCGCTTGAAATTAGAGCGAGATTCTTACTACGGACAGAAAACACACGAAATTTGACGGTCAAAATCGGTAACTGTAAGACAGGGAGGCGCTGGCGAACAAGACGCCAGCGCCTCCCTGTATCAAAAAGAACACTACTTAGAACCCGCCCGATCGTAACACCTGTCCGGGTAAAGCGCCGCTATGTTTTTGCTCAGCGAATAACACCTCACCATTGACAATGGTGTACTGCACGCCGTGCGCGGGCATAACCAGACGACGACCACCGCCAGGTAGGTCGTAGCGCATCTGTGGGCGTTTGCCTGAACCAACAGTGTTGTAGTCAAAGATCGCCATGTCCGCCGCCATGCCGACCTTGAGTTGTCCTCGGCCATGGATGCCGAAGAAGTGCGCCGGTTCCGCCGTGAGTCGCTGAATCGCGCGTTCTAGTGTCATGACCTGCTTATCCCGCACCCAGGTGCCAAGCAGATAGGTGCAATAGCCGGCATCACACAGCATGTCTACATGCGCGCCGCCGTCCGATAAACCAATCAGTGTCCGTGAGTCGGTAATCAACTCGGGAATCAGCTCCTCATTCGCATTGAACAACACGATGGTGTACTGAATTTTCAGCTCATCTTCCAGAGCGAGATCAAGGAAAGTATCGAGTCCGTCCCGACCGCGTTCCTGGGCGATCTCCGCCACGTTCTTCCCTTCGAGAGGCTTCAAAGCAGGATTGCTCACCTCTTTCACTTCCAACCGTTCCCAGCGACCCGAGAAAATACGCGGCTTTTCCAACTCCTTACGGAAGGCTTGGCGGAAGGTGGGATCACGGTAGACCCGCATCTGTTCTTCCGGCGTACGGTTGAACACCGGGTTCCACGAGGGATGATTGGCGAAAATAAAGGGGTTGCGCAGATCAATCTGAATCACAAACGGGCGACACGTCACCTGCGGTACGCCGCCACGCTTGATGAGCGGTTCGGCTTTGCGCAGGACCTCCGGTCCAGCCTCGGGTTTGTCGTCTCGACTAATAACACCCAGCCAGGTGACCGGACGGGCGCTCTCGGTGAGAAGAAAATCGAGCAGGTCATATTCCTCTTGAGAAAGTTCCCCTGCGGACGCGGTCAAGGCGAGTTCAATCGCGCCTCTGCCAAATTCTTTCAGGACATTGGCGTACGCTTTCAACTCGTTGCGGTCGGCTAAACGACAGGCTAACGGCCGGGCTTTGTACCCAATATGTTGCGGGATGGCGGTAGTCGTAAAACCAAACGCTCCCGCGGCCACCGCCTCTTTGAGCAGTGTTTTGATTTGTGCGGTCTCTTCGGGCGTCGCCGCGCGATCCATGGACTCTTCACCCATGACGTAGTGACGGAACGGCGTCAGCGGCGCCATGAAGCCGACGTTAACGCCCAGTCCGCGTTTCTGCGCCGCGTTCATGTACTCAGGAAAACTCACCCAATCCCACGAGATGCCTTTACTCAACACGTCGATCGGAATAGCTTCGACGTTGACCAAATCCCACGCCGCAATCTCTCGCACCTCCGGCTTACATGGGGCCAGCCCTACCCCGCAGTTCCCCATGACAACACTGGTCACGCCATGCCAAGAAGAGGGCGAGAGCAGTGGATCCCAGCAAATTTGCGCATCGTAGTGCGTATGAGGATCAATAAAACCCGGAGCAACAATTAAATCGGAAGCGTCGATAACGCGCTTTGCTCCATCAGTCACTCTGCCAATTTCCGCAATGCAACCGTCAGCGATGGCGATATCTGCGCGCATACGCGGCGCCCCTGTGCCATCGACCACCGTTCCGTTCTTAATCAGCATGTCGTACATATTCAGCCCTCCTGCTTAAACGGCTTACTCCATCCGCTCTGTAACCGTCAAGGGTTCGCCAGGACCCCGTTCCCCTTCCTCCTTGAGCAACGCATGGAACTCACCTACATTGCAGCAGACAACACCCGCAAGTTCGCTGGATCTTTAGAGGAAACACACTTCACGCGGAAAGGATTCTCAATGCCAACCCTTCTCTCACTGGTCTTTGTGCTCTTGGTGCTCACTCCCAGGTATGTTTTCGCGGCTCCCCCAGAACCCAGCTCGGATGAACAAAAGACTCTCTACGCGCTCGGTTTCGCCGTGAGTCAATCTCTTGCGAACTTCGGCCTCAGTGAAGCCGAACTCGAAATGGTGAAAACCAGGCTCACGGATGGCGTGTTGAAACAAACGCCGAAGGTCAACCTCCAAGAGTTCAGGCCTAAGATTCAGCAACTCCAACAGGCGCGCGCCGCCGTGGCGGCGGAAACGGAGAAAACAGCAGGCGCGGCATTCCTTGTCAAAGCGGCGGAAGAGAAAGGAGCGGTCAAAACCGATTCAGGTCTTGTCATCTCCACGCTCAAACCAGGAACAGGGGAATCGCCCAAAGCCACGGACACGGTCAAGGTTCATTACCACGGGACCTTGATAGACGGCACGGTCTTCGACAGTTCAGTGCAACGAGGCAAGCCGGCGGAGTTTCCGTTGAACCGAGTGATTCCCTGTTGGACTGAAGGGGTGCAGCGCATGAAAGTGGGAGAAAAAAGTCGCTTGGTCTGCCCCTCGCAAATTGCGTATGGTGATCGCGGAGCGCCGCCGAATATCAAACCAGGTGCGACGCTGATCTTTGAGGTCGAGTTGCTCGATATCGTTAAAGGTGCACCGGAGAATTAAGAACCCGTACGAAAACCCTTTGCCCTCTGTTGTCATGTCTGCGCAGCCTGTAGCCCGGATGGAATGGAGTGGAATCCGGGGGCTCTGCTCCGCTCCTTGTTCATCCCTGGATTACGCTTCGCTTCATCCAGGCTACCTCATTTTGACCAACGAAACTTCAAAGGCTCGTCACAAAAATTAGTATACAAACAAAGAAGGATTTGCCCTGCGTTTCGCCGCCCTACACGGTTATGCGTCCGGACTGTTTTCTGTCCCGTCCTGTAATTGGCTGAGAATCGCATCCACTGCCTACACGCCTTGGATAAAGTTGATCTGTTCACACGTCTCGCGCGCTTCCACCAAAAGCCTTACTCCGCGCTCGCGGTCGCCATTCTGTAGACAGAGGACTCCCAGAAAAACTTTGCACCGTGCACCGCTATAGCGGTCTCCGATCTTTTCATACAAACCCAATGCCCGATCCAGCAGGCTCACGTCATTTTGCAGTTGTCCCTGCGCCAGATAGACGTTGGCCTGCCCCAGTTTGGCCCCTACTTCGGTGAAGAGACGCAGCGCCTGGTCATAGGATGCCAACGCCGCCTCCTTGTCATCCCGAAACGACTGCACATCGCCAATGGCCTGGAGCACGTTGGCCTGCCCCAGTTTGGCCCCCGCTGCGGTTGCCAGCGAGAGCGCACGAGTCAACCAGTCAAACAGCCGCGTGTCGTCGCGCAACCGCCAAACCGCGGTTAAGCCAACGGTTAGTGCGACTGCGAGGTGAGGATCGGGAAATACATCCGCCAGTGCGCGGAGCTGCGCTAATTCAACATTGTCTCTTTCGCGGTCGATCAGCACCAGCGCCGCATCCATCGCATTTCCGCGCGCTTCGTTAACGGCTCGCTGATAGGCGCCGCCGATGACCTGGCCGAAATACGCAACGTGTCTGACGATCAATTGCTGTTCATGTGCCGGAGTGTTATGCAAGCGTGCGCGGGCGTATTCATGCAACAGAGGATGCAGTTCCGTGCGAACACCGTCGCATTCCGCCAACGAGAGGGCGCTCAACGCCAGCGCCAGCTCGTGCGCCTCGTCCTCCTCCACCTGTAGCAGC
>JBFWZL010000591.1:0-3779 GCA_050185455.1 Binatia bacterium | reverse complement strand
AGTCGCTAATCAGGATTTTGGATACGATATAGGTTAGCACCACCGATACAATAGATGTTATCCACACGAGTTGTGTGAGCGGAGCCTCGAAATTCATGCTCTTTGCACTGGCGTAGCGTCCTTTCGCTATGATTTCATTGAGTATGTATGAGAACGCGGAGGCAATGACCATCACGATGCGCATCATGAAAATCCACACAAGAAGTTGGACTTGATAGACTGGCTCCACGGCCAACAGAATGAAAGAGATCAGCGCGACGCCCGTTACACCGTACGTTTCAAACCCGTCGGCGCTGGGCCCTACTGAATCTCCGGCATTATCTCCCGTGCAATCAGCAATAACGCCTGGGTTGCGTGCATCGTCCTCTTTGATGCCGAAGACGATTTTCATGAGGTCCGCGCCGATATCCGCGATTTTCGTGAAAATACCACCCGCGATACGGAGCGCCGAAGCGCCTAATGACTCGCCAATCGCGAAGCCAATAAAGCATGAACCGGCATACGTATTAGGAACGAAGAGCAGGATAAAAAGCATGATGAGCAGCTCCACACTGATCAGGAGCATTCCGATGCTCATTCCTGCTTTGAGCGGGATCGAGTAGCAAGGATAGGGTCTGCCTTCAAGCGCGGCAAACGCCGTGCGGGAGTTTGCGAAGGTGTTCACTCGGATGCCAAACCACGCCACTCCGTAACTACCGGCGATGCCGACGAGACTGAAGAAAAGGATAGTGATCACTTGGCTTGCGGGGCTGTGCTCCAGAAAGCCGAAGTAGATGACCATAATGATGCCGATTAGGACTTCAAGCATCAAAATGAACTTTCCTTGAGTAATGAGGTATGTTTTACAGGTCTCGTAGATCAGTTCCGAAATCTCATGCATCGAGCGATGAACAGGGAGGTTCTTGAGCTGATTGAATATGACCAAGCCGAAGGCTAGCCCAAAGAAACATACCGCTAAACCCGCCATGAGCAGTTGGCTACCTGGTATGCCAACGAATTGCACTGAGGAAAGGTCCGGAAGGATAAGGTCTTTTTCACTGGCAAAGACGGAGGAGGAGGCCAAAACCAAGAAAAAGGCTGTAAAGCTGCTTATCCTCCGAAAAGAAGAGGATAAACGTTGGTTTGGGGGAGAGGTAAAGGGCAAAAATCGGCGTAAAAGAGACGCAACGATATAGCCAAGGATGTTGATCCTCGTGACCGCCTGAGACATGGACAGACCTCCTTAATGTATTGGAGAACTAACGATTAAGACTGATATCTGGGAGCTACTGTATCGCGATCGTATCCTACTTCGAGGATTGCAGGCGCCGTGCCCTCTGCAGCCTGCAATCTGGCAACGCAGAATAAAGAACCGACTGCGGATGGTCAACTTCCCCTTGTTATCTGGATGCATAACCGAACCTCAGCCTGGTAGGCGCAGCGCACCATATCCCTACCACTAGGCAAGGGCCTAGAATATAGATGTTACTGAAACAGCGCTACATACCGGTGGAGGGGAGATTAATGTGGACTTCCGTCCCCTCTCCTTGAGAACTGACAACTCGGAAGGTTCCTCCGCATGCTTCAGCTCGTTCCCTCATGTATTGCAAGCCGAAATGTCCTGGGCGCGGCTGACTTGGGTTGAACCCTTTGCCATCGTCTTTGATCATCAGAGAGACACCAGCATGTTCTTGCACGAACGCGATTTGTACGTTCTTCGCGTCGGCATGTTTCCGGATGTTGCGTAACGCCTCCTGCGTAATGCGGAACAGCAGAAGTTTCGCCTCGTTCGGTAATTGCTGATCAATTTCATCCGCTTGAACAGTCACCTGGAACAGTTCTCGTTCTTCCGGACTTGCGAGGGCGTCAGCGACATATTCTCGTATGGCGGCGGCAACGCCGAAATCGTCCAACACGGAAGGATGCAGTTCATTAGTGAGACCTCGCACGAGAGAGGCAATTTCATCAATTTCCGCCGTTAATTTCTGAAAACGTTCTCCGCTTTCCGGCGCACGTTGGTGAATCAAACTTTGGAAACCGTGTAGTCCTTGTAAGACAGTGAGTAGTTTATTACTGATGCGGTCCTGCCATTCCACGGCAACGAGTTTGCTCTCTTGTTCTTGAGCGTTAATGATGCCGTGGAGCAGATCGCGATGTTTCTTTTCCGCTACTTGAACGTCGTCAAACAGGCGTGCGTTCTCAATGGCGATTGCCGCCGCCTCCATAATTACGGTGAACGTTTGCGTATCACGCGGACGGAAGCCTTCTGTTCCAATCCGATCGGCTAGCAGCAGGAAGGCGAGGTGTTGATGGCGGCGAATACAACCGACAAACAAATTACTGTGAGCGAACACTCGTCCATGCAGCGCGCCAAGCCGTTCGTGCAACTCTTGGGGAGTATTGAAAACAACGAGCTTCCGTTCGAGTATTTCAAGAAAGACTTCCTTGGGAAGGAGCGTAGGAAAGTCGCTGCCTATAGAAGAGGGAACCTCTCCATGAATGATCACCTGCTCAGGCTCTTCTTGCCTGCGGTCGAAGAGAATAAGCGCAGCGCCGCGGCAGGGAATAAGTTTGACTATCTCATCAATAAGGTTCTGAAGGACTACTGGCAGCTGCAAACTCGCAAGCTCGCGATGGATGGCAAAGAGCTGACCTAACAGTTGCTCCTCCTGGGGAGGTGTTGGCGGCGACGTTGGTAGTGATGAGAGTCGGGTCAACTGTCTACCGAGAACCGCAGTGAGGACGACACACATCCAGCGAGTGAAAAGATCGATCGGCGAAGCCTCGAATCCGAGGGTCAAGAAAAAAATGGCCAATGCAGAGGGGATTCCCCACGCTAATGCATGCCGCCAAACGGGAGACCGCATCGGCCCAGAGGGCTGGCCTGTACTTCTAGAACTTCCGTCCTTTGGTTGAGTGGTCGACGATGTTTGGATCATGGATGCCGTTCTTTCTTTACTATGTTGTTGCCCCTTTTGTCCAGCGGTCCAGTTTCCCGGTGCTGTCCTCATTTGACGCGAAGTGTTCTAGTTTGCCGCGCGAAGTGCATGAGTTTTCTTCTATCAAAGGTCGGAACGTCTCCTAATTCTGACAGGACTCGGAAAACATGAAGGGCAGAGCGATTAGATATTCTGTGATAGGGAATTTACATTCAATGCCTATTGCCGGAGAGAAGAGCCATGGCATTCCTAAGCGCCGATGACCGCGCCTTTTTACGGACGGTGTCCGATTTGGGTTATTGCAATCCATTCTTGAGAGAGCGAATTGAATTTGAACGAATGATTCTTGGCGAGGATTTCATCGCAGGGGAGCCAGTCTGGGGGCTGCGAGTCGACGCTCCGGAAAAACCAAATCTCAACGTTGGACAGCTTACGACACGTATAGAAACGCTTATACGGTCACTCCAGAAGCGTCTTGCTCGTGCGGTTGACGTTTCCGAACAAGACTTACTCCTCTATCAGGATGGCGTATTGTTCCTCTTATTCCATCGCTATCGTTTTCAGTTTGACGACGTCATTACTCGCGCGCTTGAACAGCAACGAAGGCGTGAGCGGTGTGGTTTCTATACGGATTTCCTCCACGACTGGCAAGAATTCTTTGCTCTCCCAGGGCGAACGTTGCCGGTGCTGTCTGAAGTCGTGCACTACTTTGCGTGCTTTTTTCAATTGCGCCGTGCTTTTTACCACATTTTCCAATCCATCATTGGCGCCTCACTGGTGTCCGCGCGGCTGCGTGCGGAGGTGTGGCAGTCGATTTTTACCCACGATATGCGCCGCTATCGCCACACCCTCTATGACAAG
>JBFWZL010000590.1:0-3799 GCA_050185455.1 Binatia bacterium | reverse complement strand
GGGAAGAATCATGTCAGAAGTAAATGGCGTTCAATTGGCCCGACTGTGGGCTAGGGCTTGGTGGGGGATGAAGAAGAAGCAGGATCCGTCGTTCAAAAACTTACTTGAGATAGATCCCCTTGCGGCTGCCACGCAGTTTCATCAAGAGTGCATCGACAATGGACATCCTTCGTTCCCTGATCCTAGTCGAGCGTCTCTCCTCAATCTAGAGGAGTATCACCAGGCAGTTGTGAATTTTAAGAATATCCCACCAGGCCGACTCGTTAAGATCATGAAGAAGAATGAGGCGATGGAGTGGACAAAAAGCAGGTTTCTTAACCCTGACGAATTACGAGACGCATTGGTGAAGGGCGATCACGAGATTTATTAATCGACTCTCCAATAGTGGAGAGCCGGACCTCGAGGGAGAAAAGCCATGGGTGCATTATCGGACGCAGAATGGAGCCGTGTTTACGCTTTTATATGGAACGAATGCAGTAAAGGAAATTCAACGTACAGGGATCTCTTTGAGAAGAATCCAAAAAAAGCGGTTACGGACATTGACACAGCATTACGCGCGATTGATGAAAAACTTGGTCTGACGTACACCACACTCTTTAACATCGATGATCCTGGTCTTACCGTCCCGGAATTGGAGGATATTATCTCAGGCAGAAAAGTAGCGTTCCTTCAGACGAGACTGACCTGTTGACTCTGTCAAAAGAAGCCATTTCCGTTGCCGCTCGTCGTAAGAGTGGCTCTTTAATCGCAAACAGCAAAGTCTAAAAACAGCGCACCTTAGATAAGGAGGAAATATGTCAGAAATAAGTGGAGTGCAGTGGGCCAGGGTATGGGCTAAGGCTTGGAAAACAGAAAATGCCTCTTTCAAGGAATTACTTGAGCGTGATCCGCTTGCAGCCGCCAGGCAATTTGAAGCAGAGTGCAACGTGAACGCAAAACTAGGGTGGGATCCGTTTCCTAACCCTACTCTCACGCCACTCTCCAACATGGACGATATCGATGAGTATGGACTGCCGCCAGGTATAAGCTTTCACGAGATGCCTCCTGCTAGTCTCGATGCTGTTGTCAATGGTGCGAATCCAATAACATGGGAAAAAAGCAAATGGCTCTGTCCTGAACAACTAATCGAGGCGTTGAAAGAGGGTAGCCTGAAAATTCACTAGATACCTGGCTGGGAAGAAATTCCAGAAATAGGAGAGGTTATGTCGGCAATAACGGACGCGGACTGGGGCCGAATATATGCTTTCATATGGAAGAAATTTAAGGAGGGTGATCCGAGCTACAAAGAGGAGTTTGAAAGAAACCCGGCGGCAGTCATCCAAAGGATTAATGTGGACTTGCAAAAAGAAAATCACCCTGGCATCTCCTATTCCACTTTACTGGATATCGGGGATCGACCCAAGGATCTTACTGAGGATCAATTAGACGACATTATTGCAGGGAGGAAGATTGCCTTCCTTCAGACGAGACTAACCTGTTGACACTGTCAAGAGACGCTAGCTCTTTACCGCAAACCGCAAGAGCGGGCTCTCTTAGCTTTTGCGCAACTCTCAATATCGTTGCTGACCGGCCGGGAAATTTATATGCTACATGATTCGCTCTCATGTTCACAGTCTGTACAATCCGAGGCCAACGATCCCCGACCTCAGCTGAAGCCCTGGTTACGATGGGAGGTCGTTCCCTCAGAGGGCGTGATCGTGCTGTCCGAACGCGGACATTTCCTGCTGCGCGGCGACATCTACACCCTTCTGACGCCGCTGCTCGACGGCCAACATACGGTTGAAGAAATCATTGCTTGCCTCCAGGGGCAAGCCTCCGCGTCGGAAGTGTTCATTGCGCTGATGCGCCTACGCAGTAAAGGCTATATCGTTGACGCTCCTCCATCTCTCTCGCTCCAACAAGCGGCTTTTTGGGATGCGCTAGAGATAGACTCGGCGAATGTCGTCCAGCGTCTCCGAAATGCAACCGTTTCTATCGTCTCTTTTGGCGCCATCGACCCCACCCCGTTCCATATCCTTCTCACTTCACTAGGGGTCCGTGTCGACGACAACAGTGAACGCTGGGTCGTACTGACTGATGATTATCTGCACGATGGGCTTGCCGCCTTCAACCAAGATGCCTTGACCCATGATCGTTCGTGGCTGCTCGTCAAACCGGTCGGCATCGAGATATGGATCGGACCGCTCTTTCTCCCGGAGAGAACTGGGTGTTGGGAGTGTTTAGCTCAACGGATACGGGGAGCGCGAAAAGTTCAACATTATTTGCAGGAAAGAAAGAAGCAGCTTACTGCCTTTCCTTTCCCACAGGCCGCGCTGCCTTCGACCGTACAGACGGCTTACAGCCTCGCCGCCACTGAGACCGTAAAATGGATTGTCTCCGGACAACCTTCAGAAGTCGAAGGCCGGATCGTCACCCTGGACACAGTCTCACTTGCGAAACTCAGCCACCAGCTTGTCCGGCGTCCGCAATGCCCGTCCTGTGGAGACCCAATGGTGGTTGCGGCCCAACAAAGCAGGCCTGTGATGCTGCAAAGCCGTACGAAAAATTTTACTTCCGACGGTGGACACCGAATTTTTATGCCGGAAATGACGGTGCAGAAGCTCGAACATCACATCAGCCCGATTACCGGTATCGTGAGTCTTTTGCAGTCAAACACCACGCACGAGAGGACGATAGCGCCTTCGTATCTCGCCGGCCACAATTTTGTCCATGTTTCGCGGGACGATTCTCTCGACTGGGACTTCCTGCGCGCGAGTATACGAGGCGCGTCCGCCGGGAAAGGCAGGAGTCCGGCGCAAGCCCAGGCGAGCGCATTGGGCGAAGCCATCGAGCGGTACTCCGGCGTCTTTCAAGGGGACGAGGAGCGCTTCCGCTCTCGATACAAAGACCTCGGAGCCGCGGCTGTCCATCCGAATGCCTGTATGCTCTTTAGTGAGCAGCAGTTCAAGAATCGTGAACAGTGGAACGCGCACCGTTCCTGGGTAAATTGGGTTCCAGAGCCGTTCGATGAAAATGGAGAGGTTGAGTGGAGTCTGGTATGGTCGTTAACCCACGACGCGCACCGCTACATTCCTACGGCTTCCTGTTACTACGGTTATTCGCGAAAATGCGCCGCGTGGTTTGCGCGAGCGGACTCCAACGGCTGCGCGTCTGGCCACAGTAAAGAAGAAGCTATTCTTCAGGGCTTTATGGAATTGGTGGAGCGCGATAGCGTGGCCTTGTGGTGGTACAATCGCCTCAAGAAACCGGCGGTGGACCTCTCCAGTTTTGCCGAACCGTACTTTCAGGAGCTACGAGCTTATTATCACTCGCTCCATCGCGACTTGTGGGTGCTGGACATTACGAGTGATCTGAACATCCCTGCGTATGCTGCGCTCTCTCGCCGCACTGACCAGGAACGCGAGGACATTATTTTTGGTTTCGGGGCTCACTTCGATCCGCAAATCGCCATCCTCCGGGCGCTGACCGAGGTCAATCAAGCGCTGCCCGTCGTGTTTTCCGGTATCCCTGATGACGGTGACAAAAATTCCCCTGTTGACCCCCAACTTGTCTCCTGGTGGAAGCACGCCACGGTCGTGAATCAGCCTCATCTGGTTCCAGATGAGACTTCATCTCCAAAAGTACAAGCAGATTATCCTGGACACTGGAGCAATGACCTTTGTATTGACGTAATGACCTGTGTGCAGATTGCCAGGGAAAAAGGGCTAGAAACACTTGTCCTGGACCAGACTCGACCGGATCTTGGGCTCAATGTTGTGAAAGTTCTTGTCCCTGGTTTACGACATTTCTGGCCCAGGTT
>JBFWZL010000589.1:0-3801 GCA_050185455.1 Binatia bacterium | reverse complement strand
CAGCCGTCGGATCGGTCCAGTGGTCGCCCATTGCACCACAAGGTCAGGAAGACAGTATAAATTCACCCCTTGATAGACGTCAGAAACTTTCACCACGGTATTCACCGCCGGTTTCCCAGTGTCAGGATTCATGAGACGGTTCAATTCCTCGCTCAGTCGGCTACACACTTCATCATATTCTGCTCCGGGTGCAACTGTCCCCCAGGGTTCCCGCCCTTTGAGATTAAGGCTGAGAAAGCCCTGGAAATGGTCACTTGGCAGAAAAAACGCGGTTGTCTTCCGCCAGTCGACACCCGTGGTCAAGCGACGGCTCATCACCTTGTCGTGATAAGAATCCGACAATAAACGTTCATTGATAAATGTTCGCACCTGCCGCGGAAGCATCCGTCGGAGCAATCCGCTCCAGTCTAATGACGGTGTCGCTCGTCCCTCACCGTTCGTTCCCACCGCAGGGACTTGGAACCCAAGTCTTTCCAATACCGCGGGCAGCAAATGGTTGGCGGAATAGTTGGTTTCGATGCCATGTACGGAAACTATAAAAATGGTCGCCTTTTGACCAAAGTTCCGCAGCAGCGCCGCTAGGGTGGCGTCAAGTTGCGCATAAAGGGTCGGTAACGTCTGGCCGAAGCGCTCTGCCCAGTCAGCACTATGTGCCCAGTGTTGCCGGTCGAAGTGATGGTAAAACTGATGGCCGGCATAATGGGACTCGGCAAAGACAGCGGCAAACAAGTCCCAATCGTCTTGCGAGAAGAGAAACTGCACAGCTTCAGCTTTTTGTTCGATATTTCTCTGTAAACAATCCAGGATGCGTTGCTCGTCCGAAAACCGCCTCGAGCTCGCAATCTCCCGGGGATGCGCGTATTTTCCGAACCGGGCTACCAGTTCCTCTCCTATACTCGCGGGAAGCAACGATTGCCGCATGAGCGGATAGTGTTCTCCCCAGGCAGCGATCTGGATTCCATCTAGTCCTTCTACAGGATAGGTTTTCGGCACGTCGAAGACGGCAACTTTCTTTCCACTTTCTCGCAACAAACGCCAAAAGGGCCAGTAATAATTCCAGCGTCCGTCCAACCGCATGATCTCCGTCGTGCCTCGTTTGATTTGTAGATAATTGTAAAACCCATGTTGTGCTGGGGAGACTCCAGTATGAAAGGACATCCATGGCGCATCGTTGAATAATCCCCTGGTCGAGATAAGCCTCGTCCACGTGCCCTGCTCTTGCAAGGAGGTCAAAAATGGCAACCGCCCCTCCCGTGCCCAAAGCTGGACAAGGTCTGGATCAGCAGAATCCAAGCCAAGAACGATGATCCGATTATGTCGCGCGGAAGATTCCTCAGCTTGCCGCTTTTCCTGCATGCGCATGCACCCTCTTCGTATGTCCTTCCTGTAAAAGACGCCCGTACAAGCTAAGAAAACGGCCAACGAAGCGCTTCTCTCCAAAGCGCGCAAGCGCGATCTCGCGCCCCTTTTGGCCCATGTGGTCCGCCATTTCTTGCTTATGGAAAAGCAAATTGAGAGCATCGGCAAGCGCCGTACTGTCCCCTGGAGGGACAAGTATGCCGGAAATATGATCTTCCACAATCTCGGCTAACCCGCCAGCGCGGCTCGCCACCACCGCCGTTCCTCGCATCATCGCCTCAATGGCGACATTGCCAAACGGTTCCTCCCACAGAGAAGGAACAACCTGTACCCATGCGTTCGCAAATGCATGCTCCAACTCCGTTAGTGATCGATGTCCAAGCAGGGATACCTGCGGCGTAACATCAAGCTGTGAAGCAAGGGCGCACAAGGCGGCTCGTTCAGGGCCGTCACCAGCAATCAACAGTCGCGCGTCAGGGTTCTGCTTCACCACCATGGCGAAAGCCCGCAGCAATACATCGGCACCCTTCTCGCGGACCAACCGGCCGGCAAAGACTACAACCGGCGGAATGGACAGCGGAGGTCGTGCAGTTCGGACTGGCACGCCATTCTCGACGACTTCCACGGGACCGATACCTTCGGCAAGCAATACTTCTTTCACTGCTCGGCTAGGAGCAACAATCAGGCGAAACGCCTCTCGCCACCGACGCCAGAGGCGCAGCTGCAGCAGGCGTAATCCCCACTGACGGAAAGGCACGCATCCGGAGCGGTAACACACAATCCCCGCCGGGCGTCGACAAACCGCCCCGTCAGGTAATTGTTTCGTACCGATCGGGCACACAGCGCGATACCACATCGCATGGTAAAGACTGGGGGTCATGCCAAGCAACGGTAGAATGAGCGGCGAGAGTTGCGTCAGGAACAGGCCAACATGAACGATGTCAGGACGAAACTCTCTTAAGACCTCGTGTAATCGCCTCGCCGCCCACGGATTCGCGACCTGGAGCAATGACCGCCACGAAGACAAGGAACCAAGACATGTATAATCGGCGAACAGCTCGCTTCCAGGAGGCCGCGCATTGGAAGAAAACACCCGGGCGTCATGCCCGCATTGGCGGAGGCCGTTCCGCAAACTGAGGATACTTAGCTCCGCGCCTCCGGTCGGCATAGCGTAGTCACTGACAAGCAGAATCTTCATTGGCTCACGTCCAGAATTCGTGCAAACTCCAGCCCTCCACCCTCCCCCGTTCATTCTGAGTGTAGCGTCAGCAAAGTCGAAGGGCGAACAGCGCTGAACGCACCGATTTCAGGCATGAGTCTCTTCAGGTATCTCATACAATGGCGAAACGGCTTGGCCTGTTCGCGCCGATTCTTCCGCCGCCATAAGGACGGCAAGGCTGCGATAGCCGTCCCAGAGGTCCGGGCTCGTAGGACGACGTTGCCGGACGGACGCGACAAAATGGCTCAGTGCAGCTCCATAGGAGGGTTCACGTCGAGGAGCTCGGAGTTTGCCCCAGGCATACGAGCCGCGCAGAAGCTCTCGCATTCCTTCTCGTAAAAGCCCTAGCCGTGATTTCTTTTCTTCTGCCCCAGTAAAGAGAACCTGGAGCGAGTGATGTCGATCCACTACCAATGTTCCTTCTTGACCATAAATTTCAACCCGATCTTCTTCCACGCCGTGCAGAGAAAAAAACGATTGGACCAGCAAGCCGTCCGCCAATTGTAATTGCAGCATAACGCTATCATCTTCGTTCCGCAGCGAACGCAACGTAGCATACACGCTCTGGATGTCTTGCTCAAAAAGGAAATGGACAAGATCGATATGGTGCGAGGCGAGTTCCAAAAGCGCGCCTCCTCCAGAGCGTCGCATTTGTCGCCAGCCCGGCGCAACGGACCATGCCGAGGACAGCATAGAACGCATGCCCACGAGTTCACCGAGACGGCGTTCACGCAGAGAGTGTCGCAAGGTCTGCAGCAAAGGGTGAAAGCGATAATTGAAGCCGATCATGCCAGTCAGATCAGTTCGTCGCCACGCCGTTATGATCCGCCGTCCTTCCTCAAGAGAGATGGCAAGCGGCTTTTCCACATACACATGTTTACCCATCTCCATCGCCGCTGTCGCCGCTTGTGCGTGAAGCCCGCTCGGGACACAAACGATCACGGCCTCTACCTCGGGCAGTTCCAGCAGCTCTTGGTAATGCTCGCAGGCGCGGGCGGCAGGAACCCGTTGATGCGTGTCTTGCCGCCGCTGGGGATCGGATTCCGCAATGGCCGCCACCGTTACATCCGGCAGAGAGAGCAACGCCGGCAAGTGCACCAGACGCATTAGCTCGCCACAGCCGATCACCCCCAACCGCAGCCCCTTCATGTTCTCCTCCTCTCCCCTTTCAGGCTTCGCGCCAACTAAGGATGCGCCGTCATCTTCACCCGTGTTTGCATCGA
>JBFWZL010000588.1:0-3803 GCA_050185455.1 Binatia bacterium | reverse complement strand
CGTCCATCTACTGCCGGCATCCCGAGATCGGTAATGACCACGTTGAAGCCTTCCTTTCGATCTCTAGCGGCGCGAAAAGCCGCCAAACCTGCCTCTCCACCATCCGCGGCGGTTACTTGATGGCCATCCGCCTGTAATACCTCCTGCAACGACTTTCGCAGCAGCGGGTCATCGTCCACCACAAGAATGCGTAGGGAGGGGAGCCGCATTGCTACCATCTCTGTCTTGTTCTCCGTCCGTTCTTGTCCGTTACTGATAGGGAAAAGCAGACGCATGGTCGTGCCTTGTCCGACTATGCTCTCAATATCCATCTGAGCTGCATGCCGTTGGGCGGTTCCGTAGACCATGGCGAGTCCGAGCCCGGTTCCCCGTTCCCCTTTGGTTGTATAAAAGGGATCGAGACAGCGTTGTTGCGTTTCCTCATCCATGCCCACTCCCGTATCGCTGACCTCTAGAACCACAGTGGTAGGTGTCGCTTGCGTCCGCAGGGTCAGCGTTCCTCCCCGCGGCATGGCGTCCACCGCATTGAAAATCAGGTTGGTCACTGCTTCACGCAGTTCACTCTCGATTCCCATGATAGTAGGGAGTTCTTTCTGCAATTCGGTTTGCACCACAATTACAATCCCGTGCTGCTGCGGCACATCGCGCCATCGTGCTCGTGTCAATTCTACCACACGCTGTACGGTCTGAGTCAAATCTACAGGGAGGAAATCTTCCTGCTCCTCCGGTTTGCGATAGAACTCTCGCAACCGCGCCACCGTGCGCGCTACGTCATCAAGCGTCTGCTGCACGGTGGTGAGATAGTCTCGCGCCCGTGTGCTCAGCGTAGGGTCGCTATTCAGCAGAGATTCGACATAGACAGAGGCGGGCGAAATGGCGTTATTGATATCGTGAGCGATACCGCTGGCCATTTGGCCTAGAGCTCGCAGACGCTCTTGCTGGAACACGGCCTGTTGTGTTCGTCGTAAGTCGTCATAGGCTTGCCGTAGTTGCGAGTGCAGTTGCGCTTGGTGCGCCGCGAGAGCGATATGCTCGCTCAATTGTCGTAGAAACTCACATTCACCGCTGCTGAATCCTTGTTCCTCACGACGAGCGGCGAGGAGCAGGCCAAAGACGTTACTCTCGACCGCCAGAGGAGCCGCCACAACCGAGCGCAATCCGGCGCGCGCCAATCCTTGAGTCAGCGGGATAGTGCCTTGTGTTGTGTCCGGTTCATACACAATCTGCCCTCGCAGACAAGCACGCAGCCCATTCTGCCCGATGGGTAGCTGTGTTTGTTCTTCCAAACCAGAGGCGGCGGTCAGCGCCTGGCTTTCCACTCCAACTGTTGTGACCAGCAAGGTGTCACGTTGGGAGTCGATCGCACAGAAACAACCAAAGGCTACTGGAAGATCTTGTTCCAGGTGTTGCAGAACGACCCGGGAGATGCTCGGCAGATCCTGCCGCTCGCCAATTGCCCGGGTGATCTGCTCCAGCAACGAAAGCCGGGCAAATTGATTCCGCACACGCTCTTCAGCTCGCAGGCGTTCCTCGATCTCCGTGTGTAACTGTTCGTTGACTTCCGCCAGGTCCGCCGTGCGTTCGAACACTCGTAACTCCAATTCATCGTGCGAGTGTTGCAACGCCTCCTCAGCCTGACGCCGTGCCTTTAACTCATGCCGAATCCACACAATAGCAAGGGTCATCAGCGCCAGAGCGGCCAGGCCGCCGAAAACGATCATCGCTTTCGTACGAAAGGCGGTCGTCGCTGTTTGTATTTCGCGCTGTTGCAACAAGCTCCGCTCCGCGTCAGCCGCTTCACGGATGACGGCGCCAAGGCTTTCCCGGAGTTGTTCGCCTCGTCCTGTTTGTACGAGCTGCTGCGCCGCTTCAAACCCCTGTGTTCTTCGGGCGGTTATCATTTCCTTGGCCAGTGTAACGCGCCTCTCAAGGAGAGCAGCAAGAACCTTGAGTCGCTGTTGCTGATGGAAATTGTCGGCGGTCAGAGTGCGCAGCTCTGTCAAGATCTCTCCGCTTAGCTGCCTCCCCTCATGGTAGGGTTCTAACAAGTCTTCGTTCCCGGTCAGGACATACCCTCGCTGACCCATTACCAACGTTTGAACCTGAGACTCCATGGCGGCGAGTTTTTCCAACACAACGTAGGAGTGCGCTACCAGCCGTGTATTCTCCACAAAGAGAGACGTGGTCCAATATGAAACGGCGCCTATGCTGATAAGCAGGAAGAGTGCGATCCCGTATCCCACCTCGGTCTTTACACCCAGGGCAGATATTTTCCTGATGGCTTCTGCCATATCAGGAGCACCTCGTGGCATGCCGGAACAATATGTTGGGGCACCCAGGAATTGGGAGGAGAGAAAATCATTGCGGGAGCAAGGCGGGACTTCGTTGGCGCCGGCGAAAGAATTGTTTTCCTGTCGACTCTATGAGGTGCTTCCCATGTTAAATTATTTTTTTCTTTCTTTATCCGTATAGCTAGCTTCCTTAATGTCATGGCCACGTTCCCTGTTGCTCTCCTATGTATAGCAGACTTGGGCAAGCAATAACAAAATAACTCACTCATGGCTACCCTTTGCACGGTAGCACAACGTGGCTGAACCTACGTGAATCTAGCCAAAACCTACGTGAATCTAGCCAAAACCTACGTGAATCTAGCCAAAACAGATGAGTAGTATGTTCTGGAAAGAACCACCACAAGCTTTATCGTTGAGGATCAAGGAAGGGAAAAAGGTCGCTCACGCGTGAAGAATAATCTGGAGTCCGGAGACCAAGGCGACCCTGGTGGGAAAATAAATCTCCTCTAGACTACATGAGGTCCTCTTTACTAACTAGTAGCTGCAATCGTGTCATCCTAACATTTTCCTGCGTCACCCATCCCCCGGTAAAAGGGGGACAGGCGTTAATGGCAGGACTACACAACGAGAACTCTGCGGCTTTGGAGGTCAATGTTTTCCGGCTTCTAACGCGACGCCTTTACGTTGATGAAGGATATCGGCTTCCAAGGCCTTCATTTTCGCATCGTCTTCCGCAAGTTTTGGTCCTTCTAGCGGATTGTCAATGCACCAATTGATCCTGTCGCGCAATAAGGCAACGGTCTTCAGCTGAGTCTGAAACTTCGGATAGGTTTCCGGATGTGTGTTCGAGGCGTCAGGGTGACACATGTCGCAGGAGATGCCGTTCTTTCCTAACACCGGATCATGGAACAACTTATTACCTTCATTCTCTTTCTTTTTGGCGTTCAATGTTGAGTTATTGCGCGGGCATGAGCGCCTTGAGCGCGTCAAAGCGCTTCAGATCATCGCTAGTGAAGGTTTTCATCAGCTCTACCAGGTCCGCCTTTTCTTGATCCGTTAGATTCAGCGGGCGAATGCCGCCGTCCAAAAAGGGATTGTTCTCGCCGCCTTTGTTGTAGAAGTTGATGACGTCCAGGAGTGTCGCTTCGCTGCCATCGTGCATATACGGGGCGGTGAGTTCGACGTTGCGCAATCCCGACGTTTTGAACGCACCCATGTCTTTCTGTTCTTTGGTGATTAAAAAGCGGCCCAGTTCGCTGAAGTGGGGTTTAAGCGCGAGCTCATCGATGATTTGCGGATTGTCTGTTTGTAACGCGTGTTGCGCTTCGCGTGCGAGAGCGGAAAAGTCACATTGCTTCGCTCCGACACCGATATTATGGTATTTATTGTCAGTAAATGTCGGAACCGCGCCGACATGGCCGTGACAGGTGTTACACCGAGCTTGCCCATTAAAAAGTTCCCAGCCGCGTTGGGCTGAAGCAGAGATCGCGTTTTTCTCACCCATAAGAAAAC
>JBFWZL010000587.1:0-3809 GCA_050185455.1 Binatia bacterium | reverse complement strand
ATCCTAAGGTGACCCCGTAACATAACAACATCCTGCTCACACATACGTGCCTAAAACAAGAGAGAGAACTGGACTTCCTATGAAAGAGGAAGCGAAAGATTTATCTAATCACTTCTGACAGCTAGCTCCTCAAGGACAGTTCTCCACCCGATGAAACCTCCAACCCCCATCCCAACCACGCTTAATACAAACGCCAGCCCATTTCCAAGCGGCGCCATAATCCCCTGGAGAAAAGGAGCTTGACCTTGTAAACTGAGTAAAAACAAGTAACTTGCAGTCCCGATAAAAATCAGGGCCAGGTAGAATTTTACTAATCTCTTGTTCATACGGTAATCCTCCTACCTAACACTCAACAACGCCGATCTTTACTACAGTCAAGAATACAACCCATACCACCAGTTCTAATCCTCTCATCTCGCCACAGGCTAACCGAATTTGGTCTTAGGGCTGGTCACGGCAAGAGCAACGGCGTGAATCAAGAAAACAGTGCTAGCGCTAACGAGGAGGAGGATTCCCGGGCGACCCTGAAGAGGAGGAAACGCGGGCTCTAACAATATTCCCAGCCAAGAGACAGAGGCCCAACAGGTCAAGCGTTCTATCCCAAAGGCAACAAGCGCCAGAACGGTGAAAGCAGCCAGTTTCATTTCTTAGTCCTTTGGAGGATAAGGGAGTTCGGAGAGATCCATCAACAACGCAAGCGAAACAGCAACGCCGCCCGCCACACCGACAAGTCCAAGCACGAAAACGAACAGGCGGGGAATAACATGATTGTTGATCACTACGACCGGCTCACCTTCACCGCTTGCAAGCGTCGCGGCCAGTACGTATGCACTTAAGAGCAACATGCCTACTGGAGCGAGGATTCCAACTAGACGTTTCATTGCCCTGCTCCTCGGTCGTCTTGCGCGAACTCTCGGGCATCGCGAATGCTCAGCCCCAAGGCTAAGATCCCGAGAAAGAACACAAGGCTACAGAGGAGCCACAACATAGCGATGGGTGTGCCTGTCACTTCTGTCAGCGAATCTCGCCCTATTAAAGGCTCGCTCAACAGCAGCCCACCTCCTACGGCAAGGGCAATTCCGCCCAGTATGCGTGAAGGATTCATGAGATGATCTTCCTCTCGCCAGTAGAAAAAAGCAAAATTCAGACCAGTTTTGTTAGAAAAAAACTCGCGATAGGAAAAGAACTTAGCGACATAGAGAAGGGGGCATCTTGGCCCCTTCTCTTCATCTTTGCTGCTTTTTGCCCCACGGAAAGAGCTTTCGATCAGCCCTCACCGCAAACCTTGAAAAAATTATCACCTCCCCGTCTCTCTCTGTGTCGGGGAACCAAAAGCCGCCTTGCCGTCACGGTTCCCCTGATGGGCATTACGCTGGGAGAGGGCTAGTCAAAGGACAGTTTGCCCATCTATCTTTCTTTACATTCTTTCATGAAGACTCATCGTGGTTGCGAACGCAAAGAAATCGTGCAACGAGAGAGGCTAGCGAAGACACCAGGACTTTCCCTTCGCCAGAGACTTGGACGATCATGAGCCTTGGTAACAAACTGACATGGTATCTTTTACTTGGCGTTCTCGCCGTCATGGGGCTCGATGTGTATTTCAGTCTCAAACGCACCTACAACAATTTACTCGTCGACGTATGGCGCGAGGTCGACGCCATTAGCCGAACCCTGCGTATCTCGCTAGAAAAAACAGAAGAGGATCACCTGGAACAATACTTTCCGCAACTTGCAACAGAAATTAGCGATTTTGAAAACGTGCTCGGCGTGGCGTTTTATGATCGTAAGGGTTCTTTACTGACGATTTCCCCTTCGCTTCGGGAACGAAAGTTACCGAATGTCGATGTCCGCTTGGTTATTACGAGTAAAACCGCCACGGATGGGTTGTATAAGGGAGGCACAAAACAACGGTATTATCGCGTTGAGCCTATAATTAACTCAGCAGGAGAGGGAATCGCAGCGTTCCTCGTAGTTGAAGATTTTCCGTTTTTTACCCGCGAATTCCGCGGCCGCATGCTGCAAGCCCTGCTCACGATTCTTCTGTTGTTGATCGTTCTCTCGGTCATTGTGTCAATTGTCACCAGGCAAGGCGTCACACTGCCGCTACGCACCTTCACGAGTCGCATTGAGGAAATTGGCGAAGGACAATTTGATCAACGCCTTGAGCTTGTTCGGCGTGACGAGATTGGGCGGCTTGCACAAGCGTTTGATCGCATGTGCGTTCGTCTCCAGGAGGCATACCTAAGACTCATAAAAGAAGGAGAAGAGAAGCTGCGTTTAGAGCGAGCGCTGCGTCATTCGGAAAAATTAGCAGCCTTGGGCCAGATGGCGTCGCGTCTCGCCCACGAGATCGGTACCCCACTCAACGTCATTCAGGGTCGGGCGGAACAACTGTTGTTGCGAGATTCACTGTCGGGAAAAGATCGAGCGTTTATTCACGTCATCGTCGCCCAGATCGAACGAATTAGTAACTTTATTCGACAGCTTCTCACGCTTGCGCGTCGGTCAGAACCCCAACTGCGCCTTATCAATGTCAACGATAGCGTCCGTCGGGTAGGAGAGATCATCGGTGAGCAAGAACATGCGGATGGCGTAACCATTACTCTTGATTTGGCGGAAGAGATCGCACCTATCCTGGGAGACCCCGACCAACTTCAACAAGTTGTGCTGAATCTCAGCGTCAATGCGCTCCATGCGGTCAAGACTGCCGGCCGTATTACACTGTGCACCAGAGAGTGCGCCTCCAACGATTTTTCGAGCAGCGGCGTGGTCGAGGTGGAAGTCGCTGACACTGGGCCAGGCATTCCTTCCCAAGATCTCTCACACGTTTTCGAACCATTCTTCACCACGAAAAGTCTAGAGGGAGGTACGGGATTAGGGTTGGCAATCTGCCGCGAGATTGTGCTGAGCCACCAAGGGGAAATTCGCGCCGAAAGCAAGGAGGGAAAAGGAACACACTTTATTGCCTCATTTCCCGCAGTACATCCCTCAGCGGAGCAATTACCACCACGCTCTGGCGTGTTGCAGAAGGAGCAACCTCATGACAACGGCATCGCATAACACTCGAGCGCGCATTATTATCCTTGATGACGAACCGGAAATGGGAGCATTTCTCGCAGATCTCCTGACAGATGAAGGGTACGTGACCGAAGCGTATCAGCACGGAACAGCGGCGCTCGCCGCGTTGGACAAAGGCGGCGCGGACTTACTCATCACCGATCTGGTCATGAAAGAGATGAAGGGGATGGAGGTGATGCGAGCGGCGAAACAACGCGACCCATATCTCGCCGTTGTCGTCATTACTGCATTTGGCACAATTGAAAGCGCGGTCGAAGCGATGCGCTGGGGAGCTTTTTACTATCTCACCAAACCGTTCAAGGCGGCGGACTTATTATTAGTGGTGGAGCGGGCGCTTGAAGAAAAGCATCTGCGTACCGAGATCAGACGCTTACAACGGGAGGTCGAGACACACTATCATTTCGACCGTATTAACGGCAAAAGCCCAGCCATGCAGCATGTCTTCGCGCTGGTCGATCGTCTCAAGGACAGCAACGTCAACGTATTGCTCACGGGAGAGAGCGGCACGGGGAAAGACCTGTTAGCGCGGACGCTTCATTATCATAGCATCCGCACCCAAGAGCCGTTTGTGCCCGTGAACTGCGCGGCGATCCCCGAGCAACTCCTGGAAGCGGAATTATTCGGCTATCTCCAGGGCGCCTTTACCGACGCGCGAAAGGATAAAAAAGGGCTGTTTACCGAAGCGCATGGCGGCACCCTATTTCTCGACGAGGTGGGAGAATTACCGTTCC
>JBFWZL010000586.1:0-3817 GCA_050185455.1 Binatia bacterium | reverse complement strand
GAGGTCTCCAGTCTGTGCGGTCATGGCGGCAGGTATCATTCTTGTGGGCGGAGCGAGCGAAGCCTCAGGCGACGGGAATCGAGGAGCAGAAGATGAAGAGACGAGTTCGACATCCTCCGGTTCTCCGCTTCTCCGGTTCTCCGCTTCAACCATTTTGCTAGCCATCGTTCGAGGCAGCCCGCTTACGCCGCTTTCATGCAACGCCTCGATATAGTAACGCAACGATTCAGAAACCTGAAAAAAGATATCGCGGGGAGAGTCAAAAGCCATTGCCTGAATCAGGTTCCTTACTGGAGAACGCGGTCAGGCAGTTCGATTAACCAACTGGTGGATAAAAAACGACAGGCTATCATAGTAAGGGGACGGGGGTAATTGTTCCAACGCAGAAAGCGCTTGCCGCCCGTAAGCTTGAGCCATTTCCTGTACTTCTGCCAGCACTCCAAGGCTACGTATTCGGTCGAGGGCGTCGGCGATCTCTCTCGCGGTCGGACGTTTTTTTTGAAAGATCCGTTTCACTTCTGGATCGAGCGCAATCGCCATCACCAGGGGCAGAGAGGGATTGCCATCCTTCAAGTCGGCGCCGACCGGTTTTCCGGTCCGCTCACCATCTCCCTGCACATCCAGCCAATCATCGACAATCTGAAAAGCCAGGCCGACACAGTAACCGCAGGACGCCAGACTTTCCACAATTTCAGGGGAAGTCCCCGCCATATAAGCGCCAAGCCGCGCGCCCTGAGAAAACAACGATGCGGTTTTCCGCGAAATAATCTCCAGATAGTCCTCGCGCGTCACCGCCGGGTTGTGCCGGAAGCGTCCCTGCATTACTTCCCCTTCAGTCAGTTTAATGCAAGCGTCCGCCGCCCAGTTGATCACCTTTTCATCGAATCGCCCACATAACGCAAAAGCTTGACTAAACAGAAAATCTCCAGCCACAAGACTATCGGCGAGCCCAAACTCATGATAGGCGGACACCTTGCCGCGTCGGGTTTCGCCGCCATCAATGATGTCATCGTGCAAAAGCGAAGCCGTATGGATTAATTCCAGAGCAGTCGCAATGTCGATTATGTCCGTGGGATCCCCTCCCCCGCAGGCGCGAAACATCAACAACACAACCGCCGGGCGCACCCGTTTCCCCCCAGCGCCAATCAAATAATTACCGATTTCATTCAGTAGAGGTTCTCGAGATTGTATACGCGCGGCGAGTTGCCGTTCGACCTGTTGTAATTCGTCAGTAACGAGTTGATGAGGGGTCAGGGGAACGGGAGTCGAAAGATTTGCTTTTGAACGCACTAGCACTCTCAAATTAGACGTTTTTTTCGCATAGGCTTATATTTATGTGTCGTCCATAATGCCAAAGGACAGGAAAAGGTCAAGGAGATCAATATTTCTTTACTCATGAGGATCTTCATCCCTTTACTTGCCTGGAGAGCCGTGATTAGGTGCCGCCCACTGTCAGAAGACCCACACCTGAGGTGAGGAATGGGGAGGAAAATTCGCATTGCCATTGTGGGGATTGGCAACTGCGCCAGCAGCTTGCTGCAAGGCATTGAGTATTACCGCAATACCTTAAACGAAGGATGCGCGACGACCGCCGGCCTTATGCATGTCGCCATAGGCCCCTATCTGCCTACGGATATTGTGCCGGTCTGCGCCTTCGATATCGACCAGCGCAAAGTCGGACGCCCGCTTGCGGAAGCGGCATTTGCCAAACCCAATAACACCAAGCAAATCTGGCCGACACTGCCGTGGACGAATGTCCCCGTCTTTATGGGCCCTCTACTGGATGGCGTATCTCCCCACATGGAAGCGTACCCAGAAGACCGCCGATTCGTTATTGCGGACCGGCCTCAAGTCGATATTGCCCAAGCCTTACGTTCTTACGGTGCGGACATTGTGCTGAACTATCTTCCTGTCGGCAGTCAACTTGCCGCGGAACACTACGCCCAAGCTTGCCTTGAGACCGGCGTCAGCCTCATTAATTGTATGCCTGTCTTTCTAGTGTCTCACCCCGACTGGGCCCGAGCCTTTCATCATAAAGGCATACCGATCGTCGGAGACGACATCAAATCGCAACTGGGAGCAACGATTCTGCATCGCACTCTTGCTCGTCTCTTATCAGAACGAGGAGTCAAACTTACCCGGACATACCAACTCAATACTGGAGGGAATACCGATTTTCTTAACATGTTGAATCGAGATCGCCTCGCAACCAAGAAGCAATCAAAAACAGCCGCAGTGCAAAGCGCGTTGCCCACCCCGCTCCCTCCGGATCAGATTCATATTGGTCCTAGTGATTATGTCCCCTGGCAAGAAGACCAAAAGATTGCCTTCATCCGACTTGAAGGACGAATTTTCGGCGACATTCCCATCGAGCTCGAAATGCGCTTAGCCGTGGAAGATTCCCCCAACTCGGCGGGAGTCGCCATCGATGCTATTCGCTTTTGTCAAGTCGCTCGGGACCGAGGCATTGCCGGTCCATTAACCAGCGTTTCTGCCTATACCATGAAACATCCGCCGCAACAGATTCCAGATGCCGAGGCTCGGATACTCGTCGAGCGTTTTATGAGCGGAGAGCTCGATCACTGAATGCGCTCCGTTCCACACAAGGGCCCAGTAACCTTCGCGGATGAAGTCGTAACGCTACTTACCTCCAGCATCGAATCAGTGTAATAGTAGCCGCAATTCTACGAGCGAAATGAGGGGCGCGGTCCGTCACGTCCTTCCCATGGGTTATCTATGCTGGCAGGTAAAGTCGTTGTACTCGGCGTTACGGGCGGGATCGCCGCCTACAAATCCGCCGAAATTGTTCGCGCTTTAGCCAAAGAAGGCGCAATTGTTCGCGTCATCATGACGAAGAACGCCCAGGAGTTTATTACCCCGCTGACTCTGCAAACGCTCTCGGGAAACCCAGTTTCCACCGAGACTTTCGACCTCACCCAAGAGTCGCAAATTGGCCATATCCGATTGGCGGACTCTGCCGACCTTATTCTAATCACTCCAGCAACCGCCAACGTTATTGCGAAATTGGCTAACGGCATCGCGGATGATCTACTGAGTACAGTCCTGCTCGCCACTACTGCTCCGGTTTTGATTGCTCCAGCCATGAATGTGCACATGTATGCGCATCCGATCGTCCAGGAAAACATGCGAAAACTCGCGAGTCATGGCTATGGTTTTGTCGAACCCGCCGAAGGCTTTTTAGCCTGTGGCTATGAGGGGAAGGGCCGCCTGGCCGACCCGGATGACATTATGGAAGAAGTACGCGCAGCCCTGACGAAAAAAGACCTGCGCGGCGAGCATGTTATTGTCACGGCAGGTCCAAATGCTGAACCCCTAGATCCCGTACGATTTATCACCAATCGTTCGACCGGAAAGATGGGGTTCGCCATGGCCCGGGTCGCCTGGCGAAGAGGAGCAGACGTCACGCTTGTCAGCGGTCCAACTTCACTCGAACCGCCCCGAGGAGTGCATTTTACCCCAGCTCGCACGGCGCTAGAGATGCAGAAAGCTATTCTCGATCGCTACACGGATGCGACGATGGTCGTGTCCGCCGCGGCCATCGCGGACTATCGCCCGGCAAAAGTGGCGGCGCAAAAGATCAAAAAGGCAGAGGGGAACCTTGTCATTGAACTGGCCCGGAACCCTGACATCATGAAAGAGCTCGGTCCTCTCAAAGGAAACCGTTTACATGTCGGATTCGCCACGGAAACCGAAAACGTCTTGGAAAACGCCGCTCGTAAGCTCCGTAGTAAAAATCTCGACATGATCGTCGCGAATGACGTGACGCAAGAGGGAGCCGGGTTTGCGCATGATACAA
>JBFWZL010000585.1:0-3825 GCA_050185455.1 Binatia bacterium | reverse complement strand
ATCACTTCCATGGGCCGCGCACCCAGGATGCCGGCAGCAACAATCCAATTGCGCAGCTCGTGATCGCAGTTGGCCTCGATATCAGGAGAGTCATAGTCAGCCAACAAACTCCCCTGCCCGTTCTCAAACCAATGCATCTTTTGCATGTTGCCTTCGACATCCATGCGCATGCGATGGTATTTCTTGGTGAGCCACGTATGCGACCACGTGGAACTGGGACAGACAAGCACCCGCTCGGAACGTTTCAGTAGCGTCTGACGAATCACACGACCCATCTCATAGAGGCGCCGGGAAGACGGCGCCGGGGGATACCCCGTCGCTTTCCGCGCTTCGGTCGTTTGCCCGGACGCCATCGTGCCGAAGATATTGAGATCGGTTCCATAGCAGTTGATAAAGAGCGGAATGATCGGATAGCAACCATTGTCATTACGCAAAAAGAGCTGCGTGTTCGCGTGAGCATGGCCGAGGCCATACTGCCAGCGGTCGCTGTTCAAGTCGTTCGATGAGGCGATATCAAATCCGCTGCGGATCAAATCATCCCGCACGGCAATGGCGACCTCCGAGTGACACGGCCACAGATAGCGATGATCAGGCGTCACATCCCAAGTCCGTTGAATATATTCCGCATCGCCGGGAAAGCGCGACATATAGAACGGCTTCGCATCGACTTGATCACCGACGTAGATCGCATAAGGAGGGACGTTGTTCGCCTGGAAGCACTGCGCCTGATCGTCACCAATTAAGAGAATGGCGTCCGGCTTTACCTCGTCGATGTACTCAGCCATTTTCGCAAACGCCTGCCAGTGCAAACGATGATGCTCATGCGCAACCGCTTCCGGATTATCGCCCAGTTGCGCCAACGCCTCAGGAGGGTCCTGAAATGGGCGGCCTTCAATGCGCTCAACAACTTTCATGAGCACCCCACGTAGCTTCAGCATATTTTCTGGAGCGTTCATCAAATAAGGGGCATGCGTCATACCGATGCCAAGAATTTCGCCCATGAGAAATCTCCTTTTTGCATATGGCTCGCTTCGTTTTATAGCCTGCTTCCTTCGGTCGCTTTATAGCTCATGGCATAAGACGAAAACATTTCTTGCCATAGAGCGAACAACGCGAGCAGGCTATTCGCCATATGCCAACTTACAAGATAATACTCACCTTCCCCTGCGGTCGTAGCGAATCCAAATCCAGAATGGCCCGACGTTCGCGAATCTTGAGCTTCCCGTCTTTATAGACAAGCGCGTACTCATACCGCCCCACATAGATGTCGAGCTGTTCCAGGCGAGCGCGGTATACGGCGAAGTTTGCGGTTATACGGATCGTCTCGCCTTCGCTGCTGCGAATGCGGACGTTACTGATCAAGCGCCGCGTGCGTGAGTGCGGGTATTCCGCATGCGCGAAGCGCCCCAGCAACTGCTTAACACGAGAGCGAATCCGCGTGGCGTCGTCGGCGACCAAAAAGAGCGTCGACCTGTGGTCGCCTTCAGGAATATCGGTCGAGGGTACATAATACGCGGCGTCCTCAGTCAGTAGCTCCAGCCATTCCTCCAGCCGCCACTCATCGAGCAGCGCAGCTTCGTCGTAGAGGAAGTCTTCGATTTGCTGGCGTGTGATTTGGGGTTTGGCGTCGGCGCTCATACTTTTCAGTTTCTCGTTTCCGATTTTTCGCTTTTCGGCTCGGCTTCCCCGATTCTCCGTTTCCCCGTTTCCTTTCCCACCTCACGCTGCTCGTTGTCCGACAGTCTTGCTAGAGGGAGTTCCAGTAATCAGCTCATGCCATCGCCGCCAAAATGCGCGCATCTGCAACTCGTCCGTTGTGGCTGGCTCCGCGCGGTTCATGCCGCGTGAAATGTCTGACCACATCACTTCACGATTGGCGAAGCCTTTTTGACAGGACTCCAACATCTCCACATCATCCGGGGTAGCGAACCCTCCTGGCCCAAGGAACGTCAGGAAATTATCCAGTCGTAGAGCCCGATCCTCCGCGCTTTCCTCTTGTGGAGCCAAAGCCCACGCGCTCACTTCCATATAATCCGGCGCAACGGGGAAAAACGTGCGCACCGTCACTGCCATGATGTCGTTAATGATGAGATTCGGGAAGATTTGCAAGTTGCGGCTGGTTTGCGCTACACGATAGGCCCATTCCTTGCCAAATCGCTCTTCCAGGCGTTGCTGGACCGCCGCGAGCTGTTCCTTCTTCTCCTCGCCAAAATACGGCGCCCAGCGAGCTACCAGCCGTCCCCAGGGGGGTTCATACTCAATGACGGAATGCCCGTTTCCCAAGCTCTTCCCAACCCCTCGTAAACGCGTCACCGTGGAGAGGTCCATCCCACCGATTTCTCCAAGGAACGACATATATCGTTGGTGAGTCGGCAAACCATGGTAACCGTCGATGCTATTCTCCACTAGCAACTTCCAATTGGCGCGCATGCTATAAAGCTGGGCCCCCTGCACAATCTCCATGCCGACTTCGGACTGATCGCACACGAGATCGATGTATTCCTTCGCGCCGGCAAGATAGTCCACCAGGCTCTCAGCCTTGGGGTCCAGATTGATAAACACCAGCCCGCGGTAGCGCTCCACACGCGGCGGCGTCCCGAGCGCGAATTCTTGACGATTAAAAGACGGGCTGTAAGCGTCTTCTCCGGGAACACCAATCAATTCGCCACGAATGCTAAAAGTCCACGCATGATACGGACATTGAAATGAGCGGGCATTGCCCGCCCGTTCCCGACAGACAAACGCCCCACGGTGCGTGCAGGTGTTCAGCAAGACGCGCACCTGACCATCATCGCCACGGACGAGAATCACCGGGCGACCCGCCACGCGCCGCGAGCAAAAATCGCCAGACTGCGGCACTTCGGTCTCATGTCCAGCATATATCCAGCAGTGTTCAAAGATCCGCTGCTGTTCCAGAGCCAACACCTCCGGGCTCAAGAACGCCTGACGGTTGACGCGAAACAGACCGTCTTGTTGATTGTCGATGACTAGGCCTTCAAGGGACGTGGTATCCATAATGTTCCTCTCTCAGTCCTCGTTACTCAGTCCTACGCACTCGGGACTCGTTACTCGGCGCTCGTCACTGCTCAGGCGTCCACGCCCAATACCGCGCGATTGTTCCAGCATCCACGCGTAAATCCATGCCGGTAATCATCTCCGCATCGTCTGAAGCCAGGAAGGCAATAGCTTTCGCGTAATTTTTCGGGCTCGGCAGTTTCCGCATCGGCGCGCCTTTACGAAACGGCTCGAACATTTGCACGATCCGCTGATCGCCAGGCCCCCTTCCCCACTGTTCAGCGCGCTCCATACCTTCTCTTGGATCGGTCGCCGTGGGAGTGAGACTATTCACCCGGATGCCATGATCCACCAACTCCATCGCCACCGAACGGGTAAAATTGAGCAAACCGCTCTTGCCTGTGCAGTAGCCCACATTACGCGGTTGTCCCTGATGTCCAGCGGTCGAAATGATGTTGATGATGTTCCCCCGGCGTTTCTGATCGATCATGAGTCGCGCAACATATTTGGTGAACAGAAACGTTCCGGTGAGGATGATGGAGGTTTGCCGCGTCCACTCTTCCAGCGACATGTCCAGCACGCCTTTTTGATTGAAAATAGCCGCGCTATTAATCAACAAGTCTATGCCGCCGAACGCCTCTTGAGCGCGGGCCACAGCCGCCTTAACCTGTTCCTCATTAGTGACATCACAAACGACGCCGATAGCTTGGCCGCCGCGTTTGGTAATCGCCTCAGCACATTGATGGGCGTTGTCAGGAAGGATATCAACACAGACGAGCTTCGCTCCCTCGTCCGCCAGTCCGTCGGCAA
>JBFWZL010000584.1:0-3827 GCA_050185455.1 Binatia bacterium | reverse complement strand
GGGAGTTACAGGAGCGGTTACTGGAAGTTGGATGAGCGGATCGCGGGCCATGATCGCCAGCTTGCCCAGGTGGCCCGCCACTCACCGGGGGCGTTAGCCCTGCTTGGAGCAATCTTGACGCATAGTAAACTATCTGTTTACTATCAAGGGTGATCCGATCGTTCCGTGCCGCTGACACCGAGAAAGTCTTCAGGCGTCAGTTCGTGCGGAAGTTTCCGTACGACATTCAACAACGAGCGTTCATGAGACTCAACGCCATCGATGCCGCCGTCAGGTTAGAGGATTTACGGCTTCCCCCCTCCAATCAACTGGAAGTCTTGAAAGGGGCTCGCAAAGGACAGCATAGTATCCGTATCAATGATCAATGGCGGATTTGCTTTGTCTGGCGTAGTGGACATGCGGAACAAGTAAAGATCGTGGATCATCATTGAGGAGAACATATGGCTAAGACGCGAATTGCTCCCGTCCATCCGGGCAGATATCTCAAGCAACTCTTGGAAGAGATGGGACTATCTCAATACCGACTGGCTCACGATATCGCAGTGCCAGCGATGCGCATTAGTCATATCGTACATGGGAAACGCCCAATCACCGCGGAGCTAGCCCTACGCTTGGGGCGCTATTTCGGACAAAGTCCCCGTTACTGGCTAAACCTGCAAAGTCGGTACGACATGGATGTGACTGAGGATGAACTCGGCGAACGGGTGGCCCGGGAAGTGCGGCCGTTCAAGGAGGTTGCTTGAGTGTTCATTACTACGGCTACATGCTGAAATAGAGCTAACCTGGCGCGCTGCGGCATCGCCGTCCGGTTGCGGTTCAGAAGAAATTGAAAGCGCCCGGCTGGACGACTCACTGTGCGCCGATTGCAACAGACGTACGGGAACAGACCTAATTTCACTTTTGTCCTCGTATCCTTGATGTTCCGGAAGCCAAGGAGGTCGTATGAAAATCGTCGACGGCGACAGTCACTTTATTGAACCACTGGATTTGTTCCTTCGCTACATCGAACCAGCCTACCGCGAGCGCGCGATGTGTGTGATGAACGACCCGACCACTGGTAAGCAACGAATGGTCGTGGACGGAAAGCCCATGCATTTGGGCAGCGATACTGAGGAGATGTTGAGTATCATCGTGGGCCATGGCCAGAAGGAAGAGGGGCACGCACTCAACGAGTTCGATCGCTCGTTAATTGCAAACACGGACTGGCAAAACATGGACAAGCGAGTGCAATTTCTAGATGCGGAGGGAATCGATTATCAAGTCCTCTTTCCTACGCTCGGACTATTGTGGGAAGGAGAGGTGCGTGATCCCCAGCTCGCCGCCGCCCTTTGTCGAGCGTACAACACATGGGCGTTTGAAATCTGCGCCGGGCATCTTGACCGCCTTTTTCCCGCGGCTCACATCTCGTTACGCGACCCGGCCTTAGCGACGCAGGAGATGCAGCGCGTAGCAAAGTTGGGAGGCCGTTCGGTGATGATCGGCTCAGCGCCGGTGCACGGAAAAAGCTTCGGGCACGCAGATTATGATGCGGTGTGGGCAACCGCACAGGACCTTAACCTAGCAGTCAGTATTCACCCGGCGGGCAATAAAAAGTACCTTGGTAGCGCCTGGTATGAAGATCACAATCCAGGATTCATGTTTATTTCGATGAACGTGATCCAGGACCCCCGCATGTCGTTAAGCACCATGGTGTACGATGGGGTGTTCGAGCGGTTCCCCACGTTGCGCGTAGCGACGGTGGAGTCGATGGGTAGCTGGGTGGGAGAATGGATCGAACGTTTTGAGTACCGCTACCAGTACATGCGCCATACGTCTCAAATGAAGCGGCCGATTCGGGAGTATTTTTCCCGCAATATTTGGGTAAATGCCGATCCGAGTGAGAAACTGCTGCCGCTGATCGTACAGTTTGTTGGAGATGAAAAATTTTTCGCGGGGTCAGACTATCCACATGCCGAAGGTTTTGCACACCTCGTACCGACGATGCGCACCCTCCTCTCAGCCTTGCCGACGACTTCTGTGGAGAAGATCTTGGGGGCCAATGCCTCCGCGTTTTACGGCATTTGAATGTAGAGAAAGCGCCAGCAGGCGACACAAGAAAACACTAGAAGGCAGGGCCTCTCTTTCTTTCCCTGATCCTAGCTCGACGGTTCTTAACCCTGTGTGGCCGGACTTGGCGCTTTTCTCATAAAAGAAAAGCGAGACCTTTTCCCCTGGCTCTTTCTTCCCATTCTCTTTCTGCTACAGTTCCCCTCTTCATGCAGGTATCACGCGAGACAAGAGCATTTTTATTGTTGACACTGGTGACGCTGGTGTGGGCGGGGCTGATGCCCACTGGTAAGATCATCTTGCAAGGACTCCCTCCCCTCACCATCGCCGCCATTCGTATGGTCACCGGCTCACTGCTGCTCTCGTTATACTTGCGCCGTGAGTCGCGTCCGATTCCGTGGAGCCCGAAACTGGTCGTGACCTTTCTCCTGCTCGGCTTCACCGGATTCGTAGTCAGCACAGGCGGGAGCTACTATGGCCTTCGACTAACGACCGCCACTAACGCGGCTTTGCTCAATGCTGCTTCGCCTGTTTCTCTCGCCATACTGTCCGTCCTCATTCTAAAGGAGCATCTCCCTACCCGCTCCATTGTTGGTATTGTCCTCTCGGTCGTCGGCGTAGGGGTGATCATTACGCGCGGGTCATGGGAGGTCGTCACCCAAAGTCAGTACAACCTTGGAGACCTTATGTTACTCGGCACGCAAATGAGTTGGGGAATGTATACTATTTATGGACGCCGACTCATGGAGAGCATCTCGCCGCTCGCAGCAACGACGTTCGCCTATATAGCGGGCGGTCTGTGGCTGATCCTCGGCAGCTGCTTGTTCGAGCACAATCAGTGGCGCTTCGCGGACGTCTCCTGGCCTGCATGGATCGCCCTTGCGTATCAATGCACGCTGGGCTCGTTTGCGCATTTTTGGTTTTATGACGCCGTTGCCGTGCTTGGTCCCAGTCGTGCGGGCGTGTTTCTCAATCTCGTACCGGTCATGGCAATCGGTTTGTCTTACTCACTACTGCAGGAGCCGATCACTCCGCCGCATCTTCTGGGCGGCGCGATTGTTATCAGTGGTATTCTCGTTGCCACGCGACGATCATAGTCAGACGCGTTCTCCGGCAGGTTTAGGCTGTATAGCATGAACTTTTGTCGGTTGCTCAAGAAACAAAGGTTGAGGTGAAACCCACACCGCCATCACTACAGTAGCGATCATGATCAAGCCCGCCGAAGTATAAAACGGCAAGGCCCAGTTCCCAGTGGCGGTGACTTGATACCCGGCAAATGTGGCGGCAGCCACGCCGGCGAGACTGCCAAAGGTGCTCATACATCCCCAAATGGCGCCAATATGGCGCGGGCTCATTTCCGTCGGTAGGCTCATGAAACCAGCCAAAGAGAAATCATTGAGCAGGCGAGAACCCATTAACAAGATCACACACATCCGGCCAGACTCGACGCTCACCGCTAAGACCAAGAGCGGTGCTCCTACTACCATACCAACGAGCGACAGCCTTTTCCGGGCGATGGTCGCGGAAAATCCTCTGTGCAACAACATATCAGACAACCACCCACCACCCACCGTGCCGACCAGAGCCATGCCAGTGATGAGAAAACCGAGCCACCCCATCTCGGCGACGGAAAATCCCCGCCCTTGCACCAGATAGGTCGGCAACCAGGCCGCCATCAGCCACATGTTATACACCCCGAGGGTGTAGACAATGACTAAAGCCCATACCCGCGGCGCACGCAGCACCGGTCCCCAACCCACATGTTCAGAAACTGGTTTCAC
>JBFWZL010000583.1:0-3831 GCA_050185455.1 Binatia bacterium | reverse complement strand
AAGCGCGCCGACACATCCAGGGTTTGGTCGTACCACGCGACCGCCATGGATTGATAGTATGACGGATATGGATGATTTCTACATGGACTTACTTGATCTTTTTGACATGATGCGGGCGCCGGTACTTGGTTTTTCGATGGGCGGGTGGCTGGCCGCGGAATTGGCGGCGACGTGTCCGGAACGCATCGCAAAGCTCGTCTTGGTGGACGCCGTGGGGTTAAGAGTCGAAGAGGCTGAGATCGCCGATATTTTTCTTCTTTCGCCACAGGAACTCGCTCCACTCGTTTTCCATGACCTCAATCAGGTCGCGGAACGGGAAAAACTCTTTCCACTCAAGCCTTCGCCGGAGGAAGTGGAGCTGCGGGACAATAGTCAGATCATGGCGCAGATTCTAGGTTGGAAGCCGTATATGCACAACCCGAAATTAGTGCATCGTTTGCGCCGGGTGAAATCGCCAACCCTGGTTGTGTGGGGAAAACAAGATGGCCTTGTGCCTTTGGCTCATGGCGAGGCGTATCGCGGTGCTATTAAAGGAGCGGAGCTGAAAGTGATCGACCGCTGTGGCCACGCTCCACAGCTTGAACGACCAGCTGAATTTGTGGCGTTGGTGGAAGAATTTTTGACACGGTCTTGATGCCAATGGCGGTTTGCGTTGAGGCCTCACATCAGGCCGTTCCTATCTGAAAAACGGAGGGGAGAATGATTGATTACTACTATTTCAGTGAAATGCCGTATCCGGATACGCCGGAACTTGACCAATATCAGTCAATTCGGCTGACGTACCCTAATAAGTACTTCGACCCGAAAAAAGGCGCACAGCTACTGAAGCGCTATCTGGACGAATACGTCTACGCGGAGACGGTAGGGTTCGACGGACTAATGGTGAATGAACACCACAACACGCCGACTTGCATGCATTATGCGGCGAACCTCAGTGCGGCGGCCCTCATCTCACGCACGAAGACGGCGAAAATTCTATTGCTCGGGAATGTGATTGCGCTGTGGGAAAATCCGGTTCGCCTTGCCGAGGAAGTGGCGATGCTGGATTTGATGTCGGAAGGACGGGTGATTTCCGGTTTTGTGCGCGGCATCGGCATCGAGCAATTTTCCATGAATCTTAATCCGGTGCTCAATCGGGAGCGGTATCAAGAGTCGCATGATTTAATTGTGAACACTTGGACCCAACCTGGCCCGTTTCGTTGGGAAGGCAAACATTTCCAGTTTCGCTATGTGAACCCGTGGGTTTTTCCTTTACAGAAGCCGCATCCGCCGATTTGGGTGCCGGGAATCGGCAGCACGGAATCGATCAAATGGGCGGCGCAGCACGGCTATCCCTACGTATCGTTTCTGGCGCCGATGGACATGGCGGAGCAGTGGTTTGATCTGTATCGAGAAACCGCGCGCCAGAGCGGTCACACCGCAACTCCCCAAAACTTGGGCTATATGACTGGTCTGTTCGTCGCGGATACTGAAGAGGAAGCGCGAAAATCATTCGAGCATTATCTGTGGCGCACGCAAACGTCGCTCAAGGGACCGATTCACTATTACATGCCGCTAGGCATGTCCTCACGTGGGACGGCGTCGATTCTGACGGAAGGTTCGGGGGTGAAGAAACATAAACCGGTCTTTCAAATGTCCATTGACGATTTACGAGAGGCTGGTGGGTTCGTGGTGGGGACGCCGAAAGAAGTCACGCAGCGCTTGAAAGAGATTATCAAGCGTCTGGGTATCGGCCATTTAATCTTTGAGGCGCAATATGGCGGTTTACCTCATGACCTTACCATGCGCAGCATTGAACTGACGGGCAAGGAAGTGTTGCCGGCGTTAAGAAAAGAACTGGCCTAATGGAAGATGACCCTGCTGCTGTGCTCGCCGTTTTCTTATGCTACACGGGAACAAACTAGCGTACCTAGCTTCGAAGATAGGAGACCAGAATGGATTTCGCTTTAACCCCTGAGCAGCAGACGTTTCGCCAGGAGATCCGCACGTTTTTGGCGAGTGAAGTACCGCCTGACGCCACGACTGAAGATGGCTGGATTGTCGGATTCTCGCGTGAGTTCTCGCGGAAGCTCGGCCAACGCGGATGGATCGGTTTGACGTGGCCGAAAAAATACGGCGGGCAAGAGAGAAGCTATCTTGATCGCGTTGTTCTCACGGAAGAATTACTGCGCGCGGGCGCTCCAGTGGCGGCGCACTGGCTCGGTGACCGACAAGTGGGACCAGCATTGCTCGCCTATGGTAGTGAAGAGCAAAAAGCGGAAATTCTGCCTCGCGTGACCAAGGGAGAAATCGTTTTTTGTCTCGGCATGAGCGAGCCGGGCTCAGGGTCTGATTTGGCCTCGTTACGAACGAAAGCGGTGGAAGAGGGGGACTACTTCTCCTTGACTGGTCAGAAAATCTGGACCAGCTTCGCGCATGTCGCTGATTACGCTTACCTGGTGGCGCGTACCGACCTTAACGCGCCGAAGCACAAAGGTATTAGTGAATTCCTCATTGATATGAAAACTCCAGGGATAACTGTACGCCCGCTTGTTGATATCACTGGCGAGCATCATTTCAATGAGGTGTTCTTCGATAACGTGCGGGTAGAGAAGAAGTGGCTGATCGGCGAGCAGAACCGTGGATGGTACCAGATTGCCTCTCAGCTCGATTATGAGCGCAGCGGCATCGAGCGCCTGTTGAGCAACTACCCTCTGTTTCGTGATGCTGTGCGTTATGCGCAAGAACAAGGACTGACGAACGATCCGTTAGTACGCAACCAATTAGCGCAACTGCAGATCGAACTCGATATGGGCCGCTTCATGGTGTACAAGGTGGCATGGTTTTTAAGTAAAGGCATGGTGCCGAATTATGAAGCGGCGATGGCGAAGTGTTTTTGCACGGAAGTCGAGCAACGTGTCGCGCAGACGGTCAGTAGTTTATTGGGTGATTACGCCGTGCTGTTGCCTGGATCGCCCGCCGCACGTTTGGCTGGTCGCGCCGCGCAGGAATATCTCTATGCGCCGGCATATACCATCCAAGGCGGCACCAGTAATGTATTGCGCAACATCATGGCGATTCGCGGGTTAGGGTTGCAAGCCGGTTAAGCTTTCAGCAATCAACCGTCGGCATTTAGCTAAAAGGGAGAAAACACTTTCATGCTGCTTGCAAACAGGGTTGCTTTGATTACCGGCGCCGCGCGCGGCACGGGAGCCGGTATCGCTCGGGTTTTTGCCCATGAAGGGGCGGCTGTTGTTGTCAATCAAGTAAAAAATGAAGGTAATCCGCAAAAAGTCCTTGAAGAAATTCATGCGGCCAAAGGCCGCGCGCTTTTCATGAAGGCGGATATCACGGATGAAGCACAAGTCCATGATATGGTGAAAAAAACGGAAGAAACGTTTGGGCCGATTGATATCTTGGTGAGTAACTACGCGGCCTCCATCCCGCGCAAGGGTTTCGCCGAGACGACCTGGGCGGAATGGCAAGAACAAATTGACACGACGCTCAAGGCAGCTTTTCTCTGCACTCAGGTCGTGTTACCCGGTATGAAAGCACGTCGATGGGGGCGGATCATTAGCATCAATACAATCGGCATCCATCAACCTGCCCCGCATTACCACGGTTATACCGCGGCAAAAACAGCGATGTTAGGGTTCACGCGTAATCTGGCGGTTGAAGTAGGACAATACAACATTACCGCGAATATTGTATCGCCCGGACTGACGTTGACTGAGGAAGTGAAGGCGATGTTGACGCCGGAATCGCAAGCAAAACATGAACAAAACGTTCCCTTGCGTCGCTCAGGAACAGTGGAAGACACGGCTCACGCGGCACTGTTTTTTGCGTCAGAGT
>JBFWZL010000582.1:0-3844 GCA_050185455.1 Binatia bacterium | reverse complement strand
TCACTACATCGATTAAGCACGGTTGCAGCTGCTCCAACTGCTGCATGAACAGCCGAACGTGCTTGCCACCGTCACGAACGATTTTACGGATATCGCCAAGTGGTTACCTGGCAGTCAACTGCTCATTACATATGTCGCCGGTCCTCATCCCAACGAGGAGCAGAACCAGGTGCTTCGGCAGTGGCTAGAGGCCGGTGGGCGCTGGCTTGCCCTGCACGGCACCAGCGGCGGGAAAGCCGCGCCAGTAAGCGAACAGAGTCGCACCCGAAAAATGGTTAAAAGCCCCCATCATGCAACATTGGGCGGTTTCTTCCTCAACCATCCCCCGTTACGCAAATTTCAGGTCCACGTCACGGACCGGGCGCATGTCTTGAGCAAAGACTTACCGCCCTCTTTCGAAGTGATGGATGAACTCTATCTCATCGAACTCCAGGACCCCGCAACGACTCAGGTACTGCTCACCACGGAACTGGAAAAAGACCCTTCCCCTCCGGGTTTTGGTTTTGTCTATGACAAAGACACTGCGCTTCTAGCGGATGGAAAAACACGAGTGCTCGGATACACTCGAGAAGTCGGCAAAGGCGGAGTCGCGTATATCGCACTCGGACACTGTCATTCTCCGCTCAATAATGTGCAGCCGTTTGTGGATGCGAGTGTGGATTCTACAGAAAGCACCCCACTCTTGTTTCGTGGAGCTTGGGAAACGCAACCGTTTCAGCAGCTTTTACGCAACGGGATTGCTTGGGGGGTGGGTCAAGCGCGATAGTCGCGGAGGCGCGCCATGGCGCGCCTCCACAAATCAAAAGAACCGTAAATCTCACTTTATAGAGACGCTTTCTCCCTTTTCTCCTTTACGTCCTTTGGTTTTGTTGTCGCCTTTCTCCGTCGCATTTTCGGCTCGGCGCTCTTTGCCTTCCTCTAGCGATTCGTAAGCGAACACTAAACCATCTTCTCCCAGATCAATTGTCGCCTTGCCGCCATTTTGCAGCTTCCCGAAAAGAATCTCGTCCGCCAGCACCATCTTCACTTCCTTCTGGATCAGGCGGGCCATGGGACGCGCCCCAAAGGTCACGTCGTATCCTTTTTCAGCCAGATACCCGCGCGCCTCCGGTGTGAGGGAAATCGTCACCTGCTTCTCCGTCAGTTGCTGTACCACCTCAGCCATGAACTTGTCCACTACTTTTTCGACGGCTTCTCGCGGCAACGTCCCAAAGTTTACGGTCGCGTCAAGACGATTGCGGAACTCTGGACTGAAAAGCTTCTCGAGAGCTTGCTCACCTTTACCGAGATTCGACCGATCACCAAAACCGATTGACGCCGCCGCCATTTCGCGCGCGCCGGCGTTACTCGTCATGATGAGAATCACATGACGAAAGTCGGCTTTCTTGCCGTTGTTATCGGTGAGGGTTGCATGATCCATGACCTGGAGAAGGATGTTGAACAGGTCCGGATGCGCCTTTTCGATTTCATCCAACAGCAACACAGAGTGTGGGTTGCGTGTAATCGCCTCGGTCAACAGGCCGCCTTGATCGAAGCCGACATATCCCGGAGGAGCACCAATCAGCCGCGAGACCGTATGCTTCTCCATGTATTCGCTCATGTCAAAGCGTAGAAATTGCAGCCCCAGCGTCGCCGCGAGTTGTTTCGCCACTTCGGTTTTGCCGACGCCGGTCGGTCCAGTGAAAAGAAAACAACCGACCGGTCTTTCCGGATGGCCAAGCCCGGCGCGCGCCATCTTGATCGCCGTCGCAACGGTTTGTAGGGCTTTGTCCTGACCAAAAACGACGCGCTTCAGATCAGTGTCGAGATTCTGCAGCCGCTCCTTGTCAGAAACAGACACGCTGCGCGGCGGAATACGAGCGATTTTCGCCACTACTTCTTCAATATCGGTGTCCTGGATGATTTTCTGCTCCCCGTTGATCGCGGGTTTAATTTTGAATGAGGCTCCGACCTCGTCGATCACATCAATTGCCTTATCCGGTAGAAAACGGTCATTGATATACTTTGCGGACAGCTCAGCCGCCGCTCGTAAGGCTTCGGGAGTATAGGTCACTTTGTGATGTTGCTCATAGTGAGACTTGAGCCCTTCGAGAATCTGCACAGTTTCTTCAATGCTGGGCTCATGCACCTCGATTTTCTGGAAACGACGAGCGAGGGCGCGGTCGCGTTCAAAGTAACTGCGAAATTCATGATAGGTGGTCGCGCCAATGCAACGGAGCGTACCGGAAGTGAGTGCAGGCTTGAGGATGTTCGAAGCGTCCATCGACCCGCCGCTTGTCGCCCCGGCGCCGACGATGGTGTGAATTTCGTCAATAAACAAAATCGCATTGGGTTGTTTTTTGAGCGCGTTCAGCACTGCCTTCAGGCGCTCCTCGAACTGCCCGCGAAACTTGGTCCCGGCCAGCACGGCGCCCATATCGAGCGAATAGATCGTGGCGTCCGCCAATACCTCGGGGATGTCACCACTGGCGATACGAAGCGCCAGGCCGTCAACAATCGCGGTTTTGCCGACACCGGAGTCGCCGACATAGATGGGATTATTCTTTCGCCGCCGACACAAGACATGAATCGTGCGTTCGAGTTCGTTTTGACGGCCGATAAGCGGATCAATCAGTCCCTCTTTGGCGCGCTTCACCAGATTCGACGCAAACGCTTCCAATGGATTTTTTACCGGACGCGGCTCGTCCTCATCTTCTCCATGTTCGTGCTCGGCGGCGTGATTCGCGGCTTCTTCCTCATCCTCCACGGGGATTTTGGAGACGCCATGCGAAATGTAATTGATCACATCCAAGCGGGTGATTTCCTGCTTTTGCAGAAGATAGAGCGCGAAACTGTTTTCCTCGCGAAACAACGCCACAAGCAAATTGCGCCCTTCGATTACATCTTTTCCGCTGGACTGTACATGCGCGGCGGCGCGCTGGAGCGCGCGTTGGAATCCTAGCGTTTGCTGAGGCTCGCCCTCATCCACTTCCTCGGGCAACGCTTCCAGATGTTCGTCAAAAAATTTTTCCAGGTCGCGTTGCAGAACTTTTATGTCGCCACCACAGTGGCGAATAATCTTCGCCACATCCTCATCGAAGGTAAGCGCATAGAGCACGTGTTCAAGGCAGAGGAACTCATGCCGCCGTTTTTTCGCCTCGTTGACCGCCAGCGTGAGGGTTACTTCCAGCTCTCGGCTGATTCTCATGGATTGGTCCTTTCAGCTCAGTTTCCTGTTGTGTAGGACTCTAGACTCCTACGCTTCCTCCATACTGCATTTCAAAGGAAACTCATATTTTTTGGCCAATTCGTGCACCTGATTAACCTTCGTCTCGGCAACTTCGTACGTATACACTCCCGCCACACCCACCCCCCGACGATGCACGTGCAACATGATCTGTGTCGCTTTCGTCGGTGGGTGGTGAAAGACCGATTGCAGGATATACACGACGAACTCCATGGTCGTGTAGTCATCATTGTGCAGCAACACTTTGTAGAGTGGAGGTTTTTTGAGCTTCTTCTCAGTTTCGGTGACGACCCCACGGTCTAGATCGGTGTCGTTGTCGTTTTTCATACGCTCCTCGCGTGTTGTTTCAGCGCCTTTGTTGTTTCCATACTGCGATCGTCCGGCAAGATCAATTTCTCCAAAGAGCTGCCTCGACTATTAGCTATTAGCTTTTAGCCAGACAAAACAAAACCACCTCTATTTCCATAAGAAGTTTGGCAGTCCAGAGCCTTTCTGGTATCTTTCTTTTTCTGCTCACAGCGAATAACTCATAACTAACTGCTTTTTTCAGGAGTTGCTATGTCAGACACACGCACTTATGGATCGGTTACGGTCGATGAATCATCGTACAAATTACCT
>JBFWZL010000581.1:0-3845 GCA_050185455.1 Binatia bacterium | reverse complement strand
TCTGATAGTCACGGTACGGGCCGGAAGAGCCGAAGTTCGTCACCGAGACTGTCACTAGGCGAGGATTCACCTTCTCCAGATCGGCGCGAGAGAGCCCCAAGCGATCCATCACGCCTGGACGAAAATTCTCCACCAATACATCCGCCTGTTGAGCAAGACGCAGCACGACTTCTCGTCCTCGATCATGTTTGAGGTTGAGTGTCATGCCTTGTTTATTAGTGTTTAGGAAATAGAAAAGTCCGCTGCGCTCCGTTCCCGGCGTGTTCGCAAAAAATGGAGGCAGCGCACGCGCGCCATCTCCCGTGTGGAGCTTTTCTACTTTGATCACTTCAGCGCCATAATCCGCCAACAGTTTTGTGCAATACGGACCAGCGATATAGTGAGTCAAATCCAGAACTCGAATTCCACTTAATGCCTGTTGCATGGCGCCACGCTCCCTCCTTTGTGGCTATGGCGAGCGAGTATCGATATTTTCCCCGCTGCTGTCAAGACGCGGTGGCCGCCGTGTCTGAATGTAAGACCATTTTCGCCTATTTCACCTCAGTTCTACAGCTTACCTTGACCCTGCCTTTCACATCTGACTATGGTGCAGAGATGTCTTCCTCTCGCAACTTTTTCCTCGGTTGCGCCGTGTGGTCTTTCAAAGGTTGGGTGGGAGAATTTTTTCCGCCACGCAGCCAGCCAACAAACTTTCTCCGTTTGTACAGTCAACGACTCACCGCGGTTGAGGGCAATACAACCTTCTACGCCGCGCCGGACCAAAAGACGATCGCGCGCTGGGTGGAGGAAACACCGTCCGGTTTCAAGTTTTGTCCAAAGCTGCCACGGGAGCTCACGCATCAACGTTCCCTTCAACCCGCAATCGCTGGCGCCTTACAGTTTCTGGCGCTTATGCAAGGACTCGGCGACCGGCTCGGTCCGATCTTCGCGCAGCTGCCACCACATTATGGTCCTCGACAGTTTGACGATCTTGTCGCGTTTCTGAATGCTTGGCCTCGCAACGAAGCTCCACTGACGCTGGAAGTGCGACATCCCGATTGGTTCAAAGAGCCATTTGCCGGCGCGCTCAACGATAGTTTGCGCCAACTTGGCGTCGGTCGTGTGCTGCTCGATACGCGCCCGATTTATGAAGGTCCGGATGATTCACGGATCGGCTCGGAACGGAAGAAACCGCGACTCCCGCTCCAACCGACAGTCACAGCCCCCGTCAGCTTGGTCCGTTTTATCAGCCACCCAGATCGTGAGTTTAATCAGCCTTATCTGGAGGAATGGGCTGAATGCGTGAGCCTCTGGCTGCAGCAAAGAACACAGGTCTATTTTTTCATCCATTGTCCATTTGAAGCGCAGTCTCCGGGCACGGCGCGCATGTTCCAAAAGCTGCTTGAACAGTGCGAAACTACAGTTCCTCCCTTGCCCTGGAACGCGCTTACCGAAGAGCCTACGCAACTGAGCCTGTTCCGTTAGCCTTCGTGTGCTTCAGTAGCCAGTCGTACAATTTGGCTGGATCATTGGTGATAACACCGTCAACATGAAGCTGGTTCACCAAAACATGCCACACATGTGGATGGTCAACCGTCCAGGGAAATACTCGGAGTCCAGTTAAATGGCACTGTTCCACCAAAGCGGGATACAGGCGTAACAAGCGAAAATCTGGATGCACAGAGAAACAGACAAACTCCTGAGCACGTGCGACCATTGCTTCTGGACTCCCCAAGCCACAGCCTTGCTCCAGGCTGAGGAGCAATCCGAGGGCAAGGTGGGCGTCATGCTCGTGCACGTTTCGCAAACTCTCATGGCAGAAACTCGATACTAATACTCGTTCGGTGAGCCCATATTCATGAACGAGTTCAACAAGACGCGATTCAATACCCGAAGATATAACTGAGTTAGTTTTAAGTTCAATATTATAGAGAAGAGAACGGCGGTAAGTGGAAAACACCTCAGCCAGTCGCGGTATCGTGAGAGACTCTCCATGGTAACGCCCGATCACTCGGGCAGAAAGAGCTTTATAATTCAGCGACCCAACCGTCACAGGCTCTCCGCACAACCGTTCTAGCGTGTCATCATGAAAGACGAACAGTTCACCATCTTCACTTTGCTGTATGTCGAATTCGATCATGCAAGCGCCGGCGTCGCGCGCGAGGCTAAAGGATGAAAGCGTATTCTCTGGACACACGGCAGCAGCGCCACGATGCCCGATCACCCAGCATGGTAACGTTGCCGTAATTAACGATTGGACGAAAGGCTTCATAAGAACACCTTTTATCCCATAGCTAAGGAGAAACCTACAGACTCCACCCCTCTGGACTGGATACGGATTGACGGCTATCGGTTTCTCTCGCTACACTCCCTGAGACGAGAGCGAGACCATACCCCTTCGCTCTTAGGGCGAGGACCTCGGAGAGGAATGGATACATGATTATTGATACAGAAACCTTTGCTGAGATTGAGAGCGCCATCACACAAGCTTCCCAGGGGGTCAGCGCCGCAACGCAGTTGGTCAAAGGGCTCGGGCCGCAAACGGAAGAAGCAAGAGCCTACATTGGCCGATTGCTCAATCAAATCCTCGAAGTCCAGGTACACGTGCAACGCGCGGGAGCCGTACTCGATGCCTTAAAAGAAGCCAATCAGGAAGAATCGTCCCATCAATAAGTCCTCTGCAAGAGGATCTACCATCGTTGTCGACATTCTTCAGAAGGCGTTCTTTTCCCAAAGTAGGTAAAATCTACCGCCTTCTGCTCGGCAAAAACCTCCCCTGCAAGTCCTTTTCTCAGGTAATGCTTGCCAACAAAAGAGGCACGAGGATTGCACCCTTGTTATGAGCAGTACTTATCTGGAGACACATGCGTTCCGTTTTTCTTTCCTCACTCATCAGTCAGCACTCGATTCGGAGTCAGTCCCGAACCTTATCGCCAACTTCTGCATCTTTTGCCCAGGTCCTAGATACGGTACAAGGGTTCAACCGCGCCACTGCCTTGTCACGGACGTTCAGCCAAGGCAGGCTCCGTGAGGCGTCTCCACAACCCCGTGGCTCATTGTCTTCACTATCGAAGGAAGCCAGATTCTCCTCGTCAACGCCTCGACTCATTCGTGATTCTCGTTTCCTTCCCCCACTAGCGCTCAATAGCAACCGTATGCATTCTGGCCAGAAAAGCGCCTTCCCCGAAAGTTCTCCGCCACAGAAATCTGGCTCGTCAAGGCAAGCGGCAACCATACAGACATATACAGAAACAATTACCGCAACGGCTCATCAGATGGGTGTTGATCCTACTCTCAGCCTAGCAGTGGCGCGGGCGGAATCAGGTGTTGGCAAAACAAAGAATGGAGAGGTTATCTTAGATCCACGAGCAGTAAGTTCAGAGGGAGCGGTAGGGCTTTTTCAACTCATGGCAGCGACTGGCAAAGAGCAACTTCGAGAAATCGCCCCAGGTCAGCGCTATAATCCGCTTAATCCCTCGCAGAACATCAAGCTCGGAGTAAGCTACCTAAAAGAGATGAGGGACACCTTCTCGGACGACACGAAATTGCATAAGGGTCTCTCTACTACGGCCGGAGCAAATGAGCAGGAAGCGCGCCGCCTTGCCATAGCCGCATATAACGCCGGGCCAGGCCGGGTCGCGCGGGCGCAAGAGTTGGCGCGGGCGCAGGGCCGAGATCCTTCACATTATGGCAATATCGAGCGGCATCTTCCCCAGGAAACGCGGCAATATGTCAAGAAAGTCGAGAACTTCGCGGCGGAATTTCGTGGGAAGGATGTAACGTTCACCAATCGTTCCACTCCGATATCGACTGAAAACGTCACGTAGACGCGAAAACACGCGCCCTCCTCTTTTATCACGACGCTA
>JBFWZL010000580.1:0-3854 GCA_050185455.1 Binatia bacterium | reverse complement strand
GGCAGTGCGGAGAAATTGGCGTCGACTTGGTCGGGAGTTGGAAGGATTGTTTTGTGTGGGAGAGACCGTCTGCTGAGGAGTCGTTTTCTTCATAGCCTATCTCCGTCCAGAGAGAATGAAAGACTTACGATTACCAACTCAAACGGTAGCGCGAGAAGTTCCCGCCTTGCTGCCTAGTCCAACGAAAACCGGTGGATCGTTGCTTCTCTCGTATAGGTGTCGAACACGGCATACGCGCCGCGACGATCTTGGTCTCGTGGTTGTGAACAGGACCCTGGATTGACGACCAGCACTTGGCCTGCCTGATGAATGAACGGCACATGCGTGTGGCCAAAACAGACCAAGTCGTGCTCTAAAGTAGAGAACTGCGTGAGGCGCGTACTATGAGGATAGATGTATTCGTCGTAGGGCTCCCAAGGACTGGCGTGGACGAGCAACACTTTTGCGCCATCAAACTCGAGTTCTCGCGAAAGCGGCGCCGTGGCGAGGAAATCCAGGCTTTCTGTCGTGAACGTCTCGCGGCACTTTTTTAAATAGGCGGGATTCCGCCCGCCAAAAAGCACGACTTCGTGATTGCCTTGGATACAGATCACGTTTGTTTGCTGTAAGAGCTCAACCGTCTCGGCGCAGAAACGGTACTCACTAATGGCGTCGCCGGGACACAAGAACACGTCTGTTGACGGCGTATCCTCAAGCGCTCGGCGCAGCGCGCGCGCATCCGCGTGAATGTCAGAGATAATGCCGATCTTCATGAGGGATGTTGTATGGGCTTCTCCTGGCGCAAGCAAGAGGAGCCCTAAAAAGTTTACAAGGAGAGCGGAGCGATTCTCTCCTCATATTCTCTGGAGCAGTGTTTTATGATTGCGGCGTTGGTTGCACTAACTCAATGGTAAACCCGTCTGGATCGCGCAGGTATATCGCATAGGCTCCCGCGTTGATGCCGGTCGTGACTGGCACTGGCGCTGCTGAGCGGAACTCTACGCCAGCTTCGGATAACCGTTTGTGCCAGGCGTGGATATCGCCCACGCGTAACGCCAAGTGTCCATTGCCCGGTCGGTTCGTCGCCCGATCAGTTGGCTCTCCCGGATGGGATACATATTGTAATAGTTCCAGGGTGTGAGGATCATCCGGTCCAAGCTTGAGATGCGCGATTTTTAAGCGCGCCTCGGGAAACCCGGTCACTTGGCTGACATAGGGTTCCGTCGTATCGCGCTGGTGGATAACCTGCATTCCCAACAAGTCACGATAGAAGGCAATGGACCGCTCCAGATCTTTTACGGTAAAGCCAGTATGCGCTACACTCGTGAGCCGCATAGTTCCCTCCTTAAGAATGTTGCAATGTTTTGCTTAACCAAAAGCGCCGCGTTTGCGGAAGTCGAGTAACGCCTCATCACTAACCCCCCACTCCTGCAAGGCGCTGTCATTATGCGCGCCATTGGCCGGCGGACGGCGACGGATCTCTGATGGTGTCCGACTAAAGCGCGGCGCGGGCGCGGGCTGCACAACGCCATCGTGTTCGATAAAGGTTCCACGAGCGCGATTGTGGGGGTGTTGCGGCGCTTCTTCTAGATCGAGGACTGGAGCAACGCAACCATCCGTTCCCGCAAAGAGGGCGACCCATTCATCACGCGGTCGGGTGCGAAAAACGGAAGTCAATCGTTCCCGATACTTCGGCCAATTGGCGCGGTTATTCGGGGCGGGAAAGTCTTCCAGGCGCAGTTCGAGTTTTTCTAGCAAGATTTTCAGGAAAGGATCCATCATGGCGGCAACGGAAACGAAACGTCCATCCGCGCACTCATACACGCCATAGCGCCAATGGCCGCCGTCGACAGTGTTTGCCGCGCGTTGATTTTTCCAGGCTCCACCAGCCAGTCCCCCATATACATACGCCAGGAGATTGGCCGAGCCGTCAACAATGCTAGCGTCAACAACCTGACCACGACCGGAACGTTGCGCTTCCCACAGCGCGGCCAGCATGCCCAGCGCGAGGAAGATGCCGCCGCCGCCAAAATCGCCAGCGACAATTAACGGCGGAACAGGTTTCTCGGCTGGTCCCACGGCATGCAACAGGCCGGAGAGAGAAATGTAGTTAATGTCGAAACCTGCTTGGCGAGCTAACGGACCTTCTTGACCCCAACCCGTCATACGGCCGTACACCAGGCGGGGATTACGCGCCAAACAGACATCTGGACCAACGCCTAAGCGTTCAGCCACGCCTGGACGATAGCCTTCGATCAATCCATCCGCTGTTTCCACCAACTGAAGCAGCGCCTCGACTCCAGCCGGTTTGCTTAAATCCAATGTCACCGCCTGTCGATTACGCCATAAGGTGCGATACTTCGGATCTGGGTAGCCGAGTTGCGGCTCTTGAGGACGGTCAATACGCAAAATTTCTGCGCCCATGTCGGACAGCAGCATGCCGGCAAAAGGGCCAGGCCCAATGCAAAATAGCTCGACCAGGCGCAGACCGTGTAATGGTCCCATGTGTCCTCCTTCGTTTACACTGACCAGCGATTTACCTCAAAACCTTCCGGCAGCGGAGCGAACATTACCCGTGCTGGACCGCCGATGGTTTTGGTTTTATGCCCTTTTCCCGTTACGTCGTCCGCTAAGAACATTTCGCCCGCGCGCCACCGTCGCGTTTGTCCGTCAGTCGTGCCAACCTCAAGTTCCCCTGAAAGCACGACGACGATTTGCCGCGCCGGGGCGTTGTGCCAGTCTTGCACCATGCTGTTTGGCAATTCCGCGAAGAGGACGCTGGGAGAAACATAGCTGTTCGACAATTTGAGAATGTTGCCTTCCGCATCCTTCCGATCATGGGTGATCGGGATATCGATCTCCGCAAAACGAGAGCCGCCATCCTCTGTCGCGTGAAAACGAGTAATTTTCATATCTGCCTCCCCTTTCGGTAATGAACACATCTTCCTCGACTTCAATGTCATACCAATTCGGTCAACGCAAGTCTTTTCTCAGGATCGGTTGTTTTCTGTGACGAAGCGAGCTTTGCTTGAAAGGGCGTTGCACGAGATGAGAGTAAGTAGAGTGGCTCCCAAACCTTCTCTACGCCCTGGTCTCTAACGCGATTTGTTCGTCTGGAAGCCGTCCTATTTCCGCTGGAACCTGCACGCCGCACGCTTCCGCTAACGTATTGAGGAGCAGATTACTTACTACTCGTTCTTCTCTCTGACGGTCGCGCGCTCCTTTTGTTAACGTCAAGGAATACACGCGGGTGTCAGTCCCGGTGCAAAGACCGACATGCGCGCGGTGCTCGCCTTTTTTAGGACGATCAGTGACGAGTGTTGCTGTACAGGACAATCCCAGAACGGGAATCTCAGGATTGTCGCGGAGCTGGAGCGTTCGTTGGTAGGCCGTTCGCGCCATTGCTGCGGCGGTCTCAATGGAAACTGCTTGTGTTGGTAATGCTCCGAGAAACTCAGCCAGAGAACGGTCACTATAAGGCACGAGTGCTTCAAGCACAGTTTTCGATGCGCCTGGCACGGCTAATAAGTCCGCGACTGCTTGCGCGCCACCGCCTGTGACAATGATTACCGCCATGGTTGGGCTGGCGTGGATCTTCCTAATTAGTGCTGAGTGCTGAGTGCTGAGTGCTGAGTGCCGAGGAGTAGAGGCTAGCGAGAGGGAAGGGGCGGGCTCATTACTCATTACTCGGCACTCGTTACTTGACTTTGCTTTTTGATTTTCTTTTATGCTTCTAGCATTCGCCGCGCCTCTTCTGGCGTAGCAACCTCATGACCCATCGCTTTGACGACCGCGACCGCGCGCTCGACAATTTGCGGGTTCGTCAGCTGACCTTCCCGGGCGTATTGATAATCTTCCAATCCGATGCGTATGTG
>JBFWZL010000579.1:0-3864 GCA_050185455.1 Binatia bacterium | reverse complement strand
CAGCCGCCAGTTGTTGCTTCGCCTCCATGGGGTGCACCTCTCCGCGTTTGATGGCTCCAACCTGCGCACTGTCCACGGCGCTGAGCAACTCATAGTATTTAACCATGAGCAGATCGGAGATGGACATAACTTTACCGTAAATCTCTATTGGCGATTCAGTAATGCCAATGTAATTTCCCAACGATTTACTCATTTTTTGCACGCCGTCCGTACCCTCTAGCAACGGCATGGTTACAATGACCTGGGGTTCCTGACCATGGGCGCGTTGCAACTCTCTGCCAACCAGCAGATTGAAGCGCTGATCTGTTCCACCCAGCTCAACATCGGCTTGTAACGCCACCGAATCGTATCCCTGTACGAGAGGATACAACAATTCGTGGACATGGATCGGTGTATTTTCTCGAAACCGTTTCGCAAAATCATCCCGCTCAAGTAGGCGCGCCACTGTATACTGACTACACAAGCGGATCATATCCGAAGAGGACATAGTCCCCATCCATTCCGCATTGAAGCGAATTTCCGTCCGCTGGGGATCTAGAATTTTGAATGCTTGCTCAGTGTACGTGTCAGCGTTAGCCTTGATTTGCTCACGGGTGAGCGGCTTGCGAGTTTCTGATCGTCCGGTTGGATCGCCGATCATCCCGGTAAAGTCACCGATTAAGAAGATAACGACATGACCTAATTCTTGAAACTGACGAAGTTTGTTCAAGACGACGGTATGCCCTAAATGGAGGTCAGGCGCTGAAGGGTCAAGTCCGAGCTTGATTCGCAACGGCCGCCCGGTTTCCAACTTACGTTTCAGCTCCTCCAACGGAATGATATCGACCGTTCCACGTTGAATCTCGCAGAGTTGCTCGTCTACAGGAAGGGCCATTTTTCGGCTACCTCTTTTTTCATTCACTAATCCTTATATAGAGGCGAGCAGAATCGGAGAATTGGAGAATAGGGGAAGCGGTGAGCTAAAACTGATTCTTTCTCCGTTTCTCCCCATCTCCGTTTCCCCGATTCTTGCTTTCTTCAACGCGCAAACTCCGTCGCGCGGGTTTCGCGAATGACTGTCACTTTGATCTGCCCAGGATAGGTCATCTGGTTTTCGATGCGCTTTGCCACTTCCCGGGCTAAGAGGTTTGCTTCACTATCAGATATCGATCCAGGATTGACGATGATGCGCACCTCACGCCCAGCCTGCACGGCAAATGATTTTTCCACACCGGTAAATGAATTGCTGATTTCTTCGAGTTCTTCCAGTCGACGCACGTAGCTTTCCAATACTTCTCGACGCGCCCCGGGGCGAGCACCGGATAACGCGTCCGCCGCATCCACGAGAGGCGCAAGAACGGTCTCCGCTCGGACTTCTTCATGATGCGCTGCAATCGCGTTGACGATCTTTGCCGATTCTCCATACTTCCGCGCCACTTCACCGCCGATGATGGCGTGCGACCCTTCGATTTCATGAGAAACCGCTTTGCCAATGTCATGCAGAAGCCCTGCTCGTCTCGCTTGCTTTTCATTCAGACCGAGTTCAGCGGCCATGATGCCACAAATATAGGCGGTTTCGATCGAATGCATGAGGACATTTTGGCCGTAGCTATAACGATACTTCAACATGCCGATCAGTTTAAGAACTTCAGGATGAATGCCATGTACGCCAAGTTCCAGCACAGCCCGCTGGCCTGCTTCACGAACGGATTCCTCCACTTCTTGCTCGGCCTTCTTCACCACCTCTTCAATGCGGCTGGGGTGAATACGACCATCCGCAATGAGCCGTTCGAGTCCTACACGGGCAATTTCCCGACGAATTGGGCTATGACTAGAGATCAACACCGCCTCTGGCGTATCATCGATAATGATATCTACGCCGGTTGCGGATTCTATCGCACGAATGTTTCGTCCTTCTCGCCCAATGATGCGACCTTTCATATCGTCACTAGGGAGATGGATGACAGATGCCGTTCGTTCCGCTACAAATTCGCCGGATAATCGCTCGACCGCGATGCTGATCACTTTTTTAGCGCGGCGCTCGGCTTCTTCCCGAGCCTCTTCTTCAATCTGCATGATTCGGCGTGCAGCATCATGGCGCGCTTCTTCAACCATCTGGTCCATGAGCCGTTGTTTCGCCTCGTCACGGGTCATGGTCGCCACTTGTTCAAGTCGCTGACGTGTTTCTTCGATCAATACTGAATATTGCTGATCTTTTTGCTGAAGAACATCCTCTTTACTCTTCAATTGCTGGTCACGCCGCGATTGCTCGCTTTCTCGGGATTCCAATGACTCCGCGCGTTTTTCCAGCGTCTCCTCACGATTCTGCAGTCGTTTTTCCTGTTGCTGAATCTCTCGCCGACGTTCCTTGATTTCCTTCTCAGCCTCTCCTTTTGCTTGTAAGATGATATCTTTCGCTTGAATTTGGGTTTCCTTCTTGATTACTCCAGCCTCTTTCTTTGCCTCCTCGATAATAAATTGCGCTTGTTCTTCCGCGTTGGCCACGGTCTGCTGTTGCCAACGTTGCCGTAGGTATACTGCGACTCCCATCCCCACGGCGCCAAGGACGATTCCCAAGGGGATACAGAGAAACGACTCCATAGGTCACCGACCTCCTTCCATCATCAAGGTAGGAGAGTACCGACACCCTCTCGCCTTTCTATTCTCTTAACTCGCCGTCTTCCTTCCGGTACGGTCAAAAACGGCGTTCAGATATTTATACTAATTATTAGCAAAGAGTCCCCCCTATCGGATAGATGGGAGGTGTATTCTGGTAGGCAACAAAGAGCGGGATTTGTCGGAGAGGGAGGAAAAGAGCAGAGAGCGAAGAAAAAGCCAAACAACTTAGGTTAGGAGAGACGCGAAACTTCTTTCTTCGCGTTATTCTCGGCAGAAGTCACAGACCCCACCGTAGAAAAAGTGTTCGGCGAGCTGTCCGCAGGCGTGCGTCCTTCAGGAGCCTCGCTTTGGGCAATCCGTTCAAGAATTAGGGAAGACAGGCGTTCGATTTCCTTTTGTGTGGCGGCCTCTCTTTGCAGCGCTTTATGATACTCATCAGCAATGCTCAGCGCCGCCATGATCGCCATGCGCATAGGCATGGTATTCTTTGTGTTTTCCCCCATTTGACGCATCTTTTCGTCTACATAAGACGCGATCTCTTGGACGTAACGCTCATCGTCTTCACTATTCACGATGAAGGATTGATTATAGATCTCAACCTCGATCCGTTGTTTCATCCCCTCATCCCCTCATCAATCTCTCTCAAATATCTAACCCCACCAGACGGTCTAAAACTTTTTCCAGCCGTTCTTTCATTTCATGACGTTCTTGCTCGTATTGTTGTAGTCGTTCTAGCAACATAGTATACGCTCGTTCTTGAGCTTCCAAACGAGCCGCAAGATCTGCTCGCTCTGCACGGATCTTTTCGTGTCGAGCCAAAACGCCGACAACTTTTTCCTCCAGAATTTTCAGACTTTCTAAAGTCATATCGGGAATAATATAAAGCAGAGGATCCTATCCTATGAGTCCCTCACCTCTGTGTCAAGCGAAACCTCCCCTTCCTCGGCCATAAAGATCGCCTCGACAAAGTCCTCGGCGCTAAAATCCTGTAAATCCGTCGCTCGCTCCCCTAGCCCCAGGCAGCGAATCGGCACCCCAATCTGTTCTACTATCGAAAACGCCACGCCCCCCCGAGCGGAACCATCCATTTTCGCCAAGATAATCCCAGTCAGAGGAAAGATTTCTTGAAAAGCGCGCGCTTGATTTAAGGCATTCTGACCAGTCGAGGCATCGAGGACCAAGAGCACCTCGTGGGGAGCATCGGGAAGTTCTCTAGCAATCACTCGATGCACTTTTTTGAGTTCTTCCATTAGGGGGGTCTTGGTA
>JBFWZL010000578.1:0-3891 GCA_050185455.1 Binatia bacterium | reverse complement strand
CAACGGTAGTTGCTGTGTCGTGTGGCCAAGTGTGGAAACAACTTGGTCAAGGGAAGAGCACGGAAGCGGCAGCGCGAGCGTTAGGGGTGTCTAGCGCGGCGATCCACGCGTGCGAACAAAGAGTTGGGCGTAGCAGCGGTAGCTGATAGCGCTTCGTTTGACTGATAGTTACGGTGTAGCAGCGGATTGTCGTGCTTTAGCGGCGTTGTTGCGGACCGCGATATAAGCAGACATCAAACCTGGGAGATCAAGAGGAGCTTCCGTCTCCCGAATTTTACCCTCCGGAGGAATCATTTCTTCCGAACCGCCGGGAGTGAGCAAGACGTAACGCTCTCCGAGGAGACCTTTCGTCTGAATCGAGGCAATCACATCGTTTTGTAGGTGGACATCTTTCCGCAAGCTAATGGTCACTCTGGATCGGGTACCGTCGAGATTGATAGCGGTGACGCGACCAACGCGCACCCCTGCAATCTCCACTGCTGACCCAGGTGCTAAGCCACTCGCACTGGAAAAGTCGGCGTAGACCAGGTATTCCCATCCCCCTCGTATATTGAGTTCCCCCAGTGTGACGAACAGGTACAACAAGGCGAATGTTCCAAGGGCGAGGAATCCGATCACATCCAAACTTAAACGCATCGTTTTCATAGCTGTTGTTCTTCGCAGGGTTCAGTTTTTATTGCTGAGTAACAATGATATTGGCCTCGCTGCGTACGGTGGCGATTCCTGTTTCTGGCGCACTGAGATTAAACGAAACATCAACACCCTCAAGTATGGTTTCTGTTTCGGCGGAGAGATTTTGTAGACGTCCGGTGGGATCTTGAAAGACCGCGATGGGATCGCCGGCATCAATAGTACCGTCTTGATTTGCTCCACCTTGGTCCAGCAGCAGCACCACTGTCAAGTCTCCAGCGGCAAGGTGAGGGACAAGAAATGACCGGTCTTCTCTGAGGGGCGCCACTTCAGCGTCGCGAAAATCCTGAAATGTGCCGAAATCTTTCAAGTCAACGAAGACAAACACGAGGACTGGTCGTGTTGTCACAGGGCGAAGATTGAAAATATTGCCACGAACAATCGTATTCTCGATTTGCCGCGTTCCGCTTTTTCCTCCGCCACTTCGCGCGCCAAGGTGGAGTGACGTGTCGCCTTTCCCCACACGGAGATTACCTTCTTTTTTTTCGCCAACTTCCAAATCGTCACCACAGTGCATCACCAAGAAACAGAGCAGAGCCAAAGCCCAAACCTGCTGGCGATAAACTCCTACCTCTCTCCTCATGCTTTATCTCTTCTAGAGTAAATACTGCACTCCGTCAAAAGTGGGGACTTTTCCTCTCTCCTTGCATAGCCGCTATTTCCTCTCTACAAAAAAGGGCTCAACCGTCAAGGCTCTTCGTAGCCCTCTACCCAGGACGAGGGCGTGTGGAAGGAGGTGGAACGTGTGGCGTCTGTCTGTGTTTCTTTTCGTTGTGAGTGTGACAACCTTTCCTTCCAGTCTCAGCCGTGCGGAAGCTCCGACCGCTGATCGCATTGCGCGTGGAAAGTATGTGTTTGCTTTAGCTGGAGGCTGTGGGTGCCATACGCCGAAAGATGGCCCGGTCAATGCTGGGGGACGACCGCTCAAGACGCCCTACGGAACCTTTTACGGAACGAATATTACGCCAGATCCAACACATGGCATCGGGAACTGGACAGACCAACAAGTGATTGATGGTATTCGTCTTGGTGTCCGACCGGACGGATCAGTCATGAGCCCGGTGATGCCTTATCCTGCGTTTAATGGGATGAGTGATGAAGATGTCACTGATTTGGTGGTGTATTTGCGGACGCTGCCCGCGGTTGCGCGTGCGAATCCACCGCATGAACTCTCCGTACCACTCGCAAGCGTTGGTATGCGAGTCTGGCGTTGGTTTTTCTTTTCGGCGGAAACGCCGCCAGCCCGCGCGCCAACGGCTGGAATCGAACGAGGGCGCTACATCAGCGAACACTTGGCGCACTGTCAGGAGTGTCATACGCCACGGACTTTTACTGGGACGTTGGACCGCGCGCGGGATCTCGCGGGTAATAAAGATGGCATCGATGGTGAACTGACTTCAAACATTACACCTGATCTTGAGACGGGTATTGGGAAGTGGACGGAAGATGAGATTGTGACCCTCTTACAAACTGGATTCCTGCCGAACTTTGATAATGTGCAAGGGCTTATGGCGCTAGTAATTGATGGCGTGGCCGAGGGAGGGTACAAAGACATGACCCAGGAGGATGCTTTCGCGGTCGCTCGATATCTGAAAAGTGTCCCTCCTGTTGTCCATCGGGTGGAAGCCGAAAAGGAGGAAAAATAAATGGGAGGTTTTAAGAGAATGAGAATGAAACGAGTGCTTGCTATTGCTGCGATGATCATAACCGGAGGAATTGGGACGTTTAACGCTAGTGGGGCGCACGAAGGGCATGCGGAGCATCTTCCAGACGCTAAGGATGTTATCGCGCTACGGACTTATTTAATGGAGAACGTCGGCGATAATGCAAAAGAGCTGGACAAAAAGCTCAAAGCCGGGGATATCGCCGCCGCTAAAGTCAATGCGCAAGCGATAGCGCTCCATGCGATGCGGGTGCCGGATCTTTTTCCGCAGGGCAGCACGTCAGCGACCTCCAGAGCAAAAGATGAAATCTGGCAGAAATGGGACGAGTTCGTTAAAGGATCTAACACCCTGAAGACGGAAGCTGACCAGTTAGCGGTGACGATTGCCGGCGGAAAGGCCGACGAAGTAGCTGGTCAGGCAAAGAAGATGTTTGGCGCCTGCAAAAGCTGCCATGACAACTTTCGAAAACCCGAAGAAAAAAAATAGAGCACTGAGAAATATGCGCTCCCATGCGTGACAACCGCTAAATTTCCATATCAGTTTATTTTATGATCTCAAAGGTTGCACGCGTGCGGCGGCGTGTTTACAATATAATTTATCAATACGATAACACTTCGGTGCTTGACTTCCCCAACAACACCGAGTGCAAAAGCCCCCAGGTTCCCCTCCTTTTTCCTGGGGGCTTTCTTTTGCTCTGCCTGTCTCTTCCTTGCTTGCGCCTTAGTAGGAAACATGAGATAAGTTCGAGAAGAATGCTGAAGCGGAGGTGTTCTGGGTGCCTGATTCTATTGGTTTTTGTGTCCGCTATAGTCGCAACACCATTCTTAGTAGCGCAGAAAATTTTGTCCTGTATCTCCTCCTAGAGACGAAATCTCAAGAACGTAGTAGTACACGTTTGCCGCTTAACCTGGGTATCGTGTTTGATCGTAGCGGTTCTATGTATGACGAGAAACGCCTCGAATACGTAAGTGAAGCGGTAAAATATCTTGTAGATCAGCTTGGACCCGAGGATCGGGCGGCGGTCGTTGCCTTTGCGGATAAAGCTGCTGTCGTGGCGACTGCGGAGCAGTTGCAACAGGATAAAGCCCGCGTCAAGCGCGCCATTGACGACCTCGATTTACTTGACATTGGCGGCGGCACGCAAATGGCGCTCGGCATGGAAGCCGCGTTGGCGGAAGTCGAGAAACATTATGCTCCTTCCCGGCTCAATCGTTTATTGATTCTCACCGATGGCCAGACGTACGAAGAACGAAAATGTTTAGACTTAGCGCGTCAGTGTAACGGCCGCATTTCCTGTAGCACCTTCGGCGTTGGAATCGATTTTAATGAAAAACTCCTTATGGAGATGGCCGAGGCGAGTGGCGCCAATTATCATTTCATTAGCGATCCCTCGACCATCCCGGGCATATTCTCGCGTGAGTTGACAGGGTTATGGAACGTCGCCTTCACCAATGCACGCATTGAGGTGCGATTAAGTGCTGGCGTGGAGTTAAAAGAAGCCTTTCGTGCAAGTCCGCAAATCTACCCTTTTAAGGAT
>JBFWZL010000577.1:0-3913 GCA_050185455.1 Binatia bacterium | reverse complement strand
GGCCGCCTCGGGATTGGGCACCTGAATCACTTCCATCGGTACGGTGGCATCGAACCGCAGCTCGCGCGCGTCGCCCGCCTCGGCGGCGGCCGTGTGCTGCACACGGCGCTGATACGCTCTGACGGTCTCGGTGGGTGGCGGGGGCGTGTCGGTGGGATCATCGCCTGGCGGCCCAAAGCCGCTCAGGGCCAGTTGCCGGGCATCGGGGGGCAACAGCCGGCGCTCGGACTTGCGGCCAAAGAGTTGGCGCTTGAACCACGCCACTTGCCGTGTCAACGCGGCGTTCTGCTCTTGCAGCGCCGCATTGCGGCGGAGCAGCGCGACAATGTCGGGCTGGCCGAACGCGGCAGCCTGCTCTTCCACCGTCATGTGCTGCTTGTATCACACGCGGTGGCGTCGCCCAAGTTCAATCCCATCCAGGAGCAACTGAAACACTTGCGCCGTGAGTTCGTGGGTGGGGCCTTCCTGGGGGAAGCGAAACCGCCCCCGCTCCAGGCGCTTGGCAAAGAGGCAAAAGCCGGTGCGATCCCAATAAATCGCCTTGAGATAGGTCTTGCGCCGGTTCACAAAGACAAACACGCTGCCCGACAACGGGTCTTCCGCCAGCACCCCTTTGACCATGCCCAGCAACCCATCAATCGCTTTGCGCATGTCCACCGGCTCGCTGTAGGCCAGAATCCGCCGCACGCTGGGCCGGTCCCACACGGCTCTAGCCTCGCACCCGCAGGCGCAGCCCGCTGGGGAACTCCAGCTCCACCGCCCAGCTCTCGGGCTCCGCCGTCTGCGGCTGCACTTCCACAAACGCGCCCGCCGGAGTTTCCATCGGCTGGCGGCGCCGGTAGTGCTGCTTGAAACTGTGCAGCGCGATCCCTTCCCGGGTACAGAACTCCGCTTGCTTCGCCCCACTGCGTTCGTATCGGGCAATGATCGCCCGCCATTCCGCCGCGCTCCGCTGCACGCGCCCATTCGCCGTCAGATGCATACCGTCCTCCTCGCAGAAAGAACACTGGTCTCCTCTCGGTGACCGTCTCTCTTACCGCCCTTCCGATCTCTGGAGAAGAACGCTCTTCATGCACCGCTTACCGTGCTACGTCGTGCTATCGCTCAGGGGCACTTCTTTTCTATCAATCTAGAGATGGTTAACAGCCCGAAAAGAAGGAAGATCATTGACGCCATCCCTCCAGACCGTGTGCTGACGGAAAGTGATGGACCGTTTGTGAAGATAGGCAATCGATCGGCTCTTCCTGCTGATGTGGCCCTGGTTGAGCAGCACCTCGCTGTTATCTGGCGGAGGAACGCTTGGGAAGTGAGTGCGAAGATTAAGGAGAACTTTTTTGCAATAGTTCGTTCTATCCGGCAGCCAGGAGATTTTGGCTAGATATCCATGTATATGCAAACGTCAGTCACCTGACGAGGTCCAACCAACAAAATCCAATCACCCGGTACAACCCATGAGAAATGACCTCTCGTATATCTTAGAGGTATATGGCCGCCTGAGCGAGATTGAGCAGGAAAGCATTCATACGCTCAGCGAAGCACAAGCCTTCCACTTTGTTGAACTTGCCAACGATTGGATTGATATCCAAATGGCCATAGGCCATACATACTCCCGTGATGAGCTTACCCAGAGTCTGGTCTTTACCTATTTCCTTTATCTGTTCAAGGAAGTGCAATGGTTTCAACTGCATTTCCTGTCTGGCAACTACCCACTGCTGGGCCGCGGCCTGCGGTTTGTGTGGGAAATGATCTACAGAGCGTATTATACCGACACCTATGCGGGCGAATCCCAACCAGGGCCGTCTCTTGATGACAAAATTGTGTGGCTGGAAGAGCGCGAGAGCACCTTGGGCTGGGGCAATTGCATATGCCCAGTGCTTGGCAAGGTTTTCCCTTTAGCAGAACAAGAACAAGAAGTCCGAGAACATTACCACCAACTCTGGCAACGCCTGAACAGGTACGTTCATCCCTCCGTGGAGCTTGTCTCCAGGATGATGGGCGAATCCGCCTTGCTGGTCACGGATAGCTTTGATGAAACATGGGCGACGGAGATCATCCAGGATGCGACGGAGGTTTTTGGTCTAATCTGGTTGGCGGTGATATCGCGATTCCCCAAGTGTGCACGATTGCTTGCTCAGCAGGAACACGGTCTAGTTTGTCCACTCACGCAATCGGTGCTGAAAGGAATGTCGTCAGCCGACTGAGCGCAATCTTTGTTAGGAGGAATAGCCAGCGACAACAGCTTGACGCTGTCATTCTTTCTGCATTGTCTGGAAGGCACTACCTGGGACCGAGCCGGCTTATAATGTTCCGAATCTCAGTGCAGACAGGAACGAGGCTGGCAGGTAAGCCTCTGAGTGAGGCTGGTTTATATTCCAAAGGCGTGAGTCCCAAGAGATCCGATGGGATCTTCGTCACTAACCGTTTTGGTTTCACGATAAGCGTTCTGGGCCGCCCCAGTACACCCATGAAGAGTCCAAGCTCAAAGACGACGTTATCCCGGGGCGCTGACGTTTTTATCCGCCGACTTATCACTGTGTCATCTTGTCCGAGCACGAGAATGGCGAAATCTGCCCCGTTCACCTGAGCAAGAAGATCCACGATCGCAAAGCTCGATGCGCGAAACACACCATCAGTCCATAGTGTCACCGACATGGTATTGCGTGGGAGAGACTTTTTGAGTTCCCGCGCCACCGCGAGGCTTTCCGATGAGGAGCCGATGAAGACCGATGGTTTCGCATTGGGGAGTGGGTGAAATTTCTCACGCTCTCGCAATCGCGTGGCAAGCTCCACCGCAAGACATCGCCACAGCTTCGGAAATCTGTCAGCGATTGGAGTAAATTTTGATTCGCTGACTTGTGCGACGACGGTCTCTGTCGTCACCTTGACGGTGGCGCTACGCGGCGCTGCCGGATCAATGAGCGCCATTTCACCGACGTGACATCCGTTGGTTCGTGTAGCAACCGATCGACCATTGACGAAGACCTCCATTTTCCCAGAGAGAATGAAGTAGAGGTCGCTATCGCTCCCATGTTGCGAAATGAGTTCGATCCCTGCATCGAGTTTGCGGAGCGAAACAACTTTGGCCAATGCTTTGGCCACCCTGGCATCATCTTGCACGAGATGTTGTGAGCGCAAAGCAGCAACCAATCGACGTCGGCCTTCTACTCCCTTAAACCGCTCAATCACTTTTCATCCTCCTCCAACCACAGATGTATAAACTAACATTAAAACAAAATATTGACTTAATATGTTACATAATCTAACATAAAAGGTGAGAAGAAAACAATGGCGCTCGTAGTAGGTATGTTCTTGTTATGGTCCTGGTGGAAGTGGCTGAGTCAGGGTTCAAAAAGAGAAAATTGTTAGAATTTTCAAAAGCTTAATAGGAGAAGCACACAAATGTCTTGGGACGAACAAAGAGCGAGAGAACGGGTCGCGCAACATGACTTCAGCAATTTTGACGTGAGGGTCTCCGATCTGTCACGCGAGATGGACTTCCACAACCTTGGTACAAAGGACGTTCGCCGCGTGCAGGGGGCCCATCTCTATGCCGACGTCCCGAATTTTCATGATGCGGTGGCTGATGCGAAGAGCGATAGCAGTAAACTAAAAAAGCTCCTGCGAGCGGCCAGTGTGCTCCGTCGGGTACAGACTGACCTTTTGAAAGAATACGATGCCCAAGCCATTCAACTGCAAGGGGCGCGCCTGCATTGTTTGGTCTATAAACCTTATGATGATGAAGCCAAACGGGCCACGCAGGTTGTCCTTCTTGCCATAAGCTTACACTCCTACCTCTATGACGTGTTTAACCACGTCTTTCAGGAGGTGCGAGATTTTGAGGGAGCGGTTGGGGTTGCCGCCGGAAAAAGTCTGGTCGCGAACATAGGTTTTCACGGGGAGCGAGAACTGCTCA
>JBFWZL010000576.1:0-3919 GCA_050185455.1 Binatia bacterium | reverse complement strand
ATGAAGGCGGCAAGATTAACTTGAATCGCGTTGATGAAGCGTCGCTGCGCCAGGCCTTTGCGAATCTTGGGTTCGAGGTAAAAGAGTCTGAAATGATTACTGACGCTATCCTCGACTGGCGAGATACAGATTCGCTGGTGCGGTTGCACGGCGCCGAAAGCGATGACTATCTTGCCCAACGAGTGCCGTATCCGGCCAAGGACGGTATGTTTGATACGTTAGATGAATTATTGCTCGTGCGCGGCGTTACGCCCGCGCTCTTCTATGGACGAGGAGGGCCTGGGTTGCAGGACCTCTTTAGCGTGTATTCGGCGGGAGCGTCGAATGCGCCAAACTTGCTGACCGCCAGCGCCCTCGTTATTCGCGCTGTGCTTGGTATTGACGCCGAGATGGCGGAAGATCTGGTCAATCGCCGCGCGGACGTCAACTCGACCGAGTTGACGTCGCTCTTTCCTGCGGCTGCGGGTACTCGTGGCCTCAACCTCAGTCTGCCCACCGTGATGACTGTCGATAGCATTGGTTATCTCAATGAAGGCGGCGTTACGCGTCGAGTCTCGGCTGTCGTACAGCGACAAGGAGTGAATGGCTTCCGTTTTCTGCGCTGGCAAGATCGCTATGAAGGGGTCGGATCGCCAACCCCGGGGCAAGCGCAGTGAACATAACGCGTGAGACGGAAGGCGTGAGGCATAATTAGACTTGAGGGGAACGGAAAAGACTAGTTTCGGTCCACTGTTTCTCCACTCCCCCTTTCCTTCTTTCTTTTCCACTTCTCCGGTTATTCTTCTTCATCTTCTAGCTCGTCCTCAAGCGCCTCTTCTTGTTCTTCCAAGCGCACGACGAGTGTGCTTAATGCTTCAAAAACCGAGTTGATCGCTTCCTGAAAATCATCTTCCATTGTGACCGTGCCTGCGGTTACGCGTTCCTCACAATCGCGGATGACTTCGCTGATAGAAAATTTTGCTGATTTAATGAGGCCAACCCATTGGCCGACAATGGCTAAAGCATCTTCCATATCGCTCCATCTCCTTCCCGTGCTCGTTTCAAGCTGCTAGACTCGCATCGTAAAATGTCTTCCAAAAAACGGGGAGATCAACTGTACCCTTTTCGTTTGACGTTTTCACTACCCTATCATGTGTAAGTAAGGAGGCCAGTATGCGACAAGTGGCTGTTGTTGGCGCGGGGATGACCCGCTTTGGGAAGCACCTTGACCGGAGTATGAAAGATCTTGCTCGTGAAGCGGTAGAAGCGGCTCTCCGCTCAGCCAGGGTAGAGAAAGAAGTCATTGAAGCGGCTGCTGTAGGGAATGCCGTCGCTGGGTTGATCACGGGGCAGGAATGCATCCGCGGTCAGGTCGTGCTTCGTGAGATGGGCATTGGCGGGATTCCTGTCATCAACACGGAGAATGCCTGCGCTAGCGCCTCAACGGCGTTTCATCTTGCCTGGTTGTATGTCGCGTCCGGCATGTATGACGTGGTCCTTGCCATGGGTATGGAAAAATTATTCCATTCTGACAAGAAGAGGACGTTTCAGGCAATTGGCAGCGGTATTGATGTCGAAATGGCGGAAGAGTTCGCCCGTCAGATGAGCGGCGAACAGAGCGCTGGCGCCGGTGAATCGCGGAGCGTGTTCATGGATTACTACGCCAACCTCGCCCGTCAACACATGGCGCGCTATGGCACGACCCAAGAACAGTTTGCTCGCATCGCGGCGAAGAATCATACCAACGGCAGTTTGAATCCGCACGCGCAATATCAAACGCCGCGAACAGTAGAGGAAGTGTTAGCAGCTCCGCTGATTGCCGAACCGCTCACCCGTATGATGTGTTCGCCGATTGGCGACGGCGCTGCCGCTGTGGTGGTAATGAGCGCGGAAAAAGCGCGGCAATTTACCACCACGCCCGTGCTTGTCCGGGCCTCGACGCTCGGTTCAAGTGATAAACACAATCCCAATGAGCCGGGCATCGTCACAAAAGTCGCGCAAAAAGCCTACACGATGTCAGGGATCGGTCCTCAAGAGGTGCAGGTTGTCGAAGTGCACGACGCCACAGCGCCGGCTGAACTGCTTGCCTATGAAGAACTGGGGTTGTGTAAAGTTGGTGACGGCGGGAAAATGATCGAGGACGGTGTAACGGCGTTGGGTGGGCGAGTCCCGGTCAATCCCAGCGGCGGTCTGCTGGCGAAAGGTCATCCCGTCGGCGCCACAGGGGTTGCGCAGATCGCCGAAATTTTCTGGCAATTGCGCGGCGAGGCGGGCAAACGTCAGGTTCCGAACGCCCGCGTTGGTCTGACCGAAAATGGCGGTGGGGTGATCGATGGGGAAAACGCTGCCGCCACCGTGCACATCTTCACACGGTAATGGCAGTGGTGGGTTTTATTTAGACAAAATCTCCGATTGTGGTAGGGGCGAATCGTGTATTCGCCCTGCCCCCACGAAACAACGCCTTTACGGCTTCACAAACAGTTGTTGCGGACATGACCGGTCACGGTCACCAAGCACTTCACAGCCTGTATCCGTGATCAGCACTTGTTCGCTGATCCCGACGTATCCAATCCCTGGGAGGTGCACATGGATTGGGCAGTGAAAGACATGTCCTGGCTCGAGAAGAAGCGGGTTACGAGGCGTCAACGACAAGATCCCGCCATCCATCCATTTCTCATTCGCCATATAGCCAGAGCGGTGTTGGAAATCGAGCCCTTGGCTCGTCAAGAAATCTCGGGCCGCAGCATCCACCTCTCCAGCCGTTTTGCCTGGAGCAAGCACAGCGGCGAGGCGGTTAAAGGCTTCTGCAGTCGCCGCCACGGCGCGTTGCACTTCGCCTGGCGGTTCTCCGAACCATACGGTGCGAATCATACAACCGACATACTCTTTAACGAACACGCCGGGCTCGAGCCAGACGCCATCCCCAGGCTTGATCCGTTGCTTGCGCGTTTCGGTCGGGGTGCGAATCGCATGCATATGCATCATATGCCGTCCTATCTGACACGACGTGGCTCCCCAGGGCGACCGGAAATACTCATTGCCTAACGCGCGAGCATGTTTTTGGCTGATGCGCCGCAGGATGCCCCACTCACTCCAACCCACGCGCATCTCTTGAATAGTTTCCGCCAAAGTGTCCTGATTTACTTTCACTGCTCTGCGGATGCAGGCGAGTTCCGCCGCGGACCGCTTCACGCGCAAACGTTCCACACGAAAATCAACAAACTGCGCCGTGGGCAACAATTCCTGGAATCGGGCGTACTCTTCGACACTGGTGACGCGAAGGTTTAGGCCGATTCTCTTCTTCTCCCAGCCGAGGGTTTTCAAAGTATTGGCGGTGCACCCCACAGGATCGTACGGATTGATCGGTCCCTCATCTGGATACTCGACCCACTTTTTTAAGATTGAACAACAACGATGAGTTGAAGCTTCCAGGTGGCGGACGAGTCCGATTGGGTCACCGTCGCCAATGATGACCCACTGCGGACTTTCGGACGCCCAGAAATCGACACGGCTTCCCGTCAGCCAATGAAAATCACGCGGCATTGTCACCACGGATACATCGACATTCGCAGCCGCCATGGCTTGCCTGACGCGAGTGAGTCGCTGCTCATACTCTTCGACGGGAAAAGGCAAGGGAAAAGTGCGTGGTCCTCGTTCCAGCTCACTTTGGAGCGAGCTTTTCTGTTGAAATGGACGGTTCACTTGTGCCTCGGTGTTCATTTGGTGCGTTCCAGAACTCATACGGAACCTCCTCATGTAACGAAAATCAGTGGATAGAGGCCACTGGTACTCATACGGTCGTGTCTATACTGGTATATAGTTCTCCTAAATCATTTGTGGATCGGGCCAATACCAGCGACATTTGACCGAAGCGAAATTGAGAGAGTTGATGAAAGTCGAAAAGCAGAGTTTGACAGCAGCGAACGTTTTATTGACGGCA
>JBFWZL010000575.1:0-3919 GCA_050185455.1 Binatia bacterium | reverse complement strand
ATTTCTATGATTCACCCCAAGAAAGTCGGCCACGTCGTCCTCAAAGCGCGCGACATTAACCAGGCCGAAAAGTTTTATACCGAAGTGCTTGGCTTCCAGATAGTCATGCGCCTAAAGCAGCCACGGGGTGTATTCTTTAGTTTAGGTGAACAACACCACGACTTGGCGGTGCTGGAAGTGCCGCTGGGATCAGATGATCCTAAGATGGATCAAGTTAGCTTACATCACGTCGCCTTGCAGGTCGAGGACTTCGCCGCGCTGAAAGACAGCTACCGTACACTTAAGCAGCATCTCAGATTCCGCCGCGCCTCTTCCACTTCTTCGGAAGCGCTGAAAGACAGCTACCGTACACTTAAGCAGCATGGTGTCGAAATTATCCGAGCGGTTGATCACGGTGTCACGAAAAGCATTTATTTTTGTGACCCGGCAGGGAACCGATTGGAACTGTATTGCGACGTCGGTGAGGATGGGCTCGCCCAAATACGCCGTCAGAGCGAACAGTCCATCATGGATTTTCCTCCGCTGAATCTGGAAGCCTAGCGGTTGGACATGAAGAGTGCGCTATGCGCACTCTTCATGATGAGCCATTTGATCAATGAATGGCGTCGAATCTTCTAAGTGGACGGCGCCTGACCAATATGAAGGCGTATGTCAAACACCATCCCCGAAATTGATTGTGACGTCGCCGTGATCGGCGGTGGTATTGCTGGGCTATCCACCGCTATTACCGCTATGAATGAGAGAGCCGAGGTCATCCTGATCGAAAAAGCCCCGAAGCTACAACGTGGCGGCAACTCGGCCATCGCTGATGCACAGATTCGCTATCCGCATGAGCCGGATGAATATTGTCCAACCGGACAAACCAAAGAAGACTTCTTTCACGCCTTCATGAAAGTGTCGCGCGGACGGGCGAACAAAGACCTCATCCGGGTAATCGTGGATAATGCCGCGGATGTAGTGGATTGGCTCACGGATCTCGGAGTGCGGTGGGAGAAAGGCTATCCCAACGTTGCCGGCTATCGTCGGCAACCGGTCGGCGGCGGTTGGCAGATGATTGATGCTCTCTACAAACATCTTGAGCGTGGTGGGGTGCACGTTGCCTATGAAACGGCAGCGGAGAAGCTATTGATGGACCGGTCCGGGCGTGTGGTTGGTGTCCGAGTGCTGGAACCTGAAGGATACACCGATATCAAAGCGCGTGGTGGTGTGGTGATCGCCTGCGGTGGGTTTGAAGCCAACGTCGAAATGCGTGTGCGGTATTTGGGCCGTTTCATGGATAATGTCATCCTACGCGGCTCTCGCTACAATACTGGCGAAGGCTTGCGCATGGCTTTAGACATTGGCGCTCAACCGGCAGGGCAGTGGGGTGATTTTCACTCCGCGGTATTGGATGCGCGTTCCACGCCGTTTGAGTGTGGCGTAACCGCCATCTATATTTTCCAGCTCGGGCTGTTTATCGATGAAGACGGGGAACGGTTTCTAGACGAAGGCGAAGATTATCGCGATCAGACCTACGTCAAATTCAGCAAGGCGATCATGAATCACAAACGTGGCGTCGCGTTTAACGTATTCGATAGTAAGCCGCGTCTCGAAGATCCTGAAGCCTGGAAGCGCGCCATTCGTACTTCTGAAGAACCCTACGAAGCGAATACGATCCGTGAACTCGCTGAGATTCTGCAAGCGCCGCCGGAGCGCATGGAGCGAACGGTGCGCGAGTACAATGCTGCCTGCCAGCCGGGGAAAATTGATCCTTTACTACTGGATGGCCTTTGCACGAAAGGACTTCTCGTCAATAAAACCAACTGGGCGCGACCACTGGATACGCCGCCGTTTCTGGCCTATCCGGTAACTGGCGGCATTACGTTCACCTTCGGGGGATTAAAAGCGAACACCAGCGCACAAGTAATTCATACGTCTGGCCGTGTCATTCCTGGGCTATACGTTGCTGGTGAGCCTATGGGCGAGCTGTACTACTACAACTACATGGGCGCCACGTCCGTGCTGCGCGGGGCGGTGTTTGGACGGGTTGCTGGACGGCATGCCGCGAGAAATCTCGGAGAGCCATCTTAGAATTTACGCAGTATCACTTGCTCTCTCCCCATAGATCGATCACGGCCGTGAGCCCTTCCTGAATGAGATCGAAAGAACTGTAATCCGCTGTATAAATATTGCCGCTCTGGCGCTTCCATTCGGACTCGGTCTTCAGCTTATCCAGAATGAATTTGGTCGGAAGCAACGGATCGCCTGCTTGTCGTTTTTCTTCCGTCTGCCGCAATTCTCGTAGAGTTGTTTCTAGCTGCCGTGGGTCGAGCATGGCGATGGGGGTACGGCAGTAGGTGCAAGCCGAGGTTTTCTCCAGATCGACCGCCGCGCCGCAATTGGAGCAATTCAACGTCTTAATGTACTGTGTCAGCTCACTGACCTCTTTGGCGTTGAGGCTGCGCACGAAGTTTTTTTCTCGCAGGAACTGGAAAAAAGTAATGAATCGGCCATGCTCTTGCAGACAGCGGAAATAGTGAAACCGTGTGGAGCGTTGCATGTCCAGGGTTTCTCTCAGCATACTGGTGCAGCGTGGACACCGCAGGGTTTCCCGTAGTGTGTGCAGCTGCGCGACGTGTTTTTCGTGAAGGATCGTGAAGAGACGTAGAATAGCTCCCGCCGTCAGCTGAAGGTTTTCATGACTATCGAACCAGAGACCGCTACATGGAAAGCACAGGTCGAGGAGGACGACTTTCCCGTATTTTCCATCAAATGACTGACTATCCATTGGTTGGCGGCAGTTGGGGCACTCCATGCAATCGTCCATTTTCGCGGGTCAGGCGACAAAATATACGCCCGGTATTTTTTTTAGCGTATCACACAGAGCCACGTGCGCTCCAACTGAGCTTGCCGCTCGAGTTGAGGAGTTAGTCTCATTTTGTTGTACGTTGTTCAATGCTGTAGCGCGGCTCCGTGACCGCTTCGCTACGGCATTGAGGACAACGACTCGGACGCGTGAGACGGTGACGGTCACGGAAGACAAAGTCGCAGTCTTTGCATACGGACGGGTCCAGAACGAACTTTAACGTCCGATCTTGCGCCACGGTTTTGACGATATGACGCAGATGATCTTCCACTTGTCGTTCGGACATACCGATGATTTCGGTGATGCGGCGCGCTGAAAGAGGGGTGACAAACAAAAGATCTTTAATGCGCTGTCGCGGCGTGCGTTCATCTGCGATCATACCTCGCCATTATAGTCGGCATACGAGGCGTACGCTAGAAAAACACCCTACGCGCCGCCCTCAGGCCGCACAGTTGATGCACGTCTGAGCGTAAGGCAGGGCTTCCAGCCGTTGCTGGGCAATCTGTTTTCCGCACGTTGTGCATACGCCATAGGTTCCCGCGTCAATGCGTGAGATCGCCGTTTGCAGCTGCTGCAACTCTTCACGGCTGCTGCTGTCGAGCTGTTCGAGCACCTCATCGTTCTCGCGACCGATGGCGCGTTCTTGCGAGTCGGGCTCTGGGGTTTGGCGGAGGTCCCGCTCGATTTTGCCGACCCGCTGTTGTAGCTGGTCAAGTTTCTGTTGAAGCGATGAACGAAGAGTTTGATAATCAGTTTTTGTCGGCACCTTGTATTCCTCCCGGTTAATAGTGCGAAAGTGTTTGCTTCTTGAGAGCGTCTGTAGTATCTCTGCGAAAACGATGCCGAGACGAGTGATCCTAAGATTGCAGCCTTGAGCGCTGGAAGGAAGTAGGTAAAAGGGGAGCTAGGCTGATTCTAAAAGGGGCAATGGTCTCCTGCGGATACACTCAACTGGGCGAGAGCGAGAATAAGAGGGAGGTATCAGATATGCATTCCATAAAGCAAGAAGGCGTCAACCGTCTGGCGGCGACCTTAACAGAAATGTGCGGCTTTCTTACTGAAGCCTCGTGCAGC
>JBFWZL010000574.1:0-3927 GCA_050185455.1 Binatia bacterium | reverse complement strand
GATGACGGTGAGCGCCGTTGTGACCGTCATTTTCCATCTGCTACGGCAACCTGTCGTGCTTGGCTACCTTGTGGCTGGAGTCCTCATCGGCCCTCATACTCCGCCCTTCTCCTTTGTGACGGATTTACATAGCATCCACACCCTCGCGGAGTTGGGCATTGTCTTATTGCTGTTCGCCTTGGGACTTGAGTTTGATCTGAAGAAGTTACGCAAGGTCGGCGGCTCTGCCTTGTTGGCGGGCAGCGTGGAACTTTTGTTTATGTTCTGGCTTGGTTATTCCGCCGGTCAACTGTTTGGCTGGCGACAGATGGATAGCCTCTTTCTCGGCGCCTTGGTCGCTATCAGTTCCACGACCATTATTGTGCAAGTGCTGCTGGAGACTGGCCAGTTGCGTGAACAGTTTGCGCAAGTGATTCTCGGCATCCTGGTCATCGAAGACATTGCCGCCATTGTCATTCTGGTTGTCCTGTCCGGCTTGGCGCAGGCTGGGGCGATCACGGCGCTGGATATTGGCTGGGCGTTTTTACGAGTCGGTATGTTCATGGCGACTACTTTGCTTGTGGGCATATTCTTCGTTCCACGGCTTATTACCTTTGTCACAAAGTCTCAACGTAGCGAGATGCTGACCATTGCTGTCTTAGGGCTTGCGTTTGGCCTCGCCGTGCTTGGGGTGCAGATGGGGTTCTCGGTCGCGCTGGGCGCCTTTCTCATGGGCGCAATTATGGCGGAAGCGAAAGAGGCGCACATCATTGTTGAACGCATCGAGCCGATTCGTGAGATGTTTACCGCCGTGTTCTTCGTGGCGACCGGGATGATGCTGGAGCCGGCGTTAGTCGCCCAGTTGTGGCAGAGCATCCTTGTCGTTGCCGGAATAGTCGTTGGGGGGAAAATTCTCGGCTGCAGCCTGGGGGCGTTCGTGGCGGGTTATCCTGGCCAGGTTGCGCTGTCCGTTGGATTAGGCATGGCGCAGATCGGTGAGTTTTCTTTCATCATTGCCAACCTTGGTCGGTCGAGTGGGGTGACTGACGCCACGTTGTTTCCCATCGCGGTGGCGGTGTCGTCGCTGACAACCTTCTTGACTCCGTATCTATTGCGTTCCGCCGCGACCGTGCCCGACGTGCTGACGTATTACAGCCCTCGTCCGTTAGTCACCTTCGCCACGTTTTACACCTCGTGGGTCGCTCGATTAACGACACGCGCGCCGCGGTCCGAGCGCGAACTCCGTTCGCTTGTCTTTCGTCTTGTGTTGTATGTGGTGGTTGCGGTCTCGCTCTTTCTTGTGACCTGGAGTGGCGTGCACCCGCTGGTGCGGATGATTCCTGCCGTATTCCCCGGGCAAGATATCGTGTTGCAGTGGGGCATTGCCTCGGCAGTCGCGTTGCCCTTTCTTTTCCTTATTAGCCAGGTGTTGGAGCGCCTCATAGGTCAGATGGCAAGTTCCCTGTTGCGTCGGGAAACTTCCGCGGCTGCCGGTCAGACACAACTTGTGCGTAATACCCTCTATTTTCTCTTTGGTTGGATTGTCGGGATCTTTGTGCTGGCCGCATGTACGCCGGTGCTGCCTTCGTGGATGCCGCTCATTACCGTGGGAATCGGATTGTTCATCCTTTCTTACATTTTCTGGGAATCGTTATCGCGTTTTCATGGCCAGATTGACCGCATCTTGCACACGCTTGGCGACGATCCGGTTCCCACGGATGCCGCCTCGACTCCGAAATCCCAAGACCTTCGCCAAGAGATGACCCAGCTTTTAAGTGAGCGATATGGCCTTACCGTGCAGACTGAAGATTTTGTTATGCCTTTTATGCCGACTGCGCTGAATCAACCCATTGGCGCTCTTAATGTTCGCACCCTGACCGGCGCCAGCATCGTGGCGATTTACCGTGATCCCGAGCAAGTCGTCATTCCCCAAGCCGACACGGTTCTTCTACCAAGCGACGTCCTGGTTCTTTTGGGTGAACGCGATCAACTTGCAGCCGCACTGAAATTATTGACCGAACTGGCGGCGCGGAAACCCACGGCGGTAAGCGTAGCTCCAAAGATTGACACTGTTGCTGTATGCGACGGATCGCCATTCGTTGCCCGTTCATTAAGGGAACTTGGCATACGGGAAAACCTCGGCGTGCTTGTGGTGGGAGTAGAGCGAGACGCCGAGCGCATCACTAATCCCGGGCCGGATTTTTCCGTACAATCAGGAGATGTCCTATATGTGTGGGGAGCGCCTGAGCAGATTGAAAATCTACGCGGACGGGCGAGTGGGGTGAATCATTGACAGGACGAGATGAGAGAGTTTGGAGAAGAGAGACTTGATTTAGAAACTTGTTTTCCATAATGCCAACATGGGTCTCGAAAGAAAGGAAGGTATGCGCATGGTTTTTATTTCGATGGACGATCCTACGTTTTGGTCCCGCTGCCCCAAGGAGCTGGAACACATCGTACAAGGAGGACTGACTGGCCTTTCCTATTTCCTCTTGGGAGAACGGAAAGACAACCCACCAACGGTAGTCGCTCTCCGTATGGGTCCGGGGTGGATCTTGCCCCGTCATGCCCACGATTGCTACCGCTTTGAGATTGTGACGCAAGGCACGCTGGACGTGGGCGAGCGGATTCTGAAACCTGGCGACGTGATGATCAGCGAACCGGGTATTGCGTATGGTCCACATGTGGCGGGGCCAGAGGGATGCACGACCTTTGAGATCTTCAGCAATCACAAGGCTTCGTATGTCACGCTCCTTGATCTGCCGGAAGGGCATGTGGAGTGCGACATTTCAACCGAGGAAGGCATGCAGAAGATGCTCGATGTGATGCGACGGCAGAAGCAGACAGCAGCTCACGCCTGAAAAAGAAGGGAATTATGGCAAACTTGACACCATCCCTTCATGCAGGCTGCTTTTGAGTCACCCAGGACAAGCGGGGGTGCCACTGGCGGCTTGTCCGCCAGTGTGGCGGCTGGGCACGGGCAGCAAGCTGCCCGTGGCACCCAAATTTGGTCCTCTTTGAGGAGTCCGGTGTCAAGTAATGCATAGTCACCAAAAAGAAAGGAGATACAACAATGGACATGGTTGAACTCGAACGACGCTTAATGCGGATCGAAGACCGTGAGGCTATCAAGGAATTGAAAGCACGTTATTGCGCGATCTGTGATGATGACCATAACCCGAGCAAAATCACGACGCTGTTCGTTGAGGACGGCATTTGGGAGGGCGCTGAGTTTGGCAAGGCGCAAGGCCATGCGGCCATTCGTGAGCTGTTCCAGACCTTCCAAAAGCTGATCAGCTTCTCGCAGCATATGGTGATGAATCCCATCATCGAGATCGACGGGAACCGCGCCAAGGGAACGTGGTATTTTTTAGGGCCCTTCACCTTTCGCAAAGACAACGAGGCGAAGTGGGTCGCCGTGCGGTACGAGGACGACTACGTCAAAGTGAACGGCGAATGGAAATATCAGCATCTGCGCGCCAATATCCGCATGAGCGCCAACTACGACACCGGGTGGGCGAAGAAAGGGGCGTAATCTCTCATTCTGCCGGGCGTCTCACGCTGCAATGACAATCGCGTTTCTGTTGACGGTTTTCTCCCCTCTCCCTTGATGTGATGGGAGAGGGCGAGGGTGATATGTAGAAATCGAGACCGTATGAATCCACTTAACGAGTCAAAGATCATCGAGTCATGGAATAAGAATGTGTCATCCCGAACAATAGCCGTACGAAGGCTGATTTTCATACGCTCATGCATGGGCTGATTTTCCGGACACGCAAGTGCTTATTTTCACTGACCTTTGCTGTTGTCTGAAAACTTAGGAGATACTGTTGGTCAACGTAGAAGGGTGCGAAAAGTCAGGAGTTTTGTGATACGTTAGTGACATTCCACTCCGCGTGAGGAGGTGAGAGATGTCGCTTACACCCATGGCGATTCCCCCGGTTCCAG
>JBFWZL010000573.1:0-3928 GCA_050185455.1 Binatia bacterium | reverse complement strand
GGACTAATCTCAATGTCATTATTCGGGTCGACAATAAGACGCTGAGCAGTTGCGCTCAAGCGCGGGTCATTCAGGACAAACCACAAGAATCCTTGAGTATCAAGGAGCAATCTCACGGCATATAGTCCTTAAAATCCTTCAGGTGTTCATCGTCCTCGGTCAGGATAATAAGCTTGCCTCTCGCACTTCCTGGCCGTCGAGGCTGGCGTCCGACCGCTTGCTGGCCGATAAGTTTGGCGACCGGTTGCTCGCCTTTCGTAATGATGATTTCCTCTCCAGGGACAAGTCTGGCGATCAATTCGGCAAACTGCGCCTGTGCTTCTTCAACAGTAACTATTGCAGTCATCATTTTTTCCTTGTTTATGAGGTTGTCTTTTTCTAATCTACTAGCGATGAAATCATATTTTTCATAGTACTTCACCACGTATCCACGCAAGATCGTTTCTTGCCCTCGCGCGGCTTTGGTGGCGGCGCGGAACGCAAGGCGCTCATGATCCAGTGGCGAGACTCCATCGGATCGATGACTTCATCAATTTCCAAATGTGACGCCATGTTGATGCCTTTGCCATGCTGGTATTCCTTCGCCACCATCTGGTCAAAAAGCGCTTTGCGTTCCGCTGGATCGTCCACCGCCTCCAGCTCTTTGCGATACCCTAACTTCACCGCGCCTTCCAAACCCATACCGCCGAATTCTCCGGTAGGCCAAGCCACGGTAAAATAGGGCGCTCTGAAACTGCCGCCTGCCATCGCCTGCGCGCCGAGTCCGTATCCCTTGCGCAGCACAATGGTAAAGTAAGGCACGGTCAAGTTGGAGCCGATGACAAACAAACGGCTGCAGTGGCGTACGAGCGCGGTTTTCTCAACTTCCGGACCCACCATCATGCCTGGAGTGTCGCAGAGGAAGAGAAGAGGAATGTCAAACGCATCGCACAGCTGCATAAATCTGGCGGCCTTATCAGATCCCTCGCTATCGATGGCGCCGGCGAGATGCGCGGGGTTATTGGCAATCACTCCGAGTGGACGGCCTTCAACGCGGATAAACGCCGTCACCATGCCGTGACCAAAGTGGCGGCGCAGCTCCAGCACGGAACCAGTATCCGCCAAAGTCTCGATGACTTCGCGTACGTTGTACATCCGCAGCCGATTCTCCGGGATGATTCTCCGCAGCAAGCGTTGATCGGCACATTCCCACTGCGCAAGCGATCCCTGGAAGTACGAGAGATATTGTTTGGCCGCAAAGACGGCTTCGGCTTCGTCCGCCACAGAAATATCGACGACGCCGTTAGGTACTTGTACGGACATCGGCCCCACTTCATCGGGACGGAACACCCCAAGCCCACCGCCTTCAATCATCGCCGGGCCGCCCATGCCAATGCTCGAATTCGCCGTGGCAATCACGACATCACAACACCCAAGCAACGCCGCATTCCCGGCAAAGCAGCGTCCGGAATTGATGCCGACCAAAGGAACAAGACCACTGAGTCTGCCAAAGTGGTGGAAGGTCCAAATGTTGAGACCAGCGGGACTCGGCCAGTCCACATCGCCTGGACGACCACCGCCGCCTTCAGTAAAAATCACCACAGGTAAACGTAACCGTGTCGCTAGATCAATAAGACGATCTTTCTTTTCGTGATTCTTCATCCCTTGCGTGCCAGCCAGCACGGTATAGTCGTACGCCAGGACGGCGCAGCGAGATTTATCATCGTCAAAGAGATGCCCATTCACGCGCGCGACGCCGGTCACCATGCCGTCAGCGGGCGTATTTTTCATGAGATCTTCCATCGAACGTCGTCGCCGCTGGGCTGCAACCGCCAATGACCCATATTCGACAAAAGAGCCAGAATCGCACAGATCGTCGATATTCTCACGCGCGGTGCGTTGGCCTGTCTTTCGCCGCCGCGCCACTGCCTCCGGGCGCTCGGCGTCAAGCGTAATAGCGTGACGCTGGAGCGTTTCGGCAAGATCGGGACGAATATAAGTCAGATCAATATGCTCCACTTGTGCCGTTTCCGCGACCGCGACCTCGGTTTCCTCGATAAAGACCAGAGGATGGCCCTCGAAGATAGTGTCGCCTTTGACAACAGTGAACTGTCGCACGACACCGCTTGTGGTCGCTTCAATGACATGCTCCATCTTCATCGCTTCCATGATGAGGATTTGCTGCCCCTTGCGCACGAGATCGCCTTCTTGCACTTCGATGCTTACGATCGTTCCCTGTATTGGCGCGGTGATCGCGACCGTGCCTTCCGGCGTGGCGATGTCGCTCGGCGCCGCGGAAACAACTAGGCTGGAAGGGAATGCTGACAAGGCGCCGTCTTCTCCTTTTCCATGCGCGAGCACGGCGAGTGGATCGACGGCGTCTATCTTCGCGCCGGCGCGGGATCGCGCGGCGGCGGCTGGCTCAAAAAAGAGGCGTTGATGATGACCGTTCGTGGGAGCAACGAGTTCGGCAATATGATCCTCCACGAAACGGGTATAAATACGTCCCGCCAAAAACTCAGGGTGTTGGAGAAGACTTTGGAGAAACGGGATGTTCGTGGGCGCCCCTTCAATCTTGAATTCGCACAAGGCGCGGTACGTCTTGGTCACAACACTAGCGAAATTGTTTGACGGCGTATGTCCGATGAGCTTGGCGAGTAACGAGTCAAAGCGCGGACTCGTGCGGTATCCGACATAGCCGAACGTGTCCGTGCGAATGCCGAGTCCGGAGGGCGCTTCAAACGCCGTCAGCGTGCCGCCCGCGGGACGCACGGAGCCGTCGGCCTGCAACGTCTCCATATTGATGCGCACCTGCAGCGCGAAGCCGCGCGGCTGCGGCGCTTCAGGTTGTTGGAGCCCAAGATCCGCCAGCGATCGTCCAGCGGCAAGTTGCAATTGGAGTTGCACGAGATCCACACCGGTCACTTCTTCAGTAACCGTATGCTCGACTTGCAGGCGTGGATTGGCTTCGATGAAAGCGAACATCGCATGGTCATTGTCGGCGTTCGCGTCAACCAGGAATTCAAATGTTCCAAGGTTATTGTAGTGGACAGCCTCAGCCAGGCGGACTGCCGCCGCAGTGATGCGGGTACGCAAACCGGATGAGAGCCCAGGGCTAGGGGCAACTTCAACCACCTTCTGATTACGGCGTTGAATACTGCATTCGCGTTCGCCGAGATGGCTGACCGCGCCGGACCCGTCGCCAATAATCTGAATCTCAATGTGCCTGACGCGCGGCAGGAACTGCTCCACATAGACGTCTCCTTTGCCAAAAGCTGCCAGCGCCTCGGACTGACAGCGCGTGTAGGCTTCCACAACTTCCTGTGGATGAAAGACCGCGCGCAAACCACGACCGCCTCCCCCAGCGATCGCCTAAATCATCATCGCCCCACCATCCCCCAGGGAGGCAAAAAATTCGCACGCTTGCTCAAGACTAGTCGACCCCGAGGTTCCAGAAAGGACAGGAACACCATGATGCTCCGCTAATGCGCGCGCCCGTCCTTTGTCGCCAAAGAGATCGAGGATTTCCGGCCGCGGCCCGACAAAAGTGATCCCTGCTTCAGCGCAGCGTCGCGCGAACTGGGCGTTCTCGCTGAGAAAGCCGTAACCTGGATGGATCGCATCGCACCCAGCCTCCTTTGCCACAGTGATAATGTGTTCCGTATCAAGATACGCTGTGACACCTGCGCCGCGTAACGGACGAGCCTCATCCGCTTTACGCGTATGTAGAGAATTCGCGTCATCTTCCGAGAAAACCGCCACCGTTCTCATACCGAATTCAGCGGCGGCGCGCATGATGCGAATCGCGATCTCACCACGGTTTGCAATCAAAAGATTCGTCAAACTCATATATTCCGTGTTCCGTACTTTAAGATTTTTCTAATGATCTATCTGGCAATGAAGTTTCCAACTACCCCCTAGACCAAGAGATAAAATCCGGAGTCACCCC
>JBFWZL010000572.1:0-3955 GCA_050185455.1 Binatia bacterium | reverse complement strand
TGTTGAATAGTTCCATCGGCGTTCAGCAATTGCGCTCCAACTGCTCCCACTTCTGTACGCCGATGGAACTATTCAACACGCTGGAGCCGCCGCGCCGTGAAGACCGAGAACGACTCCAGCGTGTTGAATAGTTCCATCGGCGTACAGCAATTGCGCTCCAACTGCTCCCACTTCTTTACGTTGTGCATGTTCGAGCAATGCGGTTAACCATTCCCGAGCAATTGCTTCCACGTCATTATTCAACAGGAGGACATATTCGCCTTTCGCTTCAGCAACTGCTTTATTATTCAGTCGGGCGAAATTAAAGGATTCGTCGTCGCGAAGCACCCGATGCCGCGATGCTGAAAGATAAGCTAACGTCTGCGGCTCCTGACTGCCATTATCCACGATCACGAGTTCGTAGTTACGATAAGCCGTGCGTTCTTCAATACTGTCGATACATACGCGTAGCATGTCGAGTCTATCGTGTGTCGGGATGATAATGCTAATGAGCGGTTCTCCACGGAGCTGACGGCGGGCATGAAAAGTGCAGAGGGCGGGACCATCATTAACCACGGCGATTTCCGTTCTGCGTTGAAACGCCTCTTTCAACGCAAGTTTGGCGCTCTCATGGATAACCGTTAAGACTCCTTGTGCTGCGTCTTTTCCCTCTATTGTTTTATGAGGACTTTGGCGTGTGTGGTATAGCACATCAGGGATATGTATGACGCGGCTACTGTGCTCCGTACACCGCAGGAGGAGATCGTACTCCAGACAAGCCGCATAGGCTAGACGAAACCCATTGACTTTCTGTAGCAGTTGGCGCCGGTAAACCCCGAAGTGACAAGCATACAGACTGGAGAGGCACAGGTCTGGAGACCAGTCTGGCTTGAAAAACGGGTTGCTTCGTCTTCCGTGCGCATCAATTTCATCTTCGTCCGAATAGAAGAGGTCTGCTTCTTTCTCTTGTTGCCAATGAGCGATTTCGGCGAGAGCGTGGGGCGCGAGTGTGTCGTGTGCGTCCAAAAGCCCGATAAACTCACATGTTGTCTGCCCCAGGGCATAGTTTAATGACTCGACGGCGGTTTTGGAGCCTGGTGCAATGGCGACCTTGATGCGAGAATCGCGTTCCTGGGATTGTTTGAGGAAAGAAGAAATAGAGGACGCTTCAACTGCTGCGACGCAGAGCCAGAGTTCCCAATGTGGAAACCATTGTGCCTGGACGGAAGAGATAGACTCCTCAAGCCAGAGAAAGGAAGGCGCGTGGAGAGGTACGAAAACCGCTATTGTTGGCTGAGAAGGGACAGTAACCAGACCACGGAGGCGGGTTAAGGTTTGGGTTTCTTCCTTGACCCAGCGGGTATAAGGAGCTTCTCTTAAAATGCGCCAGATCGGTGTGTCAAAGCCGGCGATCCGCTTCCAACGCCGGTAGTATGTCCGTAACTGCCGGTAGTAGGCTGCCGGACGCCCACCGAGAAAATGTTCAAGGCTGGACCAATGAGAGAGAGGAGGGCTGGCTGTAGATTGGTGGGGTTGGGTAAATAAAGATTTGTGCTTCTCCACGCTGGTCTCTGCACATCTTCCGGATGCTTTGGGGAATTCCCCCATGGGTCCATGTACCATAACCTGCCTTGACACGCTACTTCTTGGGACTTGCCTATGATTTAGGAATCACGTAGGGAGAGCTATAGCTATAGATTACATCGGACTGTAGGATATGGTTCATGTTAATTATAGGTCCGCTGGGATTAGGGAAATGATGGAGTGATGCCTTTGTTGAATACTCACTCAAGATGGACAAATATCCTGATCTCGATGACGAGTGAGGACTAACCGTTTCGCGAGCGGGGTTGCAGATCATTGCATTCGCTCATCATAGAATAGATGGTGTCAGGAGTTCTGAGGGGTATGGCGGAGAAGATGGAATCCATCTGTTCGGAGCCTAGGAGTCGAACTCAGAAGCCCGACCCTTCCTGTGCCGTCGTGGTGGCGTCCTTTCGCCCTGGCCCGCTCATCTACCTTTGCTTACGTTCACTACTTGCTCAGGAGGGAGTGCCGTCGCCAGAGATCATCGTCGTGGATAGCTCGGGAGATGGTACTGCGGCGCAATTACGTGCGTCGTTCCCGACGATCACCGTTATTGAACTACTGCACCAGACGCCGCAAGCTGCCGCACGGAACCTCGGTGTCGCCTGCTCGCGAGCCCAATTTATCGCATTCACTGATCAGGATTGTATCGTGCCTCCAGATTGGCTTCTGCAGTTTATCGCCTGGCACAATCGAGACAATTATGATGCTGTCGGAGGCGCGATTGGCAACGGCACCCCGGAGAGCGCAGTCGGCACTGCGAGCTATTTGATCGAGTTCAATGAATTCCTGCCGACTGGGGCGCCTGGATTTGCTGAGATGATCCCGCATTGCAATATTTGCTTTCGCCGTGAGGTGTTTACGACTGTTGGACCATTCTTTGAAGTGCCGTCTGGAGCAGAAGACCTCCTCTACAATTTCTTTATTTGTCAGAACGGAGGCCGTCTTCTCTGTGACCCGAACATCGTCGTGACCCATATCAATCGCACGGATTTCTCGGACTTTTTGCAACATCAGTGGGTATTAGGTTTCGGCTCGGCGGTGGCCCGTCGTTCGGCTACCCTGAAAGGACAACCATTTGTTCGCTATCCCTTCCTTTCTTATATGCTTCCTTTCGTTCGCCTTGTACGCACCTTCAGCCGCTTGCTCAGACATAATCGTCCCGTTTTGAGGCAATACCTACAACTCTTACCGCTCCTTATTCCCGGCTATTGCCGCTGGACCTCGGGATTCCTCGCTGGGGTACGCTCTGATGCTTCAGAGCCGGGTTTCCGCCCAGCGCTCTCGAGTGCGCACGGTTCAGCAGGAATTGAAACGGTGCAAAGCGAGACGCATGTCTCATGAATAAGGATAGGATCGCTGGAGAAAGTATCTCGGTTGTCATTCCGGTACTGAATGAAGCCGAGGCGCTACCCGAACTGATGGAGCGTCTTAACGCCGTGCTCGAGGTGCTGGCTCGTCCTCACGAGACTATCATCATTGACGATGGCAGCACCGATCGTACGCCCATTATCCTGCATGAGTTAGCGACGCAGTATCCGCGTCTGTGTAGTGTCCGTTTTCGGCGCAATTACGGAAAAGCTGCCGCGCTATCTGAAGGGTTTGCCAGGGCGAGCGGAGATTTCATTATCACCATTGATGGTGACCTACAGGATACGCCTGAGGAAATCCCTCGTCTTATTAATGCGCTGACATACGAATCTGATGTCGTGTGCGGCTGGAAAAAAGATCGTCAGGACCCGTGGACACGGGTCGTAGGGTCACGCCTCTTTAATTTTGCCACTCGCCTGCTTTCTGGTTTGGCGTTGCATGATATTAATTGCGGTTTGAAGGGGTATCGGCGCCAAGTCGTGCAGGAACTGCGCCTCTATGGCGAAATGCATCGATTCATTCCAGTGATCGCGCGTCAGCGCGGGTTTAAGGTAAATGAAATTCCGGTTCGTCATTCTCCTCGTCGGTTCGGCAAGTCTCGCTACGGCTGGTCCCGTTCTTTTAGCGGCCTTTTTGACTTGGTGACGCTCCTCATGCTTGGTCGCTACACGCATAAACCGCTGCATTTCTTTGGTATGTTGGGCTTGGGGTGTTTTTCGTTCGGTTCGCTTATTTCGCTTGTTCTTGCTATCGGTTGGTTACAGGGTCGATGGATTGGGAATCGCCCTCTTTTCCTTGTCGGAATTTTCTTCGTGCTTATGGGTCTGCAATTTGTTTTTTTTGGGCTGCTTGCTGAACTGCTTATCTATCTCAGTGGCCGAAGAGAAGATTGTGGCATTGCTGAGGTAATAGAATACGAGGACCGAGAGCCCACTCCTGTTGCGCAGCAGCTGTCCTAAGTGGGCAATACCGATGATGCGTTTCGCTCTGGTCGGCCCCTCTGCGCCGCTGCGCGGCG
>JBFWZL010000571.1:0-3967 GCA_050185455.1 Binatia bacterium | reverse complement strand
CCAAGACGGGGGGGGTAGCGGCGGCACTGCCCAAGCCGCCCAAGGCCACAGCGGCCGCCCAGCGGACATCCTCCACTTTGTCAGGAATCAACGCGACCAAACGCTCCAAGACGGGGGGGGTAGCGGCGGCACTGCCCAAGCCGCCCAAGGCCTCAGCGGCCGCCCTGCGGACAGCAGTGTCCAGGTCGCTCAAACGACTCAATAATTCTGCACGAATACGTCCTCCATCGACTGTCGGCATGGCGTAGGCGAAAATGACCTCCACCTGACGCCGTTGCGATTCGTACGGTGTGGTATCCCACAAGGTAATTAACTCGTCCATAACCGTCTGCCGGACCTCATCCTCCACGCCGAGCGGACCAGTGTCGCACAAACACCGAGCGGCAAAGAGCAAGTCACGTTTGAGTACATCTTCCAGCCAACTGTCCACATTGCGAATGGCGCGGAGGAGGTTACTGGTGAGCTTACGAGTACGGCGACCAAAGTAGCGTTGGTCGCTGAGGTGGCCAACTTCCAGCAAGATGACCTCGCGCCACCACGGTTGGTGGAGGCGTTTCAATGTGTAGGCGATGTAGTCATCGCGGTCGGCAATAGCACGGGCGGCGAGATATTCTTGGAATGTGAGATGAGCAAAGGCATACACGTCGGTCGCTCGTTCTATTAACAACCCGGCGCGCTCATCAATCACTTTCAGGAACAGCTTTGCCCGGCTATGCGCTTTTTCTGGTTTGTCGCCGAAAATTTCGCTGAACTGCCCGGCTATGTGTGCTTCAAGTTCGTCTTGCGTGGCTTCCAGCCCTTGTTCGCCGCGTTCGTGAAACCATAGGGCGATCGGTTCCAGCAGCGTGCGTTTTTCCGTGCGATTCAACGCGCCCAGGTTGGCGAGTTCGTGCGCCGCTTCGCCGCCTTTGCTCTGGTCCCAAAAGCCAAGCAGCATGTCCGTGCATTCGTCATACAGCTCGGCGCGTCGCTGCGGCAGTCCGACCCCGCGTTGATGCACCATGGCCAGCACCGATAGTAGCAAGGGGTTATGCGCCAGGGCTTTCACGCGTTCGTCGGCGCGGAGTGCGCGGAGTAAGTCACCGGCTTGTGTTACCGCCGTGGTGCGGGCTGTAGGTGTATCTCCTTGTCGATCGATTGTGACGGCGGTGTACCAACTACGGGCGAACGCTTGCATGTCGGCGTCGTCAAAATCGCGGATCGTGCACTCCGTATAGAACGACGCCAAGCGTTGCTTGGCGTGACCTTCGTAGCCGCGTGGTCGCGAGGTAACGATGAAGCGATTACCTGGATAGCGCGAAGCCAGCGCGGCGGTCATATCAATCACGCGGCCGCGCTTGAGTGGATCGACGACCTCATCCAACCCATCCAGCAGCACGGCGCAGCGCCCCTCTTCCAGATGACGCGAGAAGAAATCTTCTGGCAGATTGAGATACGGCGTCGTTTGTTTGTGGCGTTCAGTCAGGAAACGGAGAAGCAATGTTGCCTGCGCCTCTTCTCCTGCTTGTTGCGGAGTGAGGTCATCAAGAAAAACGCCGAGATTCCGTAAGTAGATGACAATGGGTAATCGGTCTTCATCAAGTTCCAACCGTTCTCGCGCCTGGCGGCGAGCAAAAGAGAGCGCTAAATACTTGAGCAACGTTGTCTTGCCTGCGCCTGGCGAGCCAATGATGGCAAGGGAGGAATGATGTTGTAAGGCTTCGGTGAGGGAGAGGGTAACCGTAGTTTCTGCTGCACTGGCTCGTTTTTCCAGCTCAGCTAGACGCTCAGAATGTTCATCGGTAAAAGAAGAAACTTTCGTTCCAGCCGCCCCTCCTTCTGGAAAAAGGGATGATCCAAGAGTTCTCCAAGTCTGCGGCTTCTGTTGCGTTGCCGTCAATTTGACGAACACCTGCTCCAGATCGACCGCCAGCGGCGCATCGGCGGTGGCTGAGTAGAGGGTGAGTTTGCCGAACTGGTCAATAATGTGTTGACGGTATGGCGCGTTGCGTTCCGAGGCGGCATCCGTGATATTGAAGATCCCTCCGCGCCAGGCGGTGAAGTCCGGGGCGTTGACTAGCAAATCGGTGAGGGTGTCATCCGGAATCCAGATAATCAGCGGACACGGCAGCCGTTTGCTGATCTGGTCGCGGTGAAAATTGAGGTCGGTCAGCGCGCTGATACGATGCTCAAAAGAAAGTAAGCTCCGTTCTAGTCCGAACAAAAAGAAGAATTTTGCCTGTGGGTGTTGCTCGGCCTGATCGAAAATTTCCTGCAAAGGTTGGTAATACGGTTGGGGAAAATCAAGCCGTACGACGGGATGACCTGCTTGCTGGAGCGAGGCTTCGAGTTGTGCAGCGAGTCGACGGCGCAACGGCGGGGAATCCACCAGGACATAAAGCATCCGCGGGCCGACATTCAGCGGCGTGAGCCGTTGCAGTCTTTCCCAAGCGTGCTTCGAGGAATCCGTCAGCTCTTCTTCGAACGGTGACGGGTGAGTAACAGCTAATGCCTCAAAAACTAGATGTTTCTTCTTTGCTGGCACGAGGAGCCTTCACATAGCGACCGGCGCTTTTTACGCAAGGATGTAGCGCCGACCAAGTTTCGTCATTGCGGTATTCCAACACAAGCAAGCGGTTAATCAGTTCTCCATCCTGCGGACCACCGGGAAGTTCTCGATGCTGAGCGACATAATCAAGCGGTTCGATAAACGCTTGCTGGATCGTGCGGTTGTAGAGGTCGGTCAAGCCGACAATCGCGCGCCTGGCGTGGGAATCTGTAATTGTGGTGCTCTGCGTAGCTTCACCCGCTGCTTCGCGCACCAAAAAGAGGAAATCGCGCATGTGCCCACCGCTCGCCAGCGCAAGCGTCTTGATGACGCCAGGTGCAAAAAGTGTGGGTGAAACCCGGCGTCCGACAACTTCTTCGAGCGCAGCCAAGGCGTCGGGATCTTCCTGCTCATTTGCATGTCGTACGTGCACCATCGGCATCAGGTTTGGCCGTTCGGAGAAAAATTCGTTAATTTTCACACTCGCGAATATCGCTAGTGGAAGCGTGTAGATGAGATGACATTGTGGCGATTGGAGATAATTGGCGTTGTGGACGAAGAGCGTTTGGTGGGTGGTTAAGCCGTTATCGAGGTGACGGAGCGGAATTTTTTCCAAGCCATCGATAATAATGACTAAACCCGATTGATTGCGCTCTTTGAGTTGAGTGTTCACTTGAGCAATGATCGCATTGACTGCTTCCCTGAGTACTGTTGGTCGTCGTTCCACCTCTAATTCGATCTCTTTTACAGTAGACGAGCCGGTCTGGAAAAGGGATTTAATCGCGCCTTTTGCCTTGATAAAGAAAGGTAATGCACCGCCAATACTAAAATCTGTAGCCAGGCTTGCTTCCACATCCTGGCGTTCTGTTTTTTTCGTGACGACACGCGCCAACCACTCAACTGCCTCATCACGCAGATCATCTGGAATCTGTAGATTGTAAGGAGGCTGACTGAGCTGATCGTCGATTTGTAACACCATTTCCAGCAAGATATTCCACCAACTGATATTTTGCTTTTGCAGGTCGAACTCCTGATTCGCATCAAAATATACAACCGTGAAACCCTCGGCAGTGAGCAGATCCCTGAGGCGATAGAGTTCTGTGGTTTTCCCACAGCCGCGATGGCCTGTGACGAGCGAACGAGCATACACGCGAGGTGAACCAACCCCTGTTGCACGCTCGTAATCAGAGAGGCGATTAGCAAGTAATCGGGCTATGTTCTGCTTGCCTCTCACAGCGTCGAGCTGGACATAGCGCTCGTCACCACTAGGGAGTGGTTCGTCAGGTATGACGAGTGCATATGCTTGGGCTGGTGTTTGGGCGATCGGCCTGCTGGTTGCCATAATCCCTTATTATATTGCACTCCGAGCAACAAAAGGCCATGTGGTTGCCTCCATATTCCTTGACGATTTCCTTGTCCTAGTCTATGGCGATCTGGTAA
>JBFWZL010000570.1:0-3971 GCA_050185455.1 Binatia bacterium | reverse complement strand
CAGGCTCTGGTTGACTGACAACAGCTGATGGTCACTACCTGGGTCCCTCCTTATCAGGTTGGCCACACGACATGATGCTCTTGCGCCACGAAGCTGGATGCAAGAGAGAGGTCAAGAAATTTTTCTCCGTCCGGCCATGCCGCCTGTTTGAATTCGGAGGACTCTAGCATCTTCTGCATTGCCGCAACGTCATCCACCCAAAGCTGTGCAACACCATCCCATTTAGGCTCCGCATAATTATAGGCAGCGTCAACCAGGTGACATTGAATATATCGCCGTAGCCCAGGCAACCTACACACGATCGGCCCATGCACGTCAATCCAGTATTGCCGTGCGTCGGTAAGCGACATCCCCGATTTTCGCTTGAGCTGAAAGATCAGCTTTGCTTGAGTAGAGGTTTGCGGACCGTCAAGGATGACATGATCGTTCGTCGCCATCCATTCGACACGATTCATATCGATAAAATTCGGCTCGTCCGCCAACGCTCCTTGAAGATACTCAGGGTTTTGCCGTAGCGTCATCATAGCTGTCTCATTTTCGAGCCACACTTCAGCAACGCCATCGTAAGAAGAATCCATCCCTGAAAATGCAATGCGGTGGCTTTGGGCATAGCGTTTGATTTGTTCAATTTTTTTCGCAATCGGTCCGTGCACCTCACGCCAATAGCGATGGAACTCGGAATCGGTAATTGTGGACTTTCGCGTGATGAAATAGAGCAAATGAAGCATAGCTCTTCCTCCTTTATCAGAAAAATAATCTGCTTCCAGTTATAAATCGACCCGCCACAACAGACAATAAAAACCGGCTTCCGTGAAGGTGGCATTCCCCCATATACTAGAGATGCTTCCGAAAGTTGTTAGGGTAAGGACTATATCTCATGAAAATTCTTGTCGCTGAAACCGCTGGATTCTGTTGGGGAGTGAGGCGGGCGCTCGACCAAGCCGTTGACTTGGCGAAGAAAACGGACGGTCCCGTCCAAACCTTCGGGCCGCTCATCCATAACGCTCAAGTTCTAGAGGAATTGACTGAACAAAACATCCAAGCAGTTGAAAATCTCGTGGATGTCCGTGGCGGCACGGTGCTTGTCCGCGCCCACGGCGTTCGCCCGGAAGTGTTCGACCAATTGCGCGCCACTGGGGCCGATGTTTATGACGCCACCTGCCCACTCGTCCGCAAGGTACAGAAAATCGTTACGAAATATCACAACGATGGGTATGACGTCGTGATTGTCGGCGATGATCATCATGCCGAAGTCACCGGATTGCGCGGGTATACTTCCGGCCGCTGTTTTGTCGTCGCTAACGAAAAAGAAGCGGAACACTTACCAGAGTTCGAAAAGGTCTGTGTCGTTTCACAAACGACACAAAATGATGACACCTTTGCCCGCACCGTTGACGTCATTAAACAAAAAGCGCGCATCATTCGTGCGACCAATACCGTGTGCGAACCGACGCGAGACCATCAACGTGAAACGATCGATCTTGCTCGATGCGTAGACCTGATGGTGGTCGTTGGGGGACGACATAGCGCTAACACCTGTCGTCTTGCTGATCTTGCGGCTCAAGAAGGACCGCGTGTGCTACACATTGAGACCGAAGCTGAGTTGCAGACGAGTGACTTTGTCGGATGCAGTGCGGTCGGCGTAACTGCCGGAGCTTCCACTCCAGAGTGGATGATTAACCGCGTAGTCGAAAAGATTGAAGCGTTTAACCCAGAGACGTCTAGTCGCCTGAATACGTTCCTAAAACACATCCTCGGCGTCCTCGTTGCCAGTAATGCCTACGCAGGGCTTGGTGCAGCTTCACTCACGCTTGCAGCTAGTCTTTTACTGCATCCACCTCTTTCACGGACGGAACTTTGGCCTCTGATGTTCACGGCGGGACTCTTCATTTTTGCAATGCATACCGTCAACCGCTACCAGGAACGTTCTCACTATAGTGGTTGGGGAACCTTCTCTCCGCGTTCTTTTCAGCGCTTTCAGCAAGTCCTGTTGTGGGTTGGCGTCGCGGCGCTTACCGCGGCGCTAGGACTTGCCTTGTCTTTAGGCCCGGATCAGTTTTTTGCTCTCGCCGCATTTGGGCTTCTTGGCGCTTTGTATGGCGTTAAAATCATCCCCTTAACTTGGGCGCGACACATTATGGGGATACGCCGCTTGAAAGACCTCCCAGCCTCACGTGATCTCGGTACGGCTCTGGGCTGGACAGTAGCCGCAGGGGTTATGCCCTTATTAACCGTTGGCGCGTCTTCTTCGCTACGCGCCGCTGGCGTGATCGGTTTTATTTTCTTGCTTGTGTTTCTTCGTTCCGCTTTGATTGGCGTACGCGACGTGCAAGGCGATAAGATCATGGGGATGGAAACAATCTTCAAGGTGGTAGGAAAGCGCAGAACCAAAGCCGTTCTTGTTAGCGTAGTCGCCGCCTTAACGATCCTGTTGCTGAGTCTCACCTTCCCATGGAGGGAGCTTCCTCTAGCTGGATTTTTGTTTACTGTCGTACCGTATATCTGCGGCGTCAGCTGGTTGTATCATCAACGGTTACTCCCTAAAGGGGCAGCAGGGGAGATAATTGTCGATGGGCAGTTTCTGTTAGCGGGCGCAATGGCTTTCGTTTGGCATCTATACCGTTGAAAAGGGCTCGGTCCGCAGAACGGTCGAACGGGCTATCAATGCACACTTGTGTTGGAAGAAGTCAGGGTCGGTGCTCGAGAGGCGCCGTTGGGACGGTTTCCTTGAAATCGATCCCGCAACACTTGGAACCCACGCTTGGCAAGACGGAACAAACGAGGCACAAGCCACACGGCGAGAGCTGTGAAACCGACAACAAGTCCGAGCATAAGAATCGGGTGGTGAAAAATCAGCCAGATTCCTCCAAGCGCGACTACGTCTTCACTCATGCTCGCAACCCAATTACTGAACGGTTCCGGACTGGCATTAATGGCTAAACGTACCGTTGCTTTCGTCCCGTGAGCGGCTAGCGCCACCGTTCCTCCAGCCAAGAGGGCGGCAAGTTCCAATGCCGGGCTCTTGTCGCCCATTGCACGCGCCGCCAGTATGGCTCCAGCGGGAACCCGAATGAACGTGTGTAACACATCCCACCCACTATCGACGAGAGGAACCTTATCCGCGAAAAACTCGACAACATACATGATACAAGCAACGCCGATCACTAAAGGATGGCTAAGGATTTGCAAGTCTGGTGGGAGCTGAATCATCCCCGCACTCCCAGCAATGCCGAGGGCGGCAATGGTTGCATACAGGTTTATACCTGCAGTCCAGGCTGTTCCCATCGCCAAGCTTAAGGATTCAAGTACACCCATTGCCACCCTCACGGAGAAAAGAATCGATCGGCTTTCCTGTCATTAGCGATCAAACGCCCACCACAAGGGGGAGCCGCTATAAGGCGACCGATCATAATATGATCGATCATAGTAAGGCCGGTAAGGGTAAGGAGACGGAGAATACCTATCATTGTTGTAGTAAGGTCTCCTATTTCCGTACCGCCCCCTTTGCCCATGATAGTCGTGACGCCAGCCTCTGTCATGTGAGTCGCGTTTGTAATCGGTGTGACACTGACGGTCTCGCTTATAGTGTTTATGATGCCGAGAACGCGCTTCAACATCGGGAGCATTCACAAACAATAATCCCGCCAATGGCAACACCATAAAAAGCGCCTTTTGCAGAGTAATTTTCATACCGACCTCCTTTCGCACACGGTCTTTTTCTACCAACACGGCTTTGAGAGAAAGGTTGCTCCCTTTGGGGTGCGGTTGACCTTGAAATATTATTGTCGTTAGAAAGGCGGGAAATTTTCGGAGAGGACAAGGACATGAAAGTGCTCCATTATTATCCACGCATGAGCTTCGCTGGTATCGCAGTTTGGACCCTTTTTCTCTTGAGTGTTCCTACTTTCGCGGAAGACATTCACCGCTTCGTCCATCCGCAGCAAACAGCAACGTATGTCGACCCTGCTTCG
>JBFWZL010000569.1:0-3976 GCA_050185455.1 Binatia bacterium | reverse complement strand
CTATACGAGTAGAGACCACGGAGCAGATTCCTGCGAATAATTGCTAGCTCTCGTACCATGCGAAGGCCGTCTGTGGTGACTCGTCCCTTGCTTCCTGGCTGGTCTCGCCAGTTCACCGCAACTTCTGCAATTGTGTATCCGCGCTGTTGCGCTATGAGTAAAAGCTCTACAGCAAAACCGTATCCGTCGATACGTAAAACCGAAAAAAAGATTTTTTGCTACTTGAGCCTTGAAGAGTTTGAAACCGCATTGCGTATCGACAATCTTTCGGACCCTCCCGAGTCGCACAGAACCGTGGAAAATACGTCCGAAGAACTTGCGGCGCCATCGCGCATCAAGGGTGCATTCTGGGCTATGCCGCGCTCGGGAGCCAATGACGATATCCGCCCCTTTCCCTATAGGCTGTTCCAACTTTTCTAATTCCCTGATCGGCGTAGCTCCATCGGCGTCGGCAAACAAACACAGTGCGCCTCTTGCCAGCTGCATTCCTATTCACACGGCATAGCTTTTCCCTCTATTCACCGAATTAGAGCAAAAAATCTTACTCCCCGATGTGATCAACGTTGACCCACGGTTGCCGCTGCAGCCTGGTTGGCACGCTGTCAGTGTTTACATCGAGCAGTTCCTACCCATCATTTTCCAAATCTCCCCCGAGGAGATCCATCATTACGACATGTTCGTGGCCATTGCTGAAACGTGGAAGCCGTACTTTGCGGAGATTCGTCACTAGGGGATCGACCATGGTTATATCACTGGCTCTCTTCATCTTTACCAGGCGTCTTAATTCTCCCCGACCCTGGCGTACAGTTCTGGCCGCCAAGCAGTGGTTATAGAAACAGGTTGTGCACGGGCGCCATTCATGAAAATATATGCGCACTTTTCACTACCCATCGAGAAAGCCAGCATGCACATCTGCTATCTAAAAGAGGGCGTCCCACTCTGTGGGGGCGTTAAAGTCACCTTTGAACAGGCCGAGGCTCTGCAGGATCGAGGTCACACGGTCGAGATCGTTGCAAAGGGAGAGCGGCCTGATTGGTATGATCTTCGGGTTCCGTTCACGCACGTGGATGAACTTTCCCCACGAACGATTCCGGAGTGTGATTTTCTTATCGCTACGTTCTGGACCACCGTGAAGCCGGCGGTACAGTCGGGAAAGGGTCGTCCCGTTCACCTGTGTCAAGGATACGAAGGCGACAGCGCTATCTTTGCCGCTGATCGTCCCAAGATTGAAGCGGCGTATCGTCTTCCAACGCTGACTCTCACCGTCCACGAGCCGCTTACACGTTTGCTGCGACAGCGCTTTGGGAAAGAGGCGCACACCGTGGGCCAGGGGATTAATCATTCGGTATTTTTTCCAGGACCGGAAAGAGAGCTTGATGGACCGTACCGTGTACTGCTCCCCGGGCCGAGTGAAATAGACTGGAAAGGCATACTCGACGGCCTCACTGCGCTGAAAGAGTTAAAAAAGAAAATGCCATTGCGTGTGGTTCGGGTTTCCCAACTTCCATGTACCGCAGCCGAAGAGGAGTTTGGGATAGTGGATGAATATCATTGCCGCTTGCTTGCCCACGAGATGGCTGCTTTGTATCGTTCTTGTGATGTGATGCTAGGACCTTCATGGAGTCAGGAGGGGTTCGGATTACCAGCGCTCGAAGCCATGGCGTGCGGAACGCCAGTCGTCCTCAGCGATATTCCCACATTCCGCGCCTTTGCAGGAGGGGAAGACTGGACGGTCTTTTTTGCTGAGCGAGATATTTCCGCCATGCAGAAGGCGCTCCACCGGCTACTGTCCGATCCTCTTTTCTGGCTGCGGATGCGCAACCGGGGAATAGAGATCGCTAAACACTACACGTTTCCCCGTGTAGCTGAGCGCATAGAGAGAGTACTGGAAACAATCGCGAAATGATCAGCAAGACAAGAAGCCGCATCTATCTTGAAGAAGGTGCTTCCGGGGAAAACGGACGTTGAAGAGAAAGGGAAATTCATGGAAGCGGATTGTTCCATTTTCCTCTGTCGCACCCCTCATGCGTTAGGGCCGGAGTGGGTGTGGGGACGAAAGCTCTGTGCAGAGTTTTTGTCTGAGGGCAACCGTAACATTCCTTTACGTATCGTTGAACATGCGCCTCCATTCTCTGTTAGAGATGTTCTCGTGTCGGAATCTGCGCTCATCGGTGTTGTGCTTGATGATGGTCTCTTGTGGGGACCGTTAGGGTGGGAAACACTTCGCCAAAAACTGGTCCAAATACCTTCCCTTGCGGTCATTGGCCCAGTCAGTAATGAGGCTACAGTTCGGGAACAGCAATGTGCGCCTCCTTTTCCGTACCAAACTCCTTCGGCTTTGCGCCTTGCTTGTCTTGCTCAATGTCAACTTTACCATAACCAGTGGCAGGAAACGTTCGCGTTAGATCCATTCGCTTTTCTTGTCCGGCGCTCATCGCTCCTCACGCTTGATCCTGAACTGTCGCTAACTCAGGTTCCTTCCTCCCTTGCTCTTCAGGGCGGCGTTCTTGGCGTTGCGTTGGACACCTATGTTCACCGCTACCGGCTATGCACGAGCTATCACGCCTTGATCTGCAAGAGCGAATTCCGCGAGACGCTGCCTGCATTCTCGACGTTGGCTGTGCGGCCGGAGCATTTGGCGCCGCGATTAAAGCTCGTCAAGATTGCCTGGTCGTGGGGATAGAATGCAATTCCTTACTGACCGAGACCGCGAAAACTCGTCTCGATCAAGTGGTGCGAGGGGATGTGGAAGAGCTAGCGCTTACCACCTTTCCTGCGGAATTCGATTGTATCGTTTGTGGAGATGTGCTTGAGCATCTGCGAGATCCATGGGCAGTGGTAACCAAACTGACGGCTTGGCTCAAGCCTGGCGGACTTCTAGTGGCAACGTTGCCAAACGTCGGACATTGGTCGATTGTCTATGACCTTCTGCGTGGTCGGTGGGATGTGATTCCCTTTGGGCTCCTGTGCTGGAGTCACTTTCGTTTTTTTACCCGTGTTGGGGTTGAGCATTTATTCGCAGGCAGCCAACTCACGATTGAAACTCTCGAGGGCATTGCCGAGGCGCTATCGCCTGCCGGCGAGGCATTTCTCCAGCAGGCGGTCATGTTAATGGCCGACAGCGATCAAGAAAGTTTACGCACAGTCGAGTTTGTAGTTACAGCACGCAAGCGAACACAAGCGGGGTGAGGCAGGTTTGCGTTCTTTGTTGCATGCATTTAAACCAAAATACGCGAGATTGGCGCAGCCCGCGACACAAATACCCCCATGCTGCGCGCGATCCCTTCTTTGACAGGTCCGGGGCAGGCCTGACGAAAGGGGGGATTTACTCCTCGACGATTCATCTATTACCGCACCTAGTCGTCAAAATTCATAAGGAAGTACGCGAATCTCATGTGGTCTGATTTGGATACCCATCCGGAGGTCAGCGTCATCATTGTGACGCACAACTCGACGCGGTGTTTGGGTAGTTGTCTTACCGCACTGCGAAAGCAGGGCGTCGTAATGCAGCTTATTATCGTTGATAATGCCTCTCTCCCGACGGAAGCTCCCATCCTGGATGACAACGAAAATGGAGAACTCATCCTCAATACGAGAAATAAGGGATTTGCCCCTGCCGTGAATCAGGGACTCGAGCGCGCGCGTGCACCCTACGTCTTGTTGCTGAACCCGGATGTGTATCTGGAACCCGGCGCGCTGAGACTCCTTCTTACGTTTCTTGAAGCTAACCCTCAACGCGCGGCTGCCTCGCCACGCATGTGGTGGGATGCGGAACATACCGCCCTCTTACCGCTAACGGCTGTGCCTAGTCTTGCGCTTCTTGTCGCGCGAGTTGTCGCTGGACGACTGCAAATCGCGCGTACACTCCTTGGACGTTGGTGGATTGCTAGCAGGAAGCGATTATGGTTTGCCCAAGAACCTTTCGCCGTGCCAGCGATCGCGGGTGGGTGTGTTTTGATCGCCAAATCCGTGCTTG
>JBFWZL010000568.1:0-3993 GCA_050185455.1 Binatia bacterium | reverse complement strand
AAAGCGCGGCGACAACATGCGCTCCTGCGCGTGGAAGAGATCCTGGAGGTGCGCACACAAGAACTTGAACGCGAGCGCATGGATTTCCTTGCAATGCTCACGCACGATATTAAAAATCCCATCGGCGTTATCCTTGGCTGTACGGAAATTCTCATGGAGGAAGCAAACGAACGAGCGTCTACAGAAGAGCTCAATTTCCTGGAACGTCTCCAAAGTAACGCCATGTTGGTACACACCTTAGTCTCCAATTATCTGGATTACACACGTTCCGAGGCTGGCCATCTCACATTGAACAAACGACCACTTGATCTCAATGCCCTGCTTTTGCGTATTGGGCAGCACTATGAAGCGGAGGCGCGCCGACGTGGACTCACCCTCATTCTCAAACTTGCCCAAGATCTTCCTACATTCGAAGGAGATCCGCTTGCATTAGAACGAATATTTCGCAATTTGCTCCATAACGCGCTCAAATTCACCTCTGAACATGGCGCTGTTACAGTTAGCACTTTGTGGAAAAAAGAAGGCATCGCCATTGCCGTCGCGGATACCGGTTGCGGGATCGCCCTTGAGGAGATTCCTTCGCTCTTTCAGCGTTATCGTCGCATCGCGGCGACTCGCCATCGAGAAGGCACCGGGCTGGGATTGTTTATTGTGAAGGCGCTCGTCGAGGCACATGGAGGAAAAGTCGAGGTCGCAAGCATGGTTGGAAAAGGTAGTTGCTTCACTGTCTTACTTCCCACGCAACTCGTACAGCAACCGACTCAAGAAATAAGAGACCTCTAGCATGCAACAATCTTCCTTTACTTGGTCACCGCTACGGCTGTTCATCGCTCTCTTCACCATCGTCTTTGCGGCGGCGGCGGTAGTGCTGTTCACCCTCCCCTCTTTCCTCTCAGGAGGAGCCGCACCTGGACTTGTGACCTTCGTTGCCGCTAGCTCTCTCTCACTCATAAGCGCTCCCCTCTTGTTTTGGTTTATCCTTCACCCTTTCCGCACCGTAACAGTGTCAGTAACACATAACCAAGTGGCGCACGAACTGCTGCTTGCCAAGGAAGCAGCGGAAGCCGCCAACCAAACAAAATCCGCTTTCCTCGCTACTATGAGCCACGAGATCCGCACCCCGATGAACGGTGTTATTGGCATGACGGATCTTTTGCTTGAAACCGACCTTTCGGAAGAACAGCGCGATTATGGGGAGACAATCAGACGCTCGGCGGAGGCGCTGCTCACGATTATTAATGACATTCTTGATTTCTCAAAAATTGAGGCGAACAAGCTCGAAATCGAATCCGTCAAATTTAACCTCCAAGACACTGTAAGTGATACGGTCAAGGTGTTTGCTCTTCGCGCTCACCAAAAAGGGTTAGAACTCTTGCTTGATCTTCCCGCTACCCTGCCAACGACACTCATAGGCGATCCCGGGCGCGTGCGACAAATTCTTGTCAACTTCATTGGCAACGCAATCAAGTTCACTAAACGAGGAGAAATCATCGTTAAAGTTCAAATTTCTAAGTCCCAAGTTCCAAATCACTCTTTGTCTTCTACAATAAACTCTTGTGAGCTACATTTTTCTGTGGAAGATACCGGCATCGGTATCCCTCCCGACAAACTCCAAGGCATCTTCGATCCGTTTTCTCAGGCGGAGATCTCAACCACGCGTCTCTATGGCGGCACCGGCCTCGGACTTGCGATTAGCAGGAATCTCGTCGAACGGATGGGAGGTCGCATTTGGGTGGAAAGCGAAATGGGAAACGGCAGCAGTTTTCATTTTACGATTCCCTTTCCCTTAACTTCTACCTCATCTCAAGCCGAGATGAGAAGTTTTACACAACAGGACCTTGGCAGCCTAGCCGGTGTGAACGTTCTCGTTGTCGATGACAATGCAGCGAACCGACGCCTGTTGCTAAAAATGCTCTCGGACTGGAAACTCCACCCCACGGAGGTTCCCAATGGCGACGCGGCGCTAGCAGCGTTAGAACAAGCGCGCGCCATTGCCGCACCCTTTCCGCTTGTTCTCTTGGACGCCACAATGGCAGAGGAAGATGGATTTGCGGTAGCGGAACGCATACGTCAAGACCCGTCGCTGAGGCCGGCAGTCATTATGATGCTCACAGCCGTGGAACAACGGGACGCCATTGCCCGGTGCCGAGAATTGGGAATGACGGCCTCGTTGGTAAAACCTGTTAACAGGGCTGAGTTGCGACGAGCGCTTCTCGCGGCCAGAAATCCTACAATTCAACACCAACTTGTAGAAACGCCCCCAAGCCTTCGGGAGCCTGATTTTCCACACCCTCTGCTCATCGCGGATGACAATCCGGTCAACCGCAAGCTCGCGATTCGCCTTCTGGAAAAATACGGCCACACGACCATTGCGGTCGCCAACGGACAGGAAGTCTTGACCGCTCTTGAACAACACGGGCCTTTCGCCGCTCTTTTCATAGATTGCTACATGCCTGAGCTCGACGGGTTCTCCACCACCCGCATCATTCGCGAACGAGAACAGCAAATATTTTCCTCAACGATCCCCACAGACTCACACCGTCGCCTCCCGATCATCGCGTTGACTGCCAGCATGTTGGAGGAAGATAAAAAGAAATGTCTCGAAGTAGGGATGGACGATTTTCTCGGGAAACCTCTGAGAAAAGATGAACTTAAAACTATCCTAGAGCGTTGGGTGGGAAAGAGCGCGCCCACTTCTCAGGCAGCAGCCTAGCCATGCTAGCGAGGACCACGGATGTTCCCGCCGCGTCTTGACCCCTTCCTCTTGCGAGGCGGCAGTCGCAGTCAAGAACAACAGGAAGCCGCCGCATAACATGTGCTCCTCATACTGGCCACTGTTCCAAGCGATAAGCCATTTCCCAGAACAGGTATTCATACCGCGCACTCGCGCAAAAGGTTTCGATCAACCGTTCTTCCGGCGCCGTCCTAGTAAAACCATCAAGGAGTTCCCTTAACCAGGTCGCCAGAGAGGCAAACTCCGGCGAGGCATACATATCAATCCATTGGCAATAGAAAGGCGCTGCCGCCGGTTTTCCGTGACGGGCTAAGGCCTGGCCTATTTCACAGTACCCCCACTGACAGGGTAATAAAGCCGCAATAATCTCCGGAAGATCACCGAGCGCCGCGATACGCACCAGATGACGAGTGTACGCGTACGTTGTGGGGGCAGCTTGTGTCGCGGCTAAATCCTCGGAACGAATACCGCACTGGGCGGCAAAATCACGATGCAACGCCATCTCACGGTTCAGAGTCGCGTCGAGGAGATTTGCGAAACGCCCCATCGTGTCGAGGTCTGGAGCTTTCGCGGTCGCTAGCGCCAGGAGCCGGCTGTATTCGACCAAAAAGACATAATCTTGGCGCATGTAGAATTGAAATTTCTCCAACGGCAACGAGCCGTCCCCTAGCTCGCTCACGAATGGATGCGTGAGTGTCCTTTGCCAAATCGGAGCAGCGGCGGTATGAAGTCGTTCCGTCAACGTCATAGTCAGATTCCCCAGAGTTTCAAAATTCACGGGCCGCCTACCCGCACAAGCTGCAGATGCAGCACCTGCATTACGGCGGCCAGGACGAAAAAGGCAACGACAAAGAATTCTCCAAACTCACCAGTACGCAATGAACCAAGACGCACACGCCAGTTCGGCAAGAACAAAGGGATTCCGCCGATCGTCAACAAATCCGCGCCAATATGAAACAACGCGCCAGCAAACCACCAGGCAAGCACAGCGCTCCACTCCGTTCCTTGGGAGTGCATCACCCATACCACTGCCGCCCACGGCCAAGGCCAGTGGGAAATGCCTCGATGAGGCAGGCCAATGACCTCGATGCGATCCGGAAGAGTCGCTCCTAACGCCGCGGCGGCGATCCCGAGGGGAGGCGCGCCCAAGAACACAGCGCCCGAGGCTGCCATGAAACGATGAGATTTTGCCAGCATGGTTCAGTTTTCACCCCAAGGCCGCGATTGCAGCCCTATTCTCCTTATTGTCTTTTGCTATT
>JBFWZL010000567.1:0-3997 GCA_050185455.1 Binatia bacterium | reverse complement strand
CCGTGGGAAGTCGCTCATGGAGTTTCGCTCTCCTCGCGACCTGGCCGGCGCGAAAAATTTATCTGTTACCTATGTTGATCACTACAAAGAAGACGACGGCTGGTTGTATCAACCTGCTCAGCGCAAACCGCGCCGCATGCTGGCGTCTGAGCGCACCAGTGAAGTGATGGGCATGGATTTCACGCGTGAAGATCAGATGGGATTTGGCGGTAAGGTGCACGAACAAAACTGGAAGTATCTTGGCCGAAAGAAAGTATTGGCGACCATTAACGTTCGTGACAATCCCGAGGCTGGCGGACCGGACCTCTGGGTGCCGAATAAGACGCGGTGGGAAGTGCGTGATACGTACGTCCTTTTAGTTGATCCTAAAGACTCTGCACATCCCTATAGCCATAAGATTATCTTTATTGATGCGGAAACCCATTGGACGCACTGGACCTTTGCCTTCGATAAGCAAGAAAGGTTGTTACGCATGAACCAGCACTTTCTGAAATATTCCGAGAGCTATGCCACGGAAACGCCAATGCAGGCGCCTTTTCTTGAGCAAGACTTCTCGAATAACCTCGGCCATAATGTCTTTCTCCACCTGGGGGAAACCGATATTAATGCGCAGAAGCCGCATGCGACTTTCTCTCATTGTTATGTGATGAGGAAAGATTTTTCTCCTGGACGAGCGAAACAGTTCTATTCCGTGCGTAACATGGTCAGTGGTCGTCGCTAAATGAGGCAATGGTAAAAAAGCGAAGAGGGACAAGGGCGAAAGCCACATTTCGCCTGTACGCTTTTTGCCGCTTATTTTGTGTGTTGAAAAGAGGGGTCGATCGATGAGGCGTTGGTGTGCACTTCGGGTAGTCGCGTTCGTTTGCCTGTCTTTGTTCATTCCAACCAAGTCGTGGGGCGTGCTTGCCTTACGCCACGATCTGGAGCTTGAAGGATTCGTCCAGGCGCAAAATATTTTGCGTGAGTCGATGTTTCAAGACGCAAAATTCATTCTGCAGCGCAATACGGCGCAGCTTGAGGCCAAATATCATTTTCTTCAGGAAAGCCTGGCGTTTGAGCGCTTCGATACGGGGTTCATCGAAGATGCTTCACTGACGGTTATTGGCCGTAGCGTGTATGACTCCATCTATGACATCGGCGATGCGTTCAGTGATAAATTTACCGCCCAGGAAAAAGAAAAACGGAAATTCGAGTACAAACTGCGGGAGATCTACACGGATGTCGCCATCCCCCCATTTTCGCTGCGTCTTGGTCGGCAGCAGGTCGTGTGGGGAGAAACGGATAACTTTCGCGCGCTCGATGTTATCAATCCATTAGACACCCGTTGGCACTGGAGCCGCGAGTCCTGGGAAGATATTCGTATTCCTCTCTGGATGGCGCGCGCCATCTATGACATCGGCAAAATCGGACCACTCGAAGAGTCCTTTGTCGAAGGGGTGTGGATTCCGTGGGATTATCAACGCTCGAAAAGCACGGCGGACCCGCGTCGTCCTTGGGCCTTCATTGGGCACGGGTTGCGGGCGCGGGCCAATGCGGCAATCGTCGACGGACAACTTTTTGACGTGCGCACTACAGTCATTGATCGCAAACCGGACAAGGCGTTGGAAAGCAGTCAAGGCGGAATGCGCTTCAAAGGAATCTGGCGCGGTATTGATTTCAGCTTGAATTACTTTTTTACCTTTGGCGATACCGGCTTAAAAATCCGACGTGACCTGGCGGCGGCGCAAGAGGCGACGTGTCCGACAGAGACCATTTGCTCAGTGGTCAACACTGTCAATGCACGGTCCCACGTGGTGGGGTTTGCCGCCAATTACTCAGAAGAGAGATTCACTCAGGCAGTCTTTCGTGTGGAGACGGCGCTGTCCACCGGCGTCCCTATCCGTTTGAAGAGTGGGATTCCGCGACGCTGGGACCCCGACAATGATAGTTTTCAGACCGCGCGCCGTACGGTGGTGATGCTGGCGTTTGACCGACCCACATGGATCCGCAAACTCAATAAGATTCGGACGTTCTTTGTCTCGGGGCAGTTTTTCTGGCGGCATTACCTGGACTACAATCGCTTCTTTCGTGGAGCCTCGTCCGTTCGCCATGCGATCATTGACGGTGATATTATTCCTGGACGCTACGTGAGCGCGCTGACTGACAAGATCAATGAAGATGAATTTGTCATGACGCTTTCCGCCTCGACGAGCTATGGTCCTGGCGGCTTGTGGCAGCCGCTCTTTGTCGTGGCTTTCGACCCAGTCTCGACCGGAGCGTACAATCGCATCTCCCTTGATTATCTCTTCTCTAACCATATCGTGATTCGCCTGACGCAAGATTTTTACTGGAGAATCCGCTCACACGACCCGGGACCGTGGTCCATTGGCGATCGCTTTGGGCGTCCTGGGGATAGCCGGAACGAAACCATTTTGAGCCTGATCTTCCAGTTTTGATGTTCTTTCCGGGTGTCGCACTGACGCCCGGTCTCTTTTGCCCGATCGTCTGAAATTTTATTTCTCTTCCCGGGACTTTTTCTCGGCGACGCTTGTTATTTCCGTGAAAATCCTGAAAGTTAGCTGTTATGTCGAGAATTGGTGTCGTTTTTGTTAGTGTGTCGTCCCATGAAACTTAAGCGATGCGTCCTGAAGGGAGTTCTCCGATGTTGCAAAAGAAACTGGTGACGGCTGCTCTGTGTGCGCTTTTCTTACCGGTCGCTGGTATTGCGGCATACGAAGACGGCGCTCCACCAATGCTTCGGCCATCCACTGCAGAGACCGTTCGCTTGAGTCCAACCTCAGATAACGGTGTGCAACTCGTGCGTGGGTACGGTTGGAAACGAGCGCGGAAGAAATCCAAGACGAAGACTTCTGGAAAGAAAGCTGACCTTCGTTCCACGGAGACGCAAGTTGCAATTGCCCAGACAAACGCGGAGTCACTCGTGCGCGGATATGGTTGGAAACGGGCGCGCAAAAAGATGGTAGCGTAAGCCTTTGGAGCTTTTGGGGCCATTCGCAGGCAGCCTTTTTTATTCATCTTTCTTTCCTATGACTTGTCATACGCTCCGTTTTTCGGGTTGACGCGCTTTGTCGCCTATGGCATGGTGCAAAAAACTGAGTGAACGTTCAATCCCTGAGGAGGGAACATTATGCCTGAATTCGATGTGCTCATTCGCGGCGGAACCGTCGTCGATGGAACCCGTGCCCCACGACAAGTGGCCGATGTCGGGATCAAAAGCGGCAAGGTCGCAAAAATCGGCAAGCTTAACCCAAGCGACGCAAAGAAAACGCTCGACGCCAATGGTCTTGTGGTTGCGCCCGGTTTTGTTGATCTTCACACCCATTATGACGCGCAAATTAATTGGGACCCGTATTGCACTTTGTCCGGCTGGCACGGGGTAACCTCTATCGTCATTGGCAATTGCGGATTCGGTTTCGCGCCCTGCAAGCCTGAACTGCGTGACCGCGCCATGCTGACCATGTCGCGCGTCGAGGCGATTCCTTTTGAGTCGATGAAAGCTGGGATGAAATGGGACTGGGTAACATTTCCTGATTGGCTGGACTTTCTCGATCGCACGCCGAAGGGTCTTAATGTCCTCAGTTATGTCCCGATCGCGCCCTTGATGATTTGGGTTATGGGCCTGGAAGCGGCAAAGAGCCGTAAGGCCACGGAGAAGGAGATCCAACAGATGCAAGGGCTTCTCAATGAAGCCATGGATGCTGGCGGCTGTGGATTTTCCTGCCAACGGTTGGGAAATGGCTTCATCTCAGTGCAACGTGACTACGACGGTACGCCTATGGTGACTGACACCATGGCTGAGGAAGACCTGGTCGCCTTTGCTGAAGTGCTTGGCAAACGGAAAGAGGGCTTTATTCAGCTCACTCAGGCGAGTGAAGATTTCTAGGACGACTCGCGCTTATATGTTCGCATCGCGGAGGTTTCGGGCCGCCCGATTCTTTTCAACGCCACGGCGGTGCGCGATGTTCGCCCTAGCCTCCATCGCCGCACCATGCGCTGG
>JBFWZL010000566.1:0-3998 GCA_050185455.1 Binatia bacterium | reverse complement strand
TGTAATCCACCTTATCCGCGATGAGTTGAAAGACTTCATCGAGAATGGCCAGACCAGTATCAGCCAATTCCATGGAGATGGTCAGCGGCGGGTTGAGACGCATGCGCGCCAGGTATCCCATCACCAACAGACCGCGTTTTAGCGCCTCAAGAAAAATCTGCTCTGTCACTTCACGGCGCAGTTCGGTTTTCGTTTGACGATCCTTCACCAGGTCGAGGCCAATCAGTAACCCCGCCCCTCGCACCTCGCCAAGAAATTCATATTTCTCTTGCATGTGCCGGAGACGATCGAGCATGAAAGCTCCGACATGTTGAGCGTTCTCCAGCAAACCTTCTTCTTCAATCGTTTCCAGCGTACTGAGCGCGGCAGCCGCGGCAAGAGGATTTCCGCCATAACTAGACGAGGAGGCGCTGGGTTTAGAAAACGGCTCAGCTGCCATGATCTCCTCTGTCGAGATCACACCAGTCACGGGAAAGCCGTTTCCCATCCCTTTTCCAACCGTCATGATATCTGGAGTTACCCCGCTCTGCTCACAACCAAACATTTTGCCCGTGCGGCCAAAGCCGGTAATCATCTCATCAGCGATGAAAAGCGCCTGATGCTCGCGGGCGAGTTCTTTCATGGCCGGCAGAAATTCCGGCGGCGGTACAATGTTCCCCGCCGTGCCCTGTACCGGCTCTGCAATAAACGCGGCAATCGCCCCGCCACTGGTCTGCTTGAGATGCTGGCGGATGAAGTCGACACAAGCCAGGCCGCAGCCAGGATACTGCAGTTTGAACGGACAGCGGTAACAATCAGCGTAGGGAACGAGATGGGTTCCTCCAGGCAATGGGCCCCAGCCTTGCTTGAAACTATCGCCCACGAGACCAAGCACTCCACTCGTTTTCCCATGAAAGCCGCCCCAAAACCCAACGACTTCGTACTTCTTGGTATAAGCTTTCGCAAGGCGCAGGGCCGCCTCTACTGCTTCGGCTCCGCCACTATAGAATTGCGTGCGCTTGAGCTTCCCGGGTGTTTGCGAGGCGATTTTCTCCACCAATCGGGCGCGGGGTTCAGTCGTAAAGCTCCCTACGGTCAGCTTGTGCAGCTGCTTTTCGAGAGCGGCGATATAGCGTGGGTGGCTATGCCCAAGACTCGCGACGGTTACACCGGCAAAAAAATCAATATAGGTGTTGCCATCAACGTCGGTCAGAGTCGCGCCGTCGCCATGCTCAAAGGCAACGCCAGAAAGCAGCGAAATCCGCTGGATTCCTGGCGCCAAAAACAACTGTTCTGTGTTTCTTATTTGTTGCGATCGCGGTCCAGGAACAGAGGTCTTGAGAATAGGAGCTTTGTGATTCACAGCTCTCTTTGTATCCGCTCGAGAATAAGATCGGCAATCGCCTGCGCCGCCGCCTGACGGCAGCGGGCGAAACTCGGCCAATCATTCAGGTCGATCAAGACCGGCGCGCCGTCTTCACGGAGAACACAATCGCCGCCAAAAATTTCCAATCCCACGGTATGAGCGGCTTGAGAGGCTAAAGAGATGAGGCGTTCGCGTACGGGGCGCCCGGCATCAGAACAGTCAAAGAATCGGCCAGGACCTACACCGTAGAATTTGATCACCAAGCCAGGGCAGTGCGCCTGGAGAATGACTTCAGTAACGCCGCGACAGGCAAAGGCGAACAGCGCATCAGGTAAGGTAGCTTGATCTTGCAGATAGACGACATCGTCCAGCTGCAGGGCGTGCATGTCCGCGCGTTTCACCCATAGAGCATGAGGAAGACGTCGTCTCTTGATCTCCGGCAGAGGAATAGCGGTTGGCGCCGTCCAACTCTCCGGCAGCAGCACCCCAGCCGCACGACATAACTCTAGCGTTCGCGCGCGTCGGCAGTTCCACACGGCCGCCGCATTGTTGATGACCACCGAGCCTTGATCTTGCCAACGTTGGAGCATGAGAAGAATTGGCTCTCCCTGCGCCATGGAAAAAATCACCTGAGGGCGCGGCGCCTCATCGGCAAGAGTCTCCGCTCGGCGTAAACAAACGTCTAGACCGTGTTGTCGTAATGCCGCCGCCGTCGCTTCCAAAATCAAGGTATCATCGCTCATCCGCCCCGGGGAAAAGATTGCTTCGCGGTAGATACCGAGCACTTGCATCTCACTCTTCCCCAAGTTCCGCAAGCAACGCCTCAGCCGTCACGATATCAGCCGGACGATCAACATCAATTACTTTGGGTATTAGATATCCATAGAGCCCATAGCCACTGGTAACAAGGTGTGCAAGGAATTGACGGAAAGCCGTAAATTTTCTGCGCCGAGCAGCCTCTGCTTCACGAAAAACGCTTGGCGCAAAGAAATAAACGCCCGCGGTGACTAGGCCACCAGTCTGAGCCGACGGACCGAGACGCAGAATACGCTTATCTCCGTCAAGCATGGCCCATAGCGGCTTCTCGTCATCGACAAAGGGAGTCACGCCAAGGACACCGTCGGCTTCGGGGTAGTGCCGCGCTTGATGCAAAAATGAAGAAAGCGCCGCACGAGGAAAAACGGCGTCAATGGTGAGCAGTAGGAATGGCTCCGCTTCCAGATGCGGCTGAAGGGTCAGAAAGCTTTCCAAGGAATGGACCGTGCTCTTACTCAAGCATTGCGTGGGCATACCCCAGTCCCGTTCTTGGCAATATCGCGCCACCTCAGGGAATGCGGCGTTCACAATACACACCACTTCAGCAATCCCACACTGCCGCACGGCGTGCAGAAGACGAGCGATAAGAGGCTGCCCACCAACAGACACAAGCGGTTTGGGAAGCGTCACTCCCTGCGCCCGCAGACGTTCTCCCCAGCCGGCAGCTAAAATTCCAGCTTTCATACCGTTTTTACGATAAGGCTGACACTCATGCACAGCCCTCGCGAACGTTACTGGGCGCTTGCTCCAAGGTCAAGAATAGAGAAACAGGTCATGTAGAACAAATTTCTGAATGCTGCGGGAGAAATGGTAGACCGAGATAAGGCCAGAGGCCGTTCCCGGCAAGCTTGTGCTTGACTGCCATTTTTTCAGAGGAAAGACGTTATGCTCACGCAGGCGAGCATCCGGGAAAATAGGACTTCAGCATTACGCGCAAGTTTCACTTACCTTCCCCCTCCACTTCTGTTACCTTCACGGTAGCCAAAGAAAGTATTCTAAAAACAGATAACTTTCACAGAGAAACTGTAGAAACGCCTAATGTCACGCATAGACGAAATACTCTCCTTCTGGTTCGGCGAGCCGCGCAACGATCAACAATACCATGACGAGCGGCGCAAGCTATGGTTTGCAGCTGATCCGCATATCGATCAGGACATACGGGACCGCTTCTTAGAGGATTATGAACAAGCGGCTACTCAGGAGCTGAAGGAATGGGCCATGACTCCACGATCCGCATTGGCGCGTATTCTGCTCTACGACCAGTTTCCACGGAACATGTTTCGCGGAACTCCCCGTGCATTCGTTACGGATACACTCGCTCGTGAGACCACAGCTTATCTTTTACATGCTCAGGAAGATCGACAACTTCGTCCAGTAGAGCGGTTGTTTGTTTACATGCCGCTTATGCACAGCGAAGACCTCATTGACCAACGCCAATCAGTTTCTCTCTTTCAACAACTCGCGCAAGACGATCCTCTGGTGGATTCGGTCTCATACGCGCTCAGACACCAGGAGATCATTGCTCGGTTTGGCCGCTTTCCGCATCGCAACGCCATTCTTAGCCGCTCATCCACTCCGGAAGAAATCGAGTTTTTGCAGCACCTGGGCTCCTCATTTTGAACGAGCTTGCCTCTTTTCGCTACATTCTTGCCTTCTCGTTACCAACCCGCTAAGAGCTCGGTTGAGCTGTCTTCCCCCATTAGGGAATATCATGCGTCCAATGGGAGTTTCACGTCAATGTAAGGAGGGACGGAATGCGTCGTTTTGTTGCCGCTGCTTTTATCGTTCTCGCCCTAAGAGTCACCGCTCTAGCGGACACATCAGTATGGGAGATTGA
>JBFWZL010000565.1:0-4013 GCA_050185455.1 Binatia bacterium | reverse complement strand
CAGCGGGAACGGTGCGATTTCGCGCTTAATAAAGAATGCCTCGCCCACATCGGGCTTCAACGTGCCGGTGTAGTACGGCGACGTCCGCGGTAGTTCGCCTTCGTTGTCCATGTAGCCGACGTGCGCGTCATTGATCGCGACCTTGATCTTCTCGGACTTCGGCAGCGCGTGGAAGCGCGCCGTCTCCGCGAAAGTGCGATCGATCAACTCCTGCGAGACGGAATGATTGACGGTGAAGAAGAAACCAATCTCTTCCAATGCCTGGCGCAGATCGGCGGCCAATATTGTCAATGCGCCCGGTTCTCCTCTCAGATAAGCACCGACATCAAGCACGGGAATAGTTTCGTTGACACCCGTCGAGACTGTCTCTGGTTGCGCGCTCATGGTTAGCCCTCGCGTTTCCGCGTAATTGCGGTTGTTTTTTCAGATTAGGTTTTCGGCACTGGGAGTCTGTCGGAGATGCTTACCTTGGCAGATTGGCATCCAGCATTCTGGCGGCACCGCCGGCGCGTATCCAGGCTCGTGTCAATAGCCTGCCTTAATGCTGCGCGGCGACAGGCTATACCCTTACCGCTCACGATCGTGATCAACAGGTCCCGAAATGTGCGTCTCTTTGTTGATTTCGCACGACCGCGCGTGTTTACACCACCGGGTATGTCGCAGGCAAATTGTATGCAGAGTGACTCCGACCTCGACGGCAGCCCCGAGTTGCCTTGATTCCGTCTACTAGTCGCTGCCAGTGCGGTGCTTTGGATGCTGATCATTTTGATAGTTACGGGTCTGTATTGATTGTATCCGCATGGCGACCCGCGGAACGAAGGGGCCCGCTCAGGCCGACTTCGCAAATGCGACGACGCCGCCCACAACTTCTTTCTTGTCCGGCCATGCGTAGGCGCCGACCTTACTGGTTTTCAAGCCATAGTCGTAGAGTGCCTCCGCGAGCTTGACTGCGGCCGTAACGCCGTCGATGACCGGCACCGGCACTGCCTTGCGAATCTGTTCATCCAGAGGACCCATGCCGGCGCAGCCCAGACAGATCGCTTCTGCGCCATCTTCCTTTATCGCGCGCATGGAGATGGCTGATGGAGGGACGCATGTAAGAAGTCGGGAGTTATTCGCGACTTATGCAAGGGGCGCCGACAGCGGGCCCCGATACTTCAACCTCAAAACGGGAGGATTTATACGATGAATCTGTATGAGGATTCGCAATTACCCATCCGGGACGCGCTGGTTCGCGCCCACGCGGACACGCTCATGTCGTTCGCAACGCCTGGACATTGGTTTTCCGGCAGCGAACGGCGGGCGATCGTCGCGGAAGCGCGCGAGGCGCGCCGGGAAGCAGGCCTTCAGGAGACCGGCTCGAGTGAAGAGTTCCCGTATGAAGGCGACCTCTCCGCCCCTGTCAAACGCGTTGCACGCCAGGTTGCGGTGTTTACCAATGACCTCGAGCGGTCATTTTTTGAGCAGGCACTCGCCGAAGGCCTCAGCGATGCGGAGTACGTCGAAGTCGTTGGAGTAGTTTCACGTGCAGTCAACGTGGATATTTTCGCACGCGGAATTGGCGTACCAATCCGCGCATTGCCCGCCCCGCTGGAAGGAGAATCTTCACGGATCCGGCCGCGAACGGCGCGCAATGAAGGTGCGTGGGTTGAGACCGTTCCCGGTGGCTTGCGCGGTGAGGAAGAAGCGAAACTCCTTTACGGCTCGAGCGATCCGCAGGCCGCACCGTTCATCTATCGGGCGCTGAGTCTCGTCCCGATGGAGGCTGCTGGGCTCATGAAGCTCGGCAGCGCCCAGTACTTGGGCATCAGCAGTTTCATGGATCTTCAATTCACTTACGAGCCGACCCTTTCGCGGCCGCAGTATGAACTCGTCGCGGCACGCGTGTCAGCGCTCAACGAATGTTTCTACTGAACTACTTCTCATGTATGGATGCTCCGTGCGAGCGCCGAGGCGAGTGGGTTGGAGATTGAGCTGAGGGCCGTTTCGGATCCAAAGCTCGAGAGCGGCATTCCCCAGGGCGTAGAGCTCCTGGCTTTTGCCGATGCAGTGACGGGGAATGACCCAGACAGGCTCAATCGCGCGCGTGCGCGCTTGCTGCAAGTCTGTGGCCCTGGCGCACTGGTTCAGGCGGCAGCGATTGCCGCGAATTTCAGCATGAACGATCGCGCAGCGAATGCGATTGGCATCGTGCTCGAAGGTATGTTCGTGCGTGGAAGCGAAGACTATCGATCGGCACTTGGAATCGACCGCTACCCGTCGGCACGTAACACATTGAAAGGGAAATGAATACAACGACTTCAACCAACAAATCGTAGCTAGTCCTCCTGCGCATTTTTGAGCCCCAGCGAACCGGGGCTCTCTTTTTTTTGGAATGAGCGCGAAGTACGCACGCTGTCCGAGCAGACCATCCCTGTCCGGTCCCCCCGCCTCAGCTTGACGTGAGGCACCCTCTTGGGTGATTTTGCTGTAGGACGTCGTCTCAGGGGTCGAACGAACAGGTGCGTGGGCAAATGGCGCAAGATCGAGATTGCCGTGACCGCCCGACGCCAGCGGTTCTCAGCGGCGTACAAACGGCAAGACGGGGCAAAATCGCAACGCGCGAGACGATCGCCGGGCGCAGCCTAAAACAGCATGAGACACCGTTATTCCATTCTCAAGATCGCACTTGCGGTGACTGTCGGCTTCGCGTTGCCGACTACTGCCAACTCTGCCGAGCAGATCGGCTACAACGGCTTCGGCGACATTCGTGTGGGCATGCCGCTTTGGAGACTCTTGGTGGCGCTAGGTCAACTCACCACCGTCGAGAGTATCGAAAACGGCTGCACAAACCTCTATAGCACTACTTCCGACGACATCATCTACATGATCGTCGACGACGCGCTTGCACGCGTTGAGATCCGCTCACCCAACCTGCCAACAATCTCTGGCATCACGGTCGGCGCTACCGAGCAAGACATCCTCGCCACTTATCCGGATCGAGTGGAGATCAGCGACCATGAGTACGAGGAAGGCCATTATCTGACGGTCTACTCGTCAGACCGCAAATCGGCAGTGGTGTTCGATACTGACGGCACCCATGTCCGTTCGTTCAGAATAGGGCGGCTGCCCGAGGCCCTATACATTGAGGGTTGTTCGTGATCATCACTTCGTCGCTCTGCGCGATGTGCGGCCGACGACATAGAAAGCAGCGGAGTCTCGGGACATGCGGTGGGAAGCGATATCCTCCGCACCGCACCCCGCACCGTGCGTTCGCTGTGGGGGCACGTACATCTCTATCTCGATGACATAGACGGTCGTGAGTTCGCGAATTTCGCCGTACCCTATCGCCCTGCCGTGCTCAGTCTCGGCGCGCGCGCGCCTCACTTTTCTGTGCTTCTTCCCGCACAGGATTGGCCCGTCGCCGGCGGCCGACTGGAGCATCACCTGACCGCCGGCGATTGACGGGGCGAACATACAGATGAAGCCACAATGAGCGTACCCGTATTCATCGGATTGTCCATCGGGGTCGACAAGCCAACGCGCGTCTTGAGGTGTCTGCATTTCAGCATCTGCGGGCCTCCTCCTTGATATCTGCCTTTCGTTTACAGCGCATTTAACCTAAAGTGAGGCCATGCGACTTTTACTCGCACTGATGTTGTGCCTCACGATTCCACTCCAGGGATTCGCGGCCCGCAATTCGTTCGAGTCCCCGTGCCCGATGCGGGACGGGCATTTCACGTCACAGGCTGGATCCGGGGTTCATAACGACGACTGCTGCAAGAAGCAGCAGCAAGATGCAGGCGCGCCGCGAAGCGACTCCTGCAAGGCTGGCACGCAGTGCCAGTCCGGCTGCCCTGCAATGGTGTCGTTGACGGTCAACCTTGGCACACCCGTGTGTCACCCTGCGCTCTCCGTCGGGATAAACCTCGAACCGCCTCCATCCCCTGTAAACGGCGTCTGGCGCCCTCCGACTTTTTCCTGACCCGTCGTTCTCTCGTCTCGCCCGGGTGGTCCGCCCACCCCGGGCGGGG
>JBFWZL010000564.1:0-4013 GCA_050185455.1 Binatia bacterium | reverse complement strand
ATCCGCAAGCCCGCGCCGCTTACAAACAGCGGTTAGCTGACTTACAGTCTGAACTAGAGGAAGCGCGAGAATTCAACGACATGGCCCGCATAGAGACGCTGGAAGAGGAAATTGAGTTTCTCACAAGAGAACTGTCCCACGCCGTGGGATTCGGCGGGCGCATCCGGAAAGCAGGGTCAGCAGCGGAGCGCGCGCGCGTCAATGTAACGAAGGCGATCAAAGCGGCGCTCAGACAGATCGGAAAAGTTCATCCTGCCTTAGGTCTTCATTTGCGCCGAACGATTCACACAGGGTCATATTGCTCTTATGCGCCTGACCCGAGCGCGCCGACTAGCTGGCAAACTTAACCCCGGCAATTCTTTGCAGCTTCTCCTGTTGTCGTGCATGCCGTTTCACGATTCCGGACGCTTGAGCCATCCTGGATTACTCACAACAAGTTTTTCCCGCACGGACTCGCGGACATGAGCCAGTGCCTGCTCGCGGTACGGTCCAGCATCCGCTTCTCCTTGTTGAATGCGTTGGCAGAGTTCTTCAGTGCGTTGTCGGATAGCCTGCTTTAAGGCGTCTCGCGTGGAGGGACGCTTCTGGCGCGGCAACAACGCATCGAGCCGCTCCCACTCGTTGGCGAGTTGCCCTTCCTCGGACTCCAACTCGCGCATTACCGTGCGGAGCACGTTTGCGGCTACACGACAGTAGAACTGGCGAGAGCCGGTCAAGTGCGGCACGGCCTCTTCATCAAGAAAGTGCGTGACTGCCTGCAGCAGTTCAGTCAAGGTTGGGCGATCTTGCATTATTCCTCCATGAGGTGGAGTAATTCCCACTCCGTCTCCGACGTGCGCCTGCCAATGGCCGCCAGCTCAACGCTGGGGTTCTGACCATCCAGAAAAGGCTGCGTCATGTTCAAGCAAATCACGCCCCACCGGAGATTACCGAAAATCTCCCAAAAATGGACTCGTTTCGGGTCCACCGGATACCCGCCTGCTTCTTCATACGCGCGCCAAAACTCGTCTCGCTTGCCAACTCCACCGACCGGCAGGTGATCGTTGCCGAATCGCCAGGAACGTACGCACATCCAACCAAGATCCTCTAGCGGGTCGCCGATATGCGCCAATTCCCAGTCGAGAATCGCACGTAAGCCTTCCGGCCCAAACATGACGTTGCCCATGCGATAATCGCCGTGGACCAACACACGTTCCAGTTCAGGAGGGATATGTTGACGCAACCAGCGGAAAGCGAGTTCGAAGGCGGGATGCGATTCTCGCGCCATCGTCTGATACATTTCTTCGTAACGACTGATCTCTTCCTCCGCCGGTGTGCGCCCAGTTTGCGGACCAGGCAACTCAGCAAGTTGATACTTTTCGATGGGGATGCGATGAATACGCGCCAGTCGTGCGCCCAATTGCTGAGTGATGACCCGACGCGCTTGCTCATACTCACGGTCGCGAAACAGACGGCGTGGAATCGTTTCCCCTTCGATCCGTTCCATGATGAAAAACGGCGCGCCGAGGCTCTTATCCCCGAGAAAATACGGCTTCGGAACCAACACGCCTTCCGCGTGCGCGGCTTCGATCACATGATATTCAAGGCTGCGATCCATAAATGACTGAGGCCCCTCCTGAGGATCGGCCCGCAGGATAAGCGGCAGGGTGAGAGTCTCTCCATTCACTTGCTCAATAACCGCATCAAACGACCACGTTTGTCGCGAAGCGCCGCCGGTCAAGAGGCGCACCTGGTCCAGGCGCACCTGTCGAGGCGGAGGTTGATACGCTCGTTGGAGAAAATTCGTCAGAAGAGCGGCGATTTGCTCTGGTGAAGGATATTTGGTCGAAGTGCTCATAGGGGTCTAAAAGGAGAAAAACAAACCAAAGTTCAGGCACGACGTCATGCGGCTCTGGAATAATTACTGTACTAAATCCGATATACGTCTTTACGACAGGTAGCCCATTGGTTCGCTTTTTAGCATCTCGGCGATCAGCTGTCCCTGAGTTTTTCGCTGCAGTGGGGCTGAGCGTCTGCCGTTCAGCACGAACACCCCACGGGTGTAACGTCCTTCGCCTTTTTCGCATGCATCCCACAGTTGTTGCCAGCGTTCCGGGGATTTCACCCAGGCGCGCATGAGTTCGTCTTGTTTTGATGTATTTTGTTTCATGGCCTTATTTTGCAGGAGTTCAGCGGAAGCCTGACTGGATTGTGCCCAGCGAATAGGCAGTCACACGGAGGCGCTTATCAACTACAAAGACCGGACCGGCTGCTCACCAGTCCACCCTTCCGCAGCCTTTGCCACCCGACGATAGAATTTTCGCATTAGGTCACAGTCTTCATAAACTTCAACCATTGCTCCTACTACCTTTCTAGTGTCATACCACGCAAGACGCATGCCGCCGATGGCCGGAAGCCGACAGGTCATCACCGTCTCGAATCCTAGTCCGTTCAAACGGCGCGTCTCGACGTCGAGATCAGTCGCAAACCACGTTAAATGTTGGATACCCGTCTGTCCGGGAGCAAACATTTCGCGTGCGCCGGACGGATTATGACAATGCTGCTGGAACAGCTCGACCTGGACAGCCCCCCATTGCCCTACGGCTGAAGATTGATCGAGCTTGGCGGGTTTGCCTCGGTAGGTCAATTCGTCAAGCTGAATGTGGGGGATGCGGAAAAAAGGTCCTGCTCCCATCATTTTGACCCATTGGAGCGCCGCCGCCTCCATATCATCAACCACCCAGCACATTTGGATAATCGGGTGCGGGGTAATCTCTGTGATTTCTTTGAGCATCGTGATCCTTCCTTACCACACGGCAAGTCTTTCGAACTTGAACATCTCCGTGTCTTGTCTCCACATCCTCTCTCTCATAGCGCCTCTAGCAGACTTACCTTTCCAGGTCCATTGCCAATCTCTCTAGCCAACGAGTCACAGGAAAGCTACAACTGTCAACATGAAATTCGGCATTCTCCAATTTTTCAGTTGGCCTGAACGGCGGGTAGCGCTCCCAACTGTCTACCAGCGCGCCTTGCAACGCATCGAGATCATGGACCAAACCGGATACGATGCGGTGTGGCTTACTGAACATCATTTCAGTGATTACAGTGTGTGCCCTTCCATTCCTGTTATGGGCACGTATGCCGCCGCTCGTACAAAGCGATTACGCATCGGCGCCGGGGTCACGCTGGCGGCGTTTTACCATCCGCTTCGGCTGGCCGAAGAGATCGGACTGCTTGACGTTTTGTCCGAAGGCCGGGTGAATTGGGGAGCCGGGCGCGGCTTCGACACTAAGGAGTTCAAAACCTTTGATGTGCCGATGCAGGAAAGCTACGATCGTTTTCGCGAGACTATCGACATCGTCGTGCGCGCCTGGACGAACGAACGACTCACGTATCAAGGAAAATATTTCTCGTTTGAAGATGTAGAAGTTTTGCCAAAGCCGCTTCAACAACCATATCCTCCTATGTGGGTGGCGGCGGGGTCGCCAGATGCGATCGACTGGGCAGCTTCAGTCGGACATTCGATTCTCATGGATCCGCACTCAACCCACGCAGAGCTTGGCAAAAAGAAAAAACTGTATCGCCAGAAGCTTGCGGAATACGGCCACACTTTTGCGGAACGCGATATTCCCATGGCTCGACTGCTGGCGATTGACTCCACGGATGCGGCGGCCGCCGAAGGTGCTCGTCAGGGCGCACAATGGATGTTGAAAACCTATGTTGACCCACGCGTACTCGGCGTTGAAGGCGACCCGGTGCAACGGTATGTCGATTCAGTGGTCATTCATGGTACGGTCGAACGCGTCATTGATGAGCTTACGCGCCTGCGTGAAGAGATCGATCTGCAGTACCTGATCGGCGCTCCATTAGGGCATAAGACGTTCATGGCGTTTACCGAGAAGGTGCTGCCAAAGTTTTTATAAATGTCAATTTTATCTTTAGGAGGGTATTTTTATGGGTCTGCCAAACGGTATTCATCTTCTCGCTATCTGCACGAAGGATATCAAGAAGCAGATCGAGTTCTTCACCCAAGT